>JAOADF010000121.1 GCA_026417425.1 Dictyoglomaceae bacterium
AGGAATAGCCACCTTTACTAATTATTGTGTTTCCATAGCAAAACCTTATGGTGTCAAAATCTTAGATACAAGAAAAACTACACCTCTTCTTAGAATATTAGAAAAATATGCAGTAAAAATAGGGGGAGGAGAAAATCATAGATTTGCTTTATATGATATGGTTTTAATAAAGGATAATCATATAAAAATTGCAGGAAGTATAACGGAAGCCATAAAAAGGGTAAGAGAAAGAGTTTCCCCCTTTTATAAGATAGAGGTAGAGACAGAAAACTTGGAGCAGGTTGAAGAAGCCTTAGAAAATAAAGTAGACATTATCATGTTAGATAATATGGATATAGAGACTATTAAAAAAGCAGTAGAAATAATTAAGGGAAGAGCATTAATTGAGGTATCGGGAAATATAAAACCAGAGGATATTAAAAATATTGCCCCATTAGGGATAAACTTTATCTCCATGGGTAAATTAACCCATTCTGTAAAAAGTTTGGACCTTAGTCTAGAAGTTATTAAGGTTGAATAATGGAAAAAAGAAAAATTGCATTAAGCTAGCCCGAAGAAAATATTAATTATAAAAGAGCTTTAGAGAAACTTGATATTCCCTATATAGTGCTTTCACCAGAGGAAGAAATAAACTTTAGATAAATAAGAAAAGGGACCAATGGGAATTTAATCTGATAAAGGAGACCTTTAAAAGAAAAATACCTATCTTCATAAAATCTTTAGGAAAAGAGGAAATAATGGTAAATAGTAACCATCATCAAGCAATAAAAAGGCTTGGCAAAAATCTAAAAGTATCTGCAAAATTTATAGATAATGGACTTGAAATTATAGAAGGTATAGAGCACGAAAATTATCCCTATTTGTTAGGAGTCCAGTGGCATCCTGAAAGATTAAATTGTGAAGAATCGAATAAGATTTTTGAGAGTCTGATGAAAATAAATAAGGAAGGAACCCTCTAAGGAGCTCCTTCCTTATTTTGATGGAAGTTAGAATTTATATAAAGCACCAAAACCGATGGAATAAAATCCGAAGCTAGGATCTTGTGGAGAAAGTGAATACTTAAAATCAGCAAAGATACTTAAGATTTGTATTACGGTATATTTAACTCCTCCAACAAGAGCTAAGAAAGGGAAGGTTCCTGATCCATAGTCTGGTATATTAATACTTAAGAATTCGGCTCCTCCACCTGCATATAACTTTATAGGTTCTATAGATAAATTATATAAAGCAAATATTTCAATCGAAGAAAAACTTGCCCCCATTATACTACCAAATATATAAGATGCTCTTACGCTAAAGTTTGATATTCCTATTTCAACGACTGGGCCAAATTGAGGGATCGTTACTCCTCCCATAAAAAACATGTTTACTCTTATTCCTGCGGATATCTCTTGAGCATATACAAAACTTAATGTCAAAAAAAGACTTAAGGATAGTATTAATAAAATTTTTTTCATTTATACCCCTCCTTAAATAATTTTAAAGTAAAATAAATTTTTATTTTCTCACCTCCCCTTTGAAGAATTTTAATAAATCTCGTAGTTTCAATATTTTCTATCAATATATGCTTTTTTTCTTTGATTCTATTTATTTACCATATTTAGAATATAGCTTAATAATATTAATATCAAAAAATTTTAATATCGTCAAGATTTTGTATGAGACTGTTTAAAAATTTACAAAATAAGGATTTGTAGATAAAATAAGAGACATGAAGATGAGGAAGATAAGACTTAAATTACTGATAAATTTATCAAAGAAATTTTTTGAGAAAAGAGAAAAGAATAAAGAAAAAGGAAGCATATATAAGGATAAAGTTATATAGGTTTTTACTTCTAAGACTAAAAAGCAATGATAAAGATAAGATAAAAAAACATTCAGAAAAGAAGTTAAGTAGGTAGGAAAAAGAATAAAAGTTACATTATATTCTATTTTCTTTGTTTATGGTTTAAAACTCATAATATCAGATATTAGGAAATATACAGAAAAATACAGAAGTAAAGTAAAATTTTTAGTTCATCCTCATATTTTTGAGTTTCCTGTAATACTTATGGAAGAGTTATTTATCTAAGATTGGTAACTATATCCATACCTATCTACTTTTCCACTTTTTAATCTCTCTTGACAACTTTGATATAAAGTATAAACTATATATGGTTTAGCACTCTCAGGGTGAGAGTGCTAAAATTTGGAAAATGAGGTGGAATTATGGAAGAAAAAGAAATCTTGGAAAAGGAAGAAACAAAAGAGGTTGAACTTAAAAGGGAAGAAGCAAAACCTGAAACCTTAGTAGATGACTGGGAAATAAAATATATAAGGCTTCAGGCTGAATTTGAAAATTTTCGACAAAGGTTAAGAAAAGAAAAAGAAGAATGGCAAGAAATTGCCAATGCTCGTTTATTAAGAGAAATTGTGAATATTATGGATAATTTTTCCTTGGCTTTGGAAACTATGAAACATTCAAGGAAAAAAGATGCTATTATAGAAGGGGTTAATATGATTTATAGACAATTTGAAAACCTCCTTCAGAATGAGGGGGTGGTAAAGATGGAAACAATAGGAAAACCTTTTGATCCAGTCTTACATGAGGCAGTGGGGCTGGAAGAAATTGAAGATGGTGAGGAAAACTTAGTAGTAAGAGAGATTTCTCCTGGATATTTCTTTAAGAATAAAATTTTAAGACCTGCTAAGGTGATTGTATCTAAAAAAATAGAAAAAAAGGAGGTAGATAATAATGGCAAAGATTGT
>JAOADF010000134.1 GCA_026417425.1 Dictyoglomaceae bacterium
CTTTTTTTGACCTTCCTATTGAGGCTTTAAAGAAAGTAATAGATTTAAATCTATTTGGTGGAGCCATAATTCCCAGCCAAGTTTTTGGGAAAATGATGTTAGAAAATAAAGATGGTGGAGTAATAATTAACTTTTCCTCAATGGCTTCTTTTAGACCATTAACAAGAACCATAGGCTATTCCGCAGCAAAGGCAGCAGTAAGTAATTTTACTCAATGGCTTGCAGTATATATTGCTCAAGAATATTCCCCAAAAATCAGAGTAAACGCTATTGCACCTGGATTTTTATTGACAAAACAAAATAGATATCTTCTTTTAGATGAAAATGGAAATTTAACACCAAGAGGTCAGGCGGTTATTAATCACACTCCTATGGGAAGATTTGGAGATCCCGATGAACTTATTGGAACTATAATTTGGCTCTCTTCTCCCGCAAGCTCCTTTGTAACAGGAGCAGTTATTCCTGTAGATGGTGGATTTAATGCTTACTCTGGAGTATAAATAAGGTGGGGAGAATCCCCACCTCTAAATCCATTCTGCACTTATCACACTATCAAGTTCTACTATTTTTGCTATAACCTCTTCTTCAGAAAGTTTTGCAGGAAGCTTTAGGGAAATGACTAAACTTACCCTTCCATTCCAATAAGATGAAAGTTCAATTTTTTTTATTTCTATGTTCAGTTTTTCCAATAAAGTACCTATATCTCTAATGGAACCTGGTTTATCTTCTATTATGCATCTTAAAGAAAAAAGTTTATGACTACCAATAATAGATACCTCTAATCTCCGAGCAAACATCAATGTGGCTACTACCAATAAAGTGGTGAAAATTGCAGGTAAATAGAGACCTATCCCAACAGCTAAACCAATTCCAGATACGGTCCATATACTTGCAGCTGTGGTAAGTCCTTTTATAGTTACTCCTGTTCTTAATATGGTTCCTGCACCTATAAAACCGATACCAGTTATTACCTGTGCAGCGATTCTTCCCGGATCCGCTGGGTATCTCCCAATAAATCCATAGGCGGATACTATCATTATTAAGGTAGAGCCAAGAGAAACTAAAATATGGGTTCGGAGACCTGCAGGTTTCTCCTCTTTTTCCCTTTCCCAGCCAATTAATCCCCCTAATAATATTGATAATAAAAGTCTTAAAATAACATCTAAATCGTTGATCATAATTTTATAATTATATCACATATATAGGATTGGTAATAGCATATAGTTCCTTGTCCTTCCAGAATTCTAAATAAATATATCCCCGATCTTTTAAAAAAAGCTCTATATTTCCGGAAGAGGTCTTAGGAATCTCAATAATAACCTTCCCATTATAAAAAATTTTCAAATCCAAAAATTCCTCGCAAGAATATCTTAAATTAAACTTCTCCTCTGTGATTCTCACTTTTCCTCCAATATCCATATCATTAATTGAAAAATTAACCTTTGGTCCTCGAGTAATATAAACTCTACCTTCTTTTAAAGATTTTAATACATTTTCTAAATTTAAATTTTTCACATAAACATAAGTTATAGGACAGTCAGGAGTTATATCTTTTAGAGTATGCATATCTGTTGCGCCTATTCCCGTTATTTTATAACCTGAGTTAAGAAGATTTCTCCATAGTTTTAAGGCTTCAGTGTTTTCATGTCTTCTCTTATTAAAAGATCCTGCCCATATCTCCATAGCATCTACATTTCTCCAGTCTATATTTAAAGTACATCTACATCCTGTGCATACAGGATCTCCTATAGTAAAAGGATGGGCTATACAAATTAAACCTCCTTGAGAATGAACAAAATCCGCTACTTTTTTTATGCCATCTAAAGGATTTATAATATCCCATTCGATATACTCTTTCAATCCAAAAGAGGTAAAATGTCCCCAAAAAGTTGTAAATTCTATTCCACAAAAAATAGGAAATTTTTCATTTTTAATTTTTTGAAAACCAGAGATTTTATTGTGATCTGTAAGAAAAATAAAATCTAATCCTCTTTTTATGGAACTCTTTATAACTTCCTCAAGGGACAATTTGCCATCACTATGATGGGAATGAATGTGAAGATCACATGCCAACCATCCATCTTTATAAATATTTTCCTTCAGAACAGGAACATACTCTTTAAAGATCTGGGGAATATTTTCCCTTTCTTCATTGTTAATTTTAATTTTTAAGCTTAATAAGCCCTTTTTAACAATTGCGTGGGTCTCTATTACAATTCTCCACTTTCCTTCCCAAATCTTTCCCTCTACACATCCAAGAGATGAGAAATTTTCACCAATTTTTATGGGAATTCCCCTTGAAAATCTTTCATCTCCAGTTCCCCTAAAATTTCCCTTAGCATCGAAGATTCTAAAATTTATAAGGTTTCTTATAGGAATAAACTCTTTAATTATTTCATCCAAAATCTTATTTGGAATGTTTTTTATATTTAAAGGATTATCTCCTTGATTTATATATACTGCTAAAGCTTCCTTCGCAAGTTTTTTAGAGTTTTCCAAATCTAACTCTCTTGGTTCCAAAAAATTTTCAATTATTATTTCCTTGGCACCGGTTGGTACATCAAAATATATAGGAATATGTTTTTTAGAATCTTCAGGAAAAAGTTCCAAATTAAATATATACTCTTTCATCTCTCCCCTCCTACTTTCATATATCATCCTACCATTCTCATAGCTTTGTTGAAGACCAAAGAGACAGTTTTCATCTTATTAAAGTCTATTTATATAAGAATTAACATATTTTAATTCTTCAATAATGCTATAAAAATCTTTTCATAAGCCATATGAGAAAGAAATTGCATAGCGATATATAGTAATAAAAGACCTAATTTATTCCAAGCTCATTGAGATACATGAGATCTTTCAACCATTTATAATTTTACGATAAAATTTTAAAATATTAGAGTCAATAGAGCAAAATATTTTAATCAAAATTTTAGTCTAAAATTGGTATATAATAATAAAAAAGATATTGGAGGTAATGGTATGAAAAATGTTATATTAATTTTTCTTGTATTTGTGATATTAATTTTTAATTTCTCCTTTTCTCAGACCCAGACCCCTACAGCTTCTCAAACCCAAACTTCTACTGCAACTACAACAAAACCAGGAACAGTATTTGTTCTTCATCTCGAGTCTTTTAGTAAGATTTACAAATCTAATTTTGAGAAAAACTTAAGGGCTTTTGATGATACTTTTAAATTTGGAACATCTCTTTATCATCCCATTATTGGACTCAATATCTCCTGTTATACGAAAACAAATCAAAAAGGACTTCCCTATCCTACATTAGTAAATAGAGTTTTAAAGGAGCTTTTACCCATTTTAAACGATATAATCTTACCCCCTAAAACCTCTGTTAATATAATAATAATGGTACAAGATAAGAATGATCCCTTCTTAGGGAAAACTATATTTATTAACATTCCCTATCAAGCTATAAAAGATTTTATGACAAAGAAAGATCAAGAAGCTTTTGCAAAGCAGATAATAGTTCTTCTTGAGGCAGATAAATTAAATTATCAAAA
>JAOADF010000148.1 GCA_026417425.1 Dictyoglomaceae bacterium
ATATAAACTGTTGCTTTAAGTTTTTCAAACATTTCAAATTTATCACTCCCTATTCCTTTTTATTCCTCTCACCTTCCTTTCTCTATATCTAAATTAACCTTTTTATTGTCCATATATACTAGAATAATACTGTCATATTGGTCATTCTTGGACAACGACTATTTTATCTATAAAATTAAAAAAGACTAGTAGAAGATATTAAATTCTTCCACCAGTCTTTATCGTTTGTTTCAATCTATTTGCTATTTCAAGCATTTCCTTTGCATGCTTAATCGTTAAATCAGTTACAATTGCACCACCAACTAATCTTGCTATTTCATCTACTTTTTCATTTTCCTTTAGTAACTGAACAGTTGTTGTTGTTTTTTCATCACTCGTCTCCTTATTAATTACAAAATGCCTATCTGCCATAGCAGCAATTTGAGGCAGATGAGTAACGCAAAGGATTTGATGAGTTTTAGATATAAGGCATATTTTTTCAGCAACTGCTTGTGCTGTTCTTCCACTAATTCCTGTATCAATCTCATCAAAAATAAGTGTTGGAATTTCGTCTATATCTGCTATTACCGTTTTAATAGCTAACATAATTCTTGAAATTTCTCCCCCCGACGCAACTTTATTTAATTTCTTTAAAGATTCTCCAGGATTAGCGCTAAAAAGAAATTCAATCTCATCTTTTCCATTTGATGTAAATTTATCCATTTCATTTACTAAGACAAGGAATTTTGCCTTTTCCATTCCCAAATATTTCAATTCTTCTTCTATCCTTTTAGACAACTTATCAGCAGTTTCCTTTCTTAAGCTTGTTAATATATTTGCATAATAAGTCAATTTATGGAAATACTCCTCTTTTTCTTTTAATAGCTCGTCTACTATTTTTTCGCTGTTTTCTATATTTTCATATTCTTCTTTTATTCTTTGATAATAATCCAATATCTCTTGAATGCTTTTTCCATACTTTCTTTTTAGCCTATTAATTAAATCTAACCTTTCCTCAATTAAATTTAATTCATCAGGATTAAATTCTATTTCTTCCTTAAAATTTCTCAATCTTTCTATTATATCCTCTAATCTATAATAAATATCTTCCAAATCCATTTTTAAATTTAGGTAAGATTCATCAAATTTACTAATATTATCTATTTGAGAAAGACTAAAGGATATCTCATCATATGCTGAATAGCCTTCACTTTTTTGATATAATCTTTCATAGGCATTGGCTAATGAAGAAAAAATCTTCTCAGCATTCGAAAGAAGATTTCTTCTTTTTATCAGTTCTTCTTCTTCTCCAATTTTTAAATTTGCTTTTTCTATTTCTTCAATTTGAAAGGATAATATATCTAGTTTTTGTAGCTTATATTGTTCATCCTTTCTTAATTCATCTATTTTTTTGTCAATATTATTAAATTTCTCATAATATTCCATATATTTCAATTTTATTGTGTTTAGTTCATCTTTAGAGCAAAAAGAATCTAATATTTTAATATAGTTCTCATCATTTAAAAGTGATTGATGTTCATGCTGTCCATGGAGATCAATTAAAAATCTAGCAACTTGCTTTAAAAAATTTACAGTTACCGTTCTACCATTGATTCTGGATACATTTTTTCCATTTATGTTAATTTCCCTGGTAATTATTACATATTCATCAAAATCTATCCCAAACTCCCTCAATTCCTCTTGAAGTTTTACATTGTTACACAAAAATACGCCTTCTACATAGGCAAAATCCTTGCCTCTTCTTATTATATCTTTACTTTGTTTTTCTCCCAAAAGGAAATTTATACTGTCTATTATAATC
>JAOADF010000159.1 GCA_026417425.1 Dictyoglomaceae bacterium
TTTCAGGTTTAATTATTGATTATGGAAGTTACAGGATTAATTTTCTTCAAGGAGCAGTGGCATCTATTATTGCCCTATTAATCTTAAGAAGAATTAATAATTCCTCTTAATTTCCCTTGAACCTTTTCTCTAAAATCCTTAGCCTTTTCTGGGGAATATGGTTTTTGAAATCTATATTCAAAATTTAATGTCTTCTCAGGATTAAATTGCTGTAAATAATAAGGAATATCTCCAATAATATCTTTGATAATTCTTAAATCTTTTTCTCTCACTAATTCTGGAACCAGTGTAGTCCTTACTTCAAAATTTATATTGCCCTTTTTTAGGATTTTTAAAGATTCCATAAGATTTTTGTAATATTTCTCTGCTAAATCTTCTTTTAACCCTATGGTCTCTCCATATTTTTCCTTAGAATTCTTAAAATCAAGGGCAACATAATCCACTAGTTTTGCTTGAATTAATTCCATCAACATATAGGGATTACTTCCATTGGTATCTAATTTTATAAAAAGTCTTTTCTTTTTTAATTTAAATAAAAATTTGGGAAGATCTTTTTGCAATGTAGGCTCCCCTCCTGTTATTACTACGGAATCTATCAATTTCCTTCTTCTTGCTAACTCTTCTAATATAAATTCCTCGGAATATGTTCCCTTTTTTCTTGTGGATATCAATTCAGGATTATGACAAAAGGGACATCTAAAGTTACATCCCTGAGTAAATATTACAAAGGATATTCTTTCAGGAAAATCTATTAAACTAAATCCCAGGTAACCTGAGATTTTCAATTCTCTTCTTCTCCTTCAAAGTTAATACAAAGGATTTTCTTAATTTAAATTCTTCCTGTTTTCCCCTATTCCAGCTTTTAACAGGTCTATAATATCCTACAACCCTTGAGTAAATTTCCGTTTCCTTTCCACAATGGGGACAACTTTCCCTTTCCCCCCTTATATATCCATGTTCGGGACATACACTGAAGGTAGGAGTAAGGGTAAAATAGGGAAGACGATAATTGGAAGAGATTAATCTTACTGCTTCTTTTACTAAGTTTATATCTTCTATGGATTCGCCTAAGAAAATATGTAATACTGTGCCACCTGTATATAGGCTTTGAAGTTCATCTTGATGTTCCAATACTTCAAAGGGATCTTTGGAATAGTTCACAGGAAGCTGAGTAGAATTCGTATAAAAAGGTTCCTTCTCTCCCGAAGTATATATATCCTTAAACTTCATCTTATCAATACGAGCCAATCTATAGGAGGTTCCTTCCGCAGGAGTAGCCTCAAGATTATATAGATTGTTTGTTTCCTTCTGGTATTTTAAAAGTCTTTCCCTCATAAATTTTAATACTTTAATAGCAAATTCTCTACCTCCTCCTTCATCTATTCCTTCTTTTAAAAGATTCATACATGCTTCATGCATTCCTATAACTCCAATGGTAGAGAAATGGTTTCCCCAGTAGTGTCCTGTAAGTTCATAAACCCCTGAAAGATAATACTTAGAATAGGGATAGAGATTTTTATGAGTTAAATCCTCAAGAACTTTTCTTTTTATTTCTAAACTTTCCTTTGCCAAATCCATAAGAAAGGCTAATCTATCAAAGAATTCGTCTTCATTTTTGGAAAGATATCCTAATCTTGGAAGATTTATGGTAACAACTCCAATACTTCCTGTTAAAGGATTGGCACCAAAAAGGCCTCCTCCTCGGTGTTTTAGTTCTTCTACATTTTTATTTGATGTATTTAGAGCAAAAGTAAGAGCTCTTTGTCTTACAAGGGAATTATCTAATCTTAACCTGCAACACATACTTCTTACATCAGAAGGATCCATATCTGAGTTTACAAAATTGGAAAAGTATGGAGTTCCGTACTTTGCAGTCATTTCCCATATTTTTGTAAGATTCGACTTTTCCCAAGGAAAATCCTTAGTTATACTATAGGTAGGAATAGGAAAAGTAAAAATTCTTCCATGGGCATCTCCCTCAATCATTACTTCACAAAAAGCTTCATTTAGAATATCCATTTCCTTTTGAAACTCTGAGTAAGTAGCATCTTTTCTTTCTCCACCAATAATAACCTTTTTATCTTTTAAATCTTCAGGAACAGTGAGATCAAAACTAAGATTTGTAAAGGGAGTCTGAAACCCTGTTCTTGTAGGTATATTTAAGTTAAATATAAACTCCTGGAGAGCTTGCTTTACTTCTTTATAGGAGAGATTATCATAGGCTATAAAGGGCGCTAAAAAGGTATCAAAATTAGAAAAGGCAATGGCTCCTGCTGCTTCCCCTTGAAGGGTAAACATAAAGTTAACAATTTGTCCCAAAGCAGTTCTAAAATGTCTTGCTGGTTTACTTGAAATTTTCCCCTCTACTCCTCCAAATCCCCTTAATAATAAGTCTTCTAAGTCCCATCCCACACAATATACGGAGAGAGAGCCTAAATCATGAATATGAAAATCCCCTTCTTGATGGGCTTTTGCAATATCTTTGGGATAAATTTCTTCTAACCAATATCTTGCAATTAAACTGGAATAAAGATAATAATTTAACCCTTGAAGGGAATAAGCCATATTGGAATTTTCATTTACTCTCCAATCACTTTTCCCAAGATATTCTATTATTAAATCATTAACCTCCTTTCCCATATTTATTTAGCCCTCCTTATCTCCTTTTTCTTTCTCCAGTTGGGAAAGAAGTTTTGCAAATTCCTCAACGGAACTAAATTCCTGATATACTGAAGCAAATCTAATATATGCAACTTTATCCAAATGTCTTAATCTTTCCAATACCATCATTCCTAAATCCTTTGATCTTATCTCACTTAATCCCTGCTTTCTTATATCTCCTAATATTTCGTCAATTATTTCTTCTAACTTCTCGTTATCTATATTCCTTTTTACCGTAGCCCTCTGAAGACCAAGAAGAAGTTTATTCCTATCAAAAGGTTCCCTTCTTCCGTCTTTTTTAATTACTAAAATAGGTTTCTCCTCTATCCTTTCATAGGTAGTAAATCTTTCACCACATTTAAGACATACCCTTCTTCTCCTAACTACTGTCTGATTCTCAATTTCTCGAGTATCCAAAACATTTGTTTCGGAGTTTCCACAGAAAGGACATTTCATATCTTTATATTCTCCACTATATATTGTATTAAACAAATAATAACATGCCCTATATATTGAGTCAAAGAGAAAAAAACTCTTTTTTTCTTACAATTTTTACCTAAAATTATAATTTTTCTTTATTTTTCTTTAGATTTTGACCAGCTGTAAAAGATTGATAAGATGATGGGGGAAGAAACATCTTCCCCCAAAAAATTATTTATG
>JAOADF010000017.1 GCA_026417425.1 Dictyoglomaceae bacterium
GGAAGATCAAAAATTGCTCCTTGATTTTTAATATTTACTACTTGAAAGCCCCTTCTCAATCCTAAAAGGTGAAATATTAGGTTAACTGCAGATTTAGAATATAATGCTCCTCCTCTTTTTTCCAATTCCTTGGGCTTTTCATCTAAATTTGGATCTTTATAAAGTTCAAACAGTTTTTCTTCAATTTTCAAAACTTCCTCCGCTCTCTTTGATTTACTCTTTAATTCCTCCACTTTCTCCTCTCGAAAATAAAAATACCTAAGATAATAATTAGGAAACATATTTAAATACTCTAAAACTTTTCTCTCCTCTTCAGAAAGAAATTCCTTTATCTTACTAAAAGCCTCATTAGTTCTATCCTTTCCATTAACAAATACTCTTCTCACAAAACTTAGGTGATTTAATCCAAAATAATCTAAAAAAACTTCTTCCAAGGAAACATTCAAAATTTTTGCAAAATAATTCTGAAAATTAATGGGAACATTACAAAGACCTAAAACTTTAACCTTTGAATATTTTGAGATTGCTTCAGTTATAATTCCTGAGGGATTTGCAAAATTAATTAACCATGCATTGGGAGAAAGATCTTCCATTTTTTTTGCGATATTTAAAACTACTGGCATCGTACTTAAGGCGTTCGCAAATACCACTGTTCTTGTAGTTGCCTGTCCTAAAAGATTAAATTCCTGGGGAATAGTTTCATCAAGAAGTCTTGCCTTTTGTCCTCCTACTCTTATTTGATTTATTACAAAACTTGCGCCTTCTAATGCGTTATCCAAGGATAAAGTAGATTTTAAATCTATACTAGCTTTCTTCTTGTTAATCATTCTCTTTGAAAATTCGGTTATAATATTTAATCTTTCTTCGTTGATATCCATAAGATAAATCTCTAAAGGAGAAACTTCAAAAGAGAGTTCTATTAAACCTTCCATTAATTCAGGAGTATAGGAACTTCCTCCTCCAATAACCGCTATTTTCATTTTTAACCTCCAATTCAATCTTTTAATATAATTATATCAATTATAAAATAAATTGTAAATAAGGTTAACTAATTGATTTATAGGTAGAACATTATTAAAGATAGATAAATAATTATATCTTTCAAAAAAAAACTATTATTTTAAACTTCTATCTGTTAAAATAATTTATAAATCCTAATACCCCAGCTCCTAAAATAAGGCTATTTTCTCCAAGATTTGAAGGATAAAAAGTTATTTTTAATCTTAATTGGGAGAAGATATTGGAAATAACATGGTCTTTTAATTTTTCTGTAATATATTTTAAGACTTCCAAGGAAAGATTTCCTGAAATACATACTGCTTGAGGTGGAAATATTTGAATAACATTAGCCAAAGAGATTCCTAAATATTTTAGAGCTTTCTCTAAACTTTCTATTCTTTCACCCATTAAAGCACCATCAAGAATTTCCTTTATATCATAAGCTTTATTGTAATTTTCAATGATAACAGGGATAGAAGCTATAGTTTCTAAACATCCCCTCTTTTCACACCAACATTCCTTTCCATCAATTTCTACAATAGTATGACCTATCTCGCCAATGATTCCATCATAACCATCTAATACTCTATCATTTAAATAAATCCCTAATCCTATTCCCTTACTTAATAAAAGATAGAAAAAGTTTCTATAATTTCTACCTTCCCCATACCAATTTTCTGCTAGTATTCCTGCGTTTGTATCCTTCTGCATATAAAAAGGTAAAGGAAAATTTTTATTTATAATTTCTTTTAAATTAAAATCCTTCCAGTTTAAACTTGTAGATAATATTACCTTCCCAGAGCTAAGTTCTAGAAGTCCAGGGATAGATGCGGAGATAGCAATAATTTTATTTTTAAAAGGTTCGTATAATTTCTCTATTAATCCAAGAAGATCATCCATTTTTTTCATTTTTAAAGAATTGGTCATTAAGATTTCTCCCTTGGGATTTACAATAGCTCCCTTTATGTAAATTCCGGAAAGATCTAAAGCTAAAACTAGAAGCTCAGGATTTATAGAAAGCTTTATTGGTCTTCTTCCCCTCACAGTATTAACTCTTCCTAATTCTATAACAAAATTTTTAGATAAAAGTTCTTCAATAATTTCTGTAATAGCAGTTTTAGTAAGTTTTGTGATACGAGAAATCTCTGCCCGAGATTTTGGTCCCTGTTTCATTAATACTTCAAGAACCAAATTCTTATTATAACTTCCCACATGCTTTGGTGTTCTTCTTTCTCTCATATTTTTCTCCTTTTGTAAACCTACTTGACAAATTTTATAGCCTATTATATATTAACTACAGGAAATTTTAAAGTTATTTTAAAAAAATATTGGGAGGGATATGTGTTAAAATTCATCAATAGATTAAAAAGACTAAGTAAAAATATAATCCTAAGAAGATTCATAAAATCAATTATTACAATTTTTGTGGTTGTTTCCTTAACCTTCTTCATAATAAGACTTATGCCATCAAATCCAATTCAGATATATATTAACCAATTAATATCCCAATATGGGATGACTTATAAAGAAGCGGAAGCTTTAGCTGCTTCATTATTCTCAATTGATCTAAAAAAACCTTTAATTCTTCAATATTTTGATTTTCTAAAAAATCTTTTTAGAGGAGATTTAGGAATATCTTTCCTATCTCGAGGAACTAAAGTAACATCAATTATAAAGGAATTCCTTCCTTGGACTCTCTTTAGTGTTGGAGTATCCCTCCTTATAAGTTTCTCCCTTGGAATTATAATTGGCATGCTTATTGCCTATAAGAGAGGAAGTATTATTGATGTTGCTATTACAAGTATTGCATCCATATTAAGTTCTATTCCCAATTATCTTATTGGAATTATGATTTTAGTCTTTGTGGGAGTTCAATGGCGACTAATTCCCATTGAAGCTATGAGAGGATCCTTATCTCCTGGAGTTAAACCTGGATTTACATGGATCTTTATTAAAGATGTATTTTTCCATGCATCTATGCCTATTCTCACCTATGTTATTAGTACCATTGGAAGCTGGATTCTTACCATGAAAAGTAGCACTCTTTCCACCTTAGGGGAGGATTATGTGATGGTGGCAAAGGCAAGGGGCTTGAAAGAAAGCAGAATAACCTTTTCTTATGTAGGAAGAAATGCCATTTTACCCCTTTTTACCAGTCTTACCATATCCTTAGGATTTATTGTGGGAGGTTCTGTTTTAATTGAAAGTATCTTTGTATATAAAGGTATTGGATGGATTCTTTGGAGTAGTATTAGTTCTAGAGATTATCCTGTAATGCAGGGAGTTTTTTTAATAATCACCATATCTGTAATTATGGCAAACTTTCTGGCGGATTTATTATATAGCAGACTTGATCCAAGAATAAGAGTCTCTGGAGGAGAGTAATGGATAAAAAGATAAGAAAGTTTCAGATATTTTTAAATTCTTTAAAGGACACCTTCAGATTATTAAAAAGAAATAAAGTGGGTTTTGCAGGATTTATTATCTTAATTTTTATTATATTAATGTCCTTTATCGGACCTTACATAGTTCCCTTTGATACTACATCGAGATTAGATAAGATATATGTAAAACCATCCTGGGAACATCCCCTTGGGACTGATAGTCAAGGAAGAGATATTCTCTCTCAAGTGGTTCATGGAGGAAGAGATGTTCTTATTGTTGCCTTTCTTACAGGACTTCTTTCCACTTTAATTGCAGTAAGCCTTGGATCTTTAAGTGCCTTTATTGGGGGAAGATTTGATTCCATGATTACCAGTTTAGCAGATATTGTTTTAACCATTCCCCACTTTCCCCTTCTTTCTGTCTTAGCTGCATTTATCAAACTAAAAAGTTCCTTTCTAATAGCTTTTATTCTTGCTCTTTTATCCTGGCCAGGGCTTCTTAGAGCTGTAAGGGCACAAGTTTTATCTTTAAAGGAAAGAGATTTTATAGAGGCTGCACGTGCCTTAGATTTAGGAACTCCTTATATTGTATTCTCAGAGATTCTTCCTAATATGATGAATTACATCATAATAAGCTTTATTCTTTCTATGACCTCTGCAGTTTACGCTCAAGTGGGATTAATTCTTCTGGGACTTGTTCCCTTAGCTTCCCATAATTGGGGAGTTATGATAAATTTTGCATGGACTCGAGGAGCTATATTTTATAAGCATAGTATTTATTATATTCTCTCCCCAATAATTGCCATATCTTTATTTCAGTGGTCCTTAGTATCTTTTACTCGATCCTTAGAGGAGATATTCAATCCCAGATTGGGTCAGGGAGTATAAAATATGGAAAGTATTTTAAAGATAGAAGATCTTTACGTGGACTATAGAGCAAGAAGGGGTTTAGTGAAAGCAGTAAGAGGAGTAAATTTAGATCTTTATAAAGGTGAGACCCTTGCAATTATTGGTGAAAGTGGATCGGGAAAAACTACCCTTGGATTATCTATAATAAAACTCTTACCTTCTTCTGCGAGAATATCTCAAGGGAAAATTTGGTATCAGGGAAATGGGAAAAAATATGAAGTGGTCAGTTTAGATAATAGCAGATTAAGAAAATTTAGATGGAAGGAAATTGCAATGGTTTTTCAATCCGCTCTAAATGCCTTTAATCCTGTTATTAAAATTTGGGATCACATTATTGATACTGTAGAATCCCATGATCTTAAAATAACAAGAGAAGAATTAAGGGTAAAAGTTTTAGAACTTTTAAGATTAGTTCAGTTGGATCCAGAAAGGGTATTAAAATCCTATCCCCATGAACTATCTGGAGGGATGAGACAAAGAGTATTGATTGCATTAGCTCTCCTTTTGGATCCTCAAATTATTATTCTTGATGAACCCACTACCGCATTAGATATACTAAGCCAAAGAAGTATTTTAGAGCTTTTAAAAAGAATTAGAGAAAAATTAAATCTTTCAATTATATTAATCTCCCATGACTTATCCTTAGCTGCGGAATTAGCGGATAGGGTTGCAGTAATGTATGCAGGAGGCTTGGTAGAAGTCGGCTCAGTATATGATATTTTTTATAAACCTCTTCATCCCTATACTATGGGACTTATAAGGGCAGTTCCTACTGTGACTGCTTCCATGAGAGAACTCATATCCATTCCAGGTTCCCCTCCAGATCTTATTGATCTTCCCCAAGGATGTAAATTTCATCCTCGATGTGAATATAAGATAGATAAATGCCTTAAAGAAGAGCCTAAGCTTACTAAGGCTTTTTATAACCATCACACTGCATGCATTAAATGGGAGAGTATAAGAAATGAAAAAAATAATTGAATTAAGAAATGTTAATAAATTTTTTACTATTGGTGGAGGATTTTTTGCTTCTAAGAAGATCTTAAAGGTTTTAGAAGATTTAAATCTTTCCATAGAAAAGGGAGAAATCTTTTGCCTTGTAGGAGAATCTGGATGTGGGAAAACTACAACGGGAAAACTTATCGCAGGACTTTTAAAACCAACATCAGGTGAAATTCTCTTTCATGGAAAAGACATTTGGAGAATGAATAAGGAAGAGTTTAAAAACTATAGGAAAGCAGTTCAAATTGTCCATCAAGATCCTTATTCTTCATTAAATCCTGTAAAAACTGTTTATGATATTTTGAGTGCTCCTTTATTAAAACATCATTTAATAAGTAGTAATGGGCAATGTGAAGAGAAAATTTCAGAACTTTTAAAAATAGTAGATTTAACTCCTGTAGAGGATTTTATATACAAGTATCCCCATCAACTTTCGGGCGGTCAGAGGCAAAGAGTTGTTATTGCAAGGGCATTGACCCTAAATCCTGAATTTATTGTGGCGGACGAGGCAGTATCAATGTTAGATGTATCTATAAGATTGAGTATTATAAAATTACTTTTATCTTTGAAGAAAAATTTTGATATGACCTTTTTATTTATCACTCATGATCTTGCTATGGCAAAATATTTTGGTTGGAATGGAAAGATAGGAGTAATGTATTTGGGAAGAATTGTGGAAATTGGTCCTACCCCAAAAGTATTAGAAAATCCCTTACATCCATATACAAAGGCTCTTCTTCTTGCAGTACCTGAAGCAGATCCAGAAGTTACAAGAAGTAAAAAGGTTATGGAGTTGAGAAGTCTTGATCTCCCAAGTCTTTTGAATCTTCCTCCTGGATGTAGATTTAGTAATCGCTGTCCCTATATGGAGCCTGGTAAATGTGATAAGATAGAACCTAATCTTTATGAATTAGAACCAGAACATTATGTTGCTTGTGAATTATATGGAGAGAAAGTATGAATTCAGAAATTCCAAAATCTATTTTTAAAATTGGATTTTTTATATCTTTCCTTTCAGGAATACTGATACCTTTTTTAGAAATTGGAACAGCAACTTTTGTTGTAGATATTTTGGCTTTTATCTCTGGAGCTTTAATTATGCTTCTATCCCTTTTCCTAAGAAAGTATTTTAAATAGGGGGGTGAGAGATTCTAAAATAAAGAAATTCTTCTCTTTATTAGATTCCCAAAAATTAAATTAGGGGGTCAAAAAAATGAAGCGTTTAGTGATTTTAGTTATCCTTTTAGGTATTTTAAGTTTGGGGCTCGCAGCTCCTGAAAAGGTTTTTGTAGGGGCCTGGCCCTATGATATGCCACCCGTAGGACATTTCAACACCTTTGTATCAAGAGCTATAACCCTTGGGATCTATTATGAATTAATGCATCAACCTTTAGCTTTCTACTATTGGGCAACAGGAAAATATGAACCTCTTCTTGCAACAAGTTGGCGTCTTGAACCTACCAATAAGCCTGAATGGTTCATAGTAAATTTAAGAAAAGGTGTAAAATGGAGCAATGGACAGGAATTTACATCAAAGGATGTTGTAGCAACATACTACATTGGCTATCTCATGAACTGGCCTATCTGGAGGTATATTGATAGAGTAGAGGAATCAGGAAAATACACTGTAAAATTCCATATGAATAACCCATCCTCTGTGGTTCCAAGATATATCTTAAGAACCTATACTATCAGAGACTACTCCACTTATGGAACTTATGCGGATAGAGTAAAAGCTCTTCTTGCTCAAGGAAAGGATAGAGAATCCGATGAGATGAAAAAGTTAAGGGCAGAATTTGAGCAATTTAGACCAAAGAATATAGTAGCTTCTGGCCCCTTTATATTAAATGTAGATACAATGACAGAAGCAGAGGTAATTCTTGATAGAAATCCCTACTATTGGAATCAAGAGGCCATTCAATTTGATAAAGTAAGATTGGTAAATGGAGAAACTCCTACGGTAACTCCCATGGTTTTAGCAAAGAATGTAGACTATGCTACCCATGGTTTCCCTCCAGCAACAGAGAAACAGTTTATAGAAATGGGAATAAGAATTATTAGACCTCCTATATATTCTGGACCTGCCATATTTGTAAACCATAATATTTATCCAATAAATAGAGTAGAAGTAAGACAGGCAATGGCTTATGCCATAAATAGAGATGAAAATGGATATGTATCCCTTGGAAAATCTGGAGTTGGAGTAAAACTTATGGCAGGATTTAGTGATAATATTATATCATTATGGATTTCTGCTAGTGATCAAAAGAAACTCAATAAATATGAATACAATCCTAAGAAGGCAGAAGAGATATTATTAGGATTAGGATTTAAGAGAGATAGAGACGGTGTATGGATTGATGACAAAGGAAAGAGAATGGAATATGAATTAATTGTTCCTGCAGAGTATGCGGACTGGTCTGCTGCTGCAGAAAATGCAGCTTCTCAATTGACAAAATTTGGAATTAAGGTAACGGTTCGTGGAGTAACCTTTGCTCAAGTACCTCAAGAGGCAGAACAGGGAAGATTCCAACTATTGATACAGGCTTGGGGTGCTGCCCATCCCCATCCTCATTTCTCCTTCTATCAAGACTTTATTAGATTTAACTATCCTCTTGGGGTAGGTCCTGGAATGAACTTCCCCATGAAGCAAAGAACAAAGGTTGTAGGAGAAGTGGATCTAGATAAATTGATAACAGACTCTGCAGTAGGATTTGATACAGCTCTTCAAAAGAAATATGTAACTAATCTTGCCTTAGCATTCAATGAATTATTGCCAATAATTCCTCTATGGGAAAGATACGGAAACAATCCTTCCTTAGAAAATGTAAGAGTGGCAGGATGGCCTCCTGAAGGAGATCCTATTTACAAGAACAGTCCATATTCCGATAACTTTGTGATAATAATGTTAACCAAAGGTATACTGAAACCTGTTAAGTAGGAACTTTAGTAAGATTCATAATAAAAGAAGCCTCCTGGGAGAAAAAAATTTCTCTCAGGAGGTTTTTTATTTAACAGGAATTTGAACTATTTTCAAAATAGATGTAAAATTTCAGATTGTTATGAAATATAGGGAATTATTTTTTGTTTTTCTAAAAATAGGATGGCTTACCCTAGGAGGAGGATATGTAATGATTCCTCTTTTTTTAGAAGAGATTGTCAAGAAAAGAAAATGGCTAAAGGAAGAGGAATTCTTAGAAACCCTAACCTTAGCTCAACTCTTCCCAGGTCCCATAGCCTTTAATTTTGCGGTAGCAGTAGGATATAGATTAAGAAAATATAAAGGAGCATTAATAAGTGCCTTAGGAGTTATTCTTCCTTCTTTTCTCTCAATTTTAATTATTGTCATATTTTTTATTAAATGGCAGAAAAGTAAAATAATCCAGGGCTTACTTTATGGAATGAGACCTGCAATTGCAGGTCTTATGGTCTATAGTGTATATGAGCTTTTAAAAAAAGTAAATTTTACCTTTTTAAAAATTTTCATAATAATTTCTTTAAGTTTTATATTGATATTCTTCAAAATTAATCCTGTATATATAATTCTTATATCCTTAATGATTAGTATTATATGGGTATATTGGGAACATTAACTAAAGTATTCTTTTTAATAGGTCTCTTTGGTTTTGGTGGTGGATATGCCATTGTAGCCCTCATAAGACACTTTGTTGTAATAGAGGAGAAATGGCTAACTAATATTCAATTTATTGATGTTCTTGCAATTTCTCAAATTACTCCAGGTCCTATTGCCATAAACTCTGCTACCTTCATAGGTTATAAAATGGGAGGACTTATAGGATCAATATTTGCTACTATATCTTCGGTTCTTGCCCCTTTTATATTAGTTTTTTCTTTCTCTTATTTCTTTCATAAAATTAATAGTGAAAAATTTTCTAAGATTTTAACCCAATTAAGACCTATGACCTTTGCTCTTCTAATTTCAGCTACCTATAATATTCTTTTAGATTCAATCATTGATTGGAAAGAATTAATCTTATTTTTATTATCCTTAATTTTTTGCTATAAAACTAAATGGAATCTATTAATTCGAATTCTTATAATTGCATTATTAGGAGAGATTATTTATCTTTTAAGTTAAAAAAGGCTGGCAAGAAAAAACTCACCAGCCCTAAAATCTAAATTATCTCTTTACTTGCTTTTATATTTATATTTCCAATTCCCGATTTTGCTTTGAGATATATTATATCACCTGACTTTCCTTCTTGAACCCTTGTAATTTCTGAATCTACAGAGATTTTACCTATTCCCGTCTCCGTTTGCAGATCAAGAATTACTCCCTCAGGAATATATACGGTTATATTTCCAATTCCACTATTTACCTCTACTTTTGATGTTGTTTTGGGAAGCCATGCGGAAACATTACCTACACCACCCTTTATACTTAAATAATTTAACTTTAATCCTCTGAAGTCTAATTTACAGTTACCCACCCCTGCCTCTAAGGTGAGATTTATATCTACGTTGGAAGGGAAATAAACATCCATAGTCCCTACATCACCTCCAAAGAAAGAAGAGAAATTATCTTCTATCTCTAAATCCAATATTGCACCTTCTCCTTGTATCTTTTTCCTTTCTTTGATATCAAATTCTCTTAAAGATGAGATATATATAAGATTTTTTTTATCAGAAGATGGGCTTATATATAGATTTCTTAATCCAACCTTTAGATTTACCTCCATACTTTTAATGTTAGGATCATAGGGAAGAAACCAATCCCTATAAATTCCCCTATGCATTCTAAAGGGCATAAAGAAGAAAATAGCGCTTAAGAAAAATATTAATATGAGGAGGGCAATCCATAAAAACCATCTTTTCTCTCCCATTAAAATATCAATACCCCAGAATATAAATATTACAGGCCAGAATCTTAAAATATCATACCATTTTATATTTAGATAACCCAACTCTGAAGCCAATAAAATTGCCCCTAAAATTATTAAAAAAATTCCAAGGAAGGATATCTTTCTCATTATTTTCACCTCTTCACTTAGTCTTTATTAAGAGAATTATTCCAAGAACTAATATAAATAACGGAACTAAAATTCTAAAGGGAATAAAAAGCCATCCCAGATTCGAAGAAAGAAGAAGAACTCCTAATCCTAAAAGAAACCATCCCCAAATTTCTTTGGAAGAGCTTTTATACTGAGTCTTCATCTCATCCTTAATTTTCTCTATGTAACTCTCATCAATTTCTTTTTTAAACTCTTCTCCATTGGGAGCTTCAGGAATAATTAATGCGGATATAAAATAAAATATTGGTAAAAGAGGTCCTGAAACAAATATTAGAAGAATAAAAATAAGACGAACAATAGTTGGATCTACAGAAAAATATTCTGCTATTCCTCCACATACTCCTAAAAGTACCCTTTCCTTTTTACTTCTATAAAGTCTTTTTTCCATTAAAAATTCCTCCCTATTTAAATTTCTAATAATAATACGGAGGAAATTATAAAAAGGTTGCAGAGAGTAAAAAAGAAGATAAATGGAAAGGGGGATTTATTTACCCCCTATTTTATTATGGATTGTTCAACTTGGTTGTAAATCTGATCTGCAATTTTTATTCCTTCTAATAAAAGATTTTTTGCTTTTTCTTTTATTTCTTTATTAAAATCTTCATCCTTTATATATTTAAGGTTAATAATAACATTAAGCCAACCACCTTGAATTGCAGATTTTATACAAATAGCAGAAACCCCAATATCGCTGATAACATTAGGATTAGTTTTTCCCATACATTTCTCTAATAATTTTAAAACCGATAATCCCTTCTCCATTAGGGATAAAGGAACTAAAGTTGCATCCTTTAATGCCTTTTCTAAAGCTTCCCTTCTTGCCTCCTTTTGTTCATCGGTTTCCTTTGGCATTTTATAGGCTCGAGATACTTTATTAAAAGCAGAAGTATCTTCCTCTATTAAAGATAAAAACTCCTTCTGTAGATTCTCAGACTCAATTAATAATTCCTGTAAAGTTTCTTCCTGTTCCTTAAATTTTTCCTTTCCTATAGTGAGATTAACAACCATGGAAGATAAAGCAGAACCTATTGCTCCTAAGAGGGCGGAGGCAGATCCACCACCAGGTGCTGGCTCCTTAGATGCTAAAAGCATTATAAATTGTTCCACACTGTGGTTAACTATTGGCATATAATCCTCCTTATATTATTCCAATTTTTTTACCTGCCTTCTCAAATATTTCTAAAGCTCTATCAATCTGTTCCTCAGTATGAGTTGCCATATAACTTGTTCTCAATAAGGATTGATTAGGAGGAACACCAGGGGGAAGAACGGGATTACAATATACTCCTAAATCAAAAAGCTCCTTCCACATAAATATAGTCTTCCATCTATCCCTTATATACACAGGAATTATGGGAGTGCAACTATTCCCTATATCAAATCCTAAAGATTTCAATCCCCCCCTCATTCTATTGGATATTTTCCATAATCTTTCTATTCTCTCAGGTTCTTCTTGCATGATTTCTAATGCTGCTATTGCAGCTGCAGTATTTGCAGGAGAAATACTGGCACTAAATATAAAAGATCTGGCATTATGTTTAATATAGAAAATCACCTCTTCGTCTCCAACTATAAAACCCCCTAAGCTGGCAAAGGATTTACTGAAAGTCCCCATAATAATGTCCACATCATCTTCTACCCCAAAATGATTAGCGGTTCCTCTTCCATGATCTCCTAAAACTCCAATGGAATGGGCATCATCTACCATGAGTCGAGCAGAGTATTTCTTACAAAGCTCTATTATTTCAGGAAGAGGAGCAATATCTCCAGCCATGGAAAATACACCATCTACTATAACAAGTTTTCCTGCATCATCGGGACAGCTTTTCAGTACCCTCTCCAAATCTTCCATATCATTATGCTTGAATCTTAGCATCTTACCATAGGACATCTTACAACCATCTATTATTGACGCATGATCTTCTTTATCTGTTATTGCAATATCATCCTTTCCAATAAGAGCTGAAATTGTTCCCACATTAGTCTGATATCCTGTGGAAAATATTATACATGCTTCTTTATTTAAAAATTCTGCTAATTTATCTTCCAATTCTCTATGTAAAGCTAAGGTTCCATTCATGAAACGGGAACCAGTACAACTGGTACCATATTTCTTAACCGCATTAATAGCTGCTTCTTTTACCTTGGGATGAGTGGTAAGTCCCAAATAGTTATTGGAACCCAACATAATAAGCCTTCTTCCATGAATAATTACCTCGGTTCCTTCTGTTTCTTCTAAAGGTAAGAAATAGGGATAAATTCCCTGCTCAATAGCATACCTTGCCTCGAATAAAGGATGCCCTGGCTCTAAATTTAAACATTTTTCAAACAAATCCATTTAAGCATCCCAACCTTTCTTTTTTTCTATATTTTAATCTTTAAGAAAAGGAATATCAACTAAAAGACCGTAATAGGTAAATTTTAACCTTATATAGTAATCTTAGGTTTTAACTTTATATTACATACCGCACATGTCTCAAGGGCGGAAGGTTCATTACATATTTTGCATCTTTTAATTTCCTCTTCTTTTTCTTTATTAAGTAATGGATAGATCGATTCAATTTCAGTTTTAAAATCCACAGTATATAATTTCTTCTTAATTTTCTTATCAAATTCTTCAGTATATTCTCTACTTTTTTAGAATATTCATTTATTCCTAAATCAATATGTATTCCATCCACTTCATATCCAAATTTATTTAAGACAAATCATAAGCCCCATACTATTTTTTCTACCAAAAACTGATACTAATAATTTATTTTTTTGTAAACATACGAAAATCTTTAATAGTATTTTGTACTCTCCTCTCAAACCATTCTATAAGATGGTCTTTGCATAAACTTAAATTATAAGAAGGCAAGTTTATCACAGATTCTTTTTAATATTTTTTGCTTTACATATTTTGCAATTCATTTATTATTATCTTACCTCTCTTTCTTTTTATTCATTAAATTATATATCTTTTTGATATAAGTAAAGAATAAATAAAGAAAGAATTAGCCTAATCTAAAGGAAATGAGGAAGAGAAAAGATGGGAAAAATAAATATTATGGGATGTTTATGCTAGATTATTAACTGATTCCAATCTACTATGAGAGAGTAGACATTTAAAAACCTCCCTTTAAAAACTTTCTTTATAGAATATATCAAAAATTCTTGTTAAAGTTTAGAAGAAAAGATGAAAAAAATACTTATCCTTGACACTTAAATCTTTAATTGTTATCCTTCTATAAGAAATATTCTACATTGTAACGGGAGGCAGTATGGGAACAAGGGAAGATATTCTTAAAAGTTTTCCTCAAAGTCAAGAATATATTTTAGAAATTCTTCATGCCCTTCAGGACAATAACCCCTATAATTACTTAACTTCAGAAGATATTTCCGCTTGTGCTCGATATTTAAATCTTCCATATAGTTATGTAGAAGG
>JAOADF010000069.1 GCA_026417425.1 Dictyoglomaceae bacterium
TTGAACAATGCCCAAATTGTTATGGTATTTGGTTTGATAAATGGGAATTAGTTGCCCTTAATCCTGATAAAGTTAAGGATTTGGAATATGAAAATATTCTGCCTTCTTCTTGTGTTCCAACAATTTGCCCCAAGGATCAAATTTCTTTAAGGATTTTAAAAGATCCAGTGATTCCAAAGGATATTACTATATATTTTTGTCCCAATTGTCTTGGGACTTGGGTATCCCTTGAAGATTTATTAAAGTATAAAGAATTTCAGAAGGAAAAAATAAAAACAAAGGAACAAAATAGAGAAACTACAAAGGAATTAGAAGAGAAAATAGAAAAATTACTATCTTATCAGGAGAAAGAAGTAAATAAGGAGGTGGTAGATTTAGAAGATAAAGTTGCTGGAATAGTTTCTGTAATCTTTATAATCTTAAGAATTCTTTCCCACTTTTTAAAATAGAATGAGGAGGCATTTTATGAGAGACTGGTCAAACTTTCCAACTTTTCCTAAGCATCAATTTTCCTTCAAAAATATAATAACTCTTATAATTATAATTCTTATAATATTAATCATTGTAGGAAGCTTTTATTTCGTTGGTCCCGCAGAAGCAGGAATATTAAAGAGATTTGGAAAAATTATTGGAGTGTATGGGCCAGGACTTCATTGGAAAATTCCCATTATAGATTCTGTTCATAAGTTTGATATTGCAGCAATAAGAAGATTGGAATTAGGATTTAGGACTATAGCCTTAGGTCCTCCTGCAAGATATAAGGATGTTGAGGAAGAAGCTCTTCTTCTTACAAAGGATGGAAAAATTGTAGATTTAGATTTCGTTGTTCAATATCAAATTTCAGAGCCCATAAAGTATCTAATGTATATAAGAGCTTCAGAAAAGCTTTTAAGGGACTTAGCTCAAGCTTCTATGAGACAGGTAATTGGAAACTTTTTATTTGATGAGATTCTTACAGTATCAAAGGATGAAATACAAAATAATGTAAAAAATGTCCTTCAAGATGTATTGAATAAAAACAATTTTGGAATAAAGATTGTAAATGTACAGCTTCAAGATGTTATTCCTCCAGAGGCTGTTCAATCCGCATTTCAAGAAGTTATTAATGCAAAATCTGAAAAGGACAAGTTAATTCTAGAAGCTCAAGCCTATTACAATCAAATTGTTCCTGAAGCAGAAGGACAGGCTGCAAAAATTATTGCAGAAGCGGAGGCTTATAAAAATGAACAAATTGAAAAAGCAAAGGGAGATGCTCAAAGATTTAAGGCTCTTTTGGAAAGGTATAATAAAACTCCATCCCTTATTAAAACAAAACTATATATGGAAGCTTTAGATATGATTTTACCTCAAACAAGAATAATAGTTATTGATGATCCAAGGGGAAGTATAAAGATATTTAATCTTCCTGCAGATATTTTTACAAAGACCTTGTCTTTTCAGGAAGGAGGAAAGTAGAAATGAAATACATATTTGTAATAGTAATATTATTGATTTTTCTTTTTATTTTTGCAATCTCTGCCTTTATAGTGGATGTGACAAAACAAGCAATAGTTATGGAATTTGGAAAACCTATGAGAGTTATAAAGGAACCAGGATTGTATTTTAAAAAGCCCTTTATTCAGGAAGTGGTATATTTTGAGAAAAGAATATTAGAATATGATTCAGAACCTACCTTTGTGGTTACTAAGGATAAAAAATCTATGATTTTGGATTCTTTTGCCCTTTTTAGAATTTCAGATCCCCTTTTATTTCTTAAAACTGTAAGGGATGAAACAGGAGCTCAAGCAAGGTTAGATGACATTATCTAT
>JAOADF010000103.1 GCA_026417425.1 Dictyoglomaceae bacterium
AGGTCCTCCCCTTTATAATAAATTTTGAAGTTTTCACCATCCCATTTCCATTCAAAGGGTTTTTCTCTTATTATTTCAAGAATATCCTCCTCAGAAGTTAGATTTTTTTCTTTTGCAAGCCAACCTACTGATCTATAAAGAGCACCACTATCTAAATAATCAAAATTTAGTGATCTTGCTAAAAGTTTTGCAATAGTAGTTTTTCCGGAGCCTGCTGGACCATCAATAGTTATGATATAAAAATTCTCTTCTTTTTTCCCTTTTATATATTCTAAATCCTTTAAGATCTGATTTCTTAGGGCTTCTATATTAGGAAATTTTCTTTCCTCTCTAATAAAATCTTCAAAGATTATTTCTACATCTTTTCCAACCAATTCTTCATAATGATTTAAAATATGAACTTCTAAAACTCTATTTTGGTAATTAAATGTAGGTTTATTTCCTATATATATTGCAGAAGTATAGAATCTGTCATCAATAATTATTTTCCCCCTATAAATTCCATTAGAGGGTAATAGTTTATCCCCATAAACTTTTATATTAGCTGTTGGAAAGCCAATCTTTCTGCCTAATTTTTCCCCTTCTACAATCTTACCACGAAGAAAATAAAAATATCCAAGCATTTCTTTAACTTTTTCAACTCTTCCTTCTTTTAAAAACTTTCTTATCAAGCTACTTGATAAAACCTCCTCATTTTTTCTTAATAAAGGAAAAGATATAACATCAAATTTATAAAGAAAACTAAGTTTTTTCAAAGTATTTATATCTCCACTTCTTTTAAATCCAAATCTAAAGTTTTCCCCAACTAAAATATATTTAATAGGGATAATATCTAATAGTTCCTTTATAAACTCTTCTGGAGATAATTTACTTAATTCTGAAAAGAATTTTATTAAAAACAAGTAATCTATCCCAAGGAGACCTAAAAATTCTTCCTTCTCTTCCTTAGTAAGTATGAATTCTGATAAATCCTTGATATTTTGGGAGAAATTATTTTCGAAAGAAATTACAGCAGAATTCAAATTATTTTCAAAGGCTATATTTCTTAACTCTCTTAATATGAATTGATGTCCTTTATGGAGTCCATCAAATACTCCAATTGTGATTGCAAATTCCTTTTTCTCTTCTAAGTTATTAAGTTTAATCTTTGAAATATAATTTTCTAACATTTTAGCTAAAAACTTTCTTAGGTTTTATTAAATCACCATTATGATATGCGATTGCTAATAAGTCTTTATTTTCATCAATTAATGCAATAGGATTGGAGCAAGGAATAAAATTCCTAAGATCTTTAATAGTTATGGGATTTCCATTTTTTATTTTTTTTATAACAAGATTGGATACAAAAAAAGATGGAAATTCTAATACATCTATAGCAGGAATAAGATTTTCCTTCCATTTTTTTTCTATATTCTTAAAGGGGAGTGCATTATTTATGTGGAATTTACCAATTTGAGTTCTTAATAAGAAAGAGGTAATTGTAGGAATATTAATAATATCTCCTATATCCCTTACTAAGCCTCTTATATATGTTCCTGAAGAAACAGTGAACTCAATAATAGCTCTGGGAAAAATGCCTTTTTCAAAATATTTTAAGTTAGCATTATAAATAGTTATTCTCCTTTTAGAAAGGAAAATTTCCTCTCCTTTTCTCGCCAATTCATAAGCCCTTTTCCCTTTAATATGTAAAGCGGAAAAATTAGGTGGAGTTTGTTCCCTTTCACCTATTAAAGATTTGATGATATCTTCTAAGTTCTTTTCATTTAAATTTTTCGGATTGTATTTAAATACTTTTGATTCCCTATCGTAAGTTTCACTTCTTATTCCAAAAACTATTTCCACTATGTATGTTTTCTTTAAGGTTAAAATATATTCTTCTAATCTAACTGCTTTATCTAAACCTATAATCATTAAACCACAAGCTCGAGGATCTAAAGTCCCCATATGACCTATCTTCCTGATCCCTGTTATTTCTCTAATTTTTTTTACTACTGTAAAAGATGTAATACCTGGTGGTTTATTTATCAATATAAAGTGATTCATATTCCATTATAAATCCCAATAAATCTTCTATCACCTTTAAAATTAAATTTTGAGGTTCTCCATCTTTCTCAAAACCTGCTGCTTCTTTATGTCCTCCCCCTCCAAAGTTCTTTGCAAACAAACCCACATCAATATAGGAAGATTTTGATCTCAAACTTATTTTTGTTTTAAACGAAGATAGAGGATATAGAAAAATAACTACCTTTGCATCTTTAAGCATTCTTAAGGTATCTATAATTCCTTCGGTATCTTCAATTTTAGAATTGGTCTCTTCCATGTCTTCTTTTGTAATATAGCTGAAGGCAACATCATTTATCAATTTTAATCTAAAGAGAGCTTTCCCTAAAAGATATAGAGAAGGGAGACTTTTTTTCTCATATACCTGCTGAGAAATATATGAAATATCTGCACCTTTCTCAACAAGCTTAATTGCAGTTCTAAAAGAATTAGAATTAGTATTACTGTATCTAAAGCTTCCTGTATCTGTTATTAAACCTGTAAGGAGACATTGAGAGACTCTTTTTGTTAGGTTTTCTTTGTATCTAAAAAGAAGATTCGCTAATATTTCTGTAGTTGACGATGCCTTTGGATTTACTAAATTTAAATTACCAAAAAAGGTATTTGTGGGATGATGATCTATATTAATTATTAAGGGAATGTTTTTGAAAAAGTTATTATTATCTCCTATTCTTTCGATATCTCCACAATCAAGAAAAATAGCTATATTGAAATTAATATCTTGGTAAGTATTAAATATTTTAAGATCATCAACAATTAAGAATTGATAGACATAAGGAATACCATTAGGAAGATAAAGATATACTTCTTTCTCCTTCTCTTTTAAGAAATAATATAGACCTAAAATAGAACCTACAGCATCCCCATCAGGATTTTTATGGGTTATAAGTAGAAAATTATTTTCTTTTTTAATAATTTCCCAAATATTCTTAGAAGTTTTAGTCTTCTTCATCTAATTCTAAATTTTTTATTATTTTTAAAATTCTATCTCCTCTTTCTAAGGAATCATCAAGCTCAAAAACAATTTCTGGTATAAATCTTATTCTCAAATCCTTTCCTATTTCACTTCTTATAAAACCTTTTGCACTTTCTAAACCTATTAAGGTTTCTTTTTTTGTTTTTTCATCACCAAAAATGCTCACAAAGACATGAGCATGTCTTAGATCTTTACTTAATTTAATTTCAGTTATGGAAACAAAGGAGGAAATTCTTGGATCTTTAACCCTTTTTAAAAGAATTTCGCTAATTTCAATCTTTAATAATTCACTTAGTCTTTCTTGTCTTTGTCTCAAGATTTATCATCTCCTTAAGCATTTTATAAGATATTTATCTCATAGTCTACTATGAAGCTATCTTTCTCCTTTTCTACCAATTTTATTACATCAGAAAACACTCTATATATTTGATTTGAATCTGTTGAGACACAACTTATTCCAAGAATCAGTTCATTTATACTATCTTGAGCTTCTATCTCCGCAATAGAAACATTAAATCGGTTCCTTACTTTTTCTACAATACTTCTTTTAATCCTTCTCTTATCCTTTAATGAAAAACTTTCAGGAATTGATAAAACAACTCTACAAACTCCAATAATCATGATCTATTGAGTTTGTAAAATATAGATCTCCAATTGATCCCCTGGCTTTATATCTCCAAAATTTTCTAATCCAATCCCACATTCAAAATTGGTTAGAACCTCAGTAACATCTTCTTTAAATCTTTTTAGGGATGCTATTTTTCCATCGTAAATAATTCTTCCATCTCTTAAGAGTCTCACTTTTGCATTTCTTTGTATCTTTCCTTCTCTTACATATACTCCTGCGACGGTTCCAATTCTTGGTATATTAAAGGTAGCCTTTACCTCAGCTTTTCCAATAATGACTTCTTTAATCTCTGGTTTCTTAAATCCTTTTATAATATTATTTAAGTCATCGATAATTTCGTATATGATTCTATAGGTCTTTGCTATGATTTTTTCTCGAGATAACGCTTCATTAGCTTTATTATCTGGTCTTACATTAAAACCAATGATTAATGCCTTTGATGCTGAAGCAAGCATTACATCACTTTCTGTTATACTTCCAATTCCTGAGTGAATTACTTTTATTGTGATCTCTTCAGAATTCATTTTCCCTATAATTTGCAAAATAGCTTCTAAGGATCCTTGAGTGTCTGCTTTTATTATTAAGGGAAGAATTTTTTCTCCTAAACCTATAATCTCAAAAGAAGAGCTTTCTTTTTTCCTTTTTCTTTCTTCTAAAATATCTTGGGCCTCTTTTTCGTCTCTTACTACCTGTAAAATATCTCCTGCTTGAGGTAGTTCTTCAAAACCTGAGATTTCTACAGGTTGGGATGGAAGAGCTTCTTTAAGAGGTCGATTCTTATCATCAAACATTGTTCTTATTTTTCCTTTTATATCTCCTGCCAAAAAATATTGTCCAATTTTTAAGGTTCCCTCTTGGACAATTACTGTTCCTACAGGACCTCTTCCTTTATCAACTCTTGTTTCGATGATAACTCCTTTTGGAGTTATATTTGGATCCGCTCTTAATTCTTGTATTTCTGCAACTAATAGAATCATCTCTAAAAGATTTTCAATACCTTGCTTTCTTTTTGCTGAAACAGGAATCATTATGGTATCTCCACCCCATTCTTCTGGAATCAATCCTAATTCTGATAGTTGTTGTTTAACTCTATCGGGATTTGCTTCAGGCTTATCAATTTTATTTATAGCAACAATGATAGGAACATTAGCTGCTTTAGCATGATTTATAGCTTCAATAGTTTGTGGCATGACACCATCATCAGCTGCAACAACTAAAATAGCAATATCTGTGACTTGAGCTCCTCGTGCTCTTAATGCTGTAAAGGCTTCATGTCCTGGTGTATCTAAAAAGACTATTTTTTTTCCTTGATGTTCCACTACTGAGGCTCCGATATGTTGAGTAATGCCCCCAAACTCTCTATCCGCAACATTGGTCTGTCTTATAGCATCTAATAGGGTTGTTTTTCCATGATCCACATGTCCCATTACTACAACTACAGGAGGACGAGGTTTTAGTCTTTCTAGTTCTTCAGGAGTTAATTCTTTTCTCTTTTGAATCCCTTTAGCTTTTACTTCTTCTATTTTAAATCCAAATTTTTCTCCTACTCTTTTTATTATATCAGGCTCTAAAAGTTGATTAATATTTGCCATAATTTTCATTTCCATAAGTTTCAAAATTAAATTAGTGGGGGGGATATTTAGAAGTTCAGCAAGCTCTCTTACAGTAATTGCTCCAGGAATTGTTATAACTTTTTCCCTTTTTTCAACTTTATCTAGTTTTATCTCTTCCTTTTTTTCCCTTTTTACTTCTATTTCAGGGGGAGACGAAGGAATATCTTCTTTTTTCAGTAAATCTTTTATTATTTCCTCAATTTCCTCATCAATAATATTTAAAGCGGATTTAATATTTACTCCTAAATCTGAAAGTATTTTTAATAGTTCTTTACTTTCTATTCCTAATTCTTTACTTAACTCATAAATTCTTTTTTTCATTTTTCTCCCCCCGTTTTAATATTTCTTGTTGTAAATCTCTCTTTAAAATTTCAAGATTTTCTGAAGATAGGGAGCATCTTAATGCATAAGATAAGGCCTTTTTCTTTATAGCTTTTTCTAAACAATCAACACTTATACAAATATATGCTCCTCTTCCAGATGCTTTTCCTGTTTGGTCAATAAAAATATTCTCATTTTGCCTTACAATCCTAATCATTTCTCTTTTAGGCCTTTTCTCTTCACATCCTATACATGTTCGAATGGGAATATGTCCTCTACTGCTCATTCTTTAATAATAGCCTTATTTTCTATTTTTTCTGAGGATTCTGTTCTCACATCTATTTTCCAAGATGTAAGTCTAACTGCAAGTCTAACATTTTGTCCATCCTTACCTATAGCAAGAGATAACTGATCTGGAGGAACAATAACTAATGCTCTTTTTTCATCCTCTTTTAATTCAACCTTTATTGGTTTTGCAGGGCTGAGACTTCTTGCAATAAACTCTGCTGGATCTTTACTCCAATGAATTAAATCAATTTTTTCTCCATTTAACTCATTAACTATGTTTTGTATCCTTACCCCTTTATATCCAATACAGGCTCCTATAGGATCAATCTCAGGATAAGTAGAATACACTGCTACCTTTGCTCTAACCCCAGGATCTCTTACAACATTAATTATTTCTACTATTCCCTCTTTTATCTCAGGAACTTCTAATTCCAAAAGTCTTTTTAAAAATCCTGGATGACTTCGGGATAGAATAATAATTGGTTCCTTTGTGGTTCTTTGAACCTCTAATAAATAAGCCCTTATTCTTCTACTTATCCAGTAGTTTTCCGTGGGTATTTGCTCTTTATATGGTAAAAGGGCTTCTATATCTGGAAGCCTTATATATACAGTTCCTCTTTCTACTCTCAAAACAGAACCATTTATAATTTCTCCTTCCTTTGCTTTATATTTCTCATAGAGAACCTTTCTTTCTGCCTCTTTTAAACTTTGAATTATTACCTGTTTTGCTACCTGTACAGCAATTCTACCAAATTCATTTGGCTCTACTTCTATCTCTACTTCATCTCCTTGCTGAAAATCTTTATCTATAGTTCTACTTTCTTCTAAGGACATTTCTGCTATGGGATCCTTAACCCTTTCAACAACCCTTTTTGTGACATATATTTTTATTTCTTGATTAGCAAGATCAATTTCTACCCTTGCCCCTTTACTTGTTCCGTATGCCTTTTTAAAAGCAGAAAGAAGAGCTCTTCTTAGAGCTTCTATTATAGTCTCTCTATTTATTTTCTTTTCCTTTATTATTTGTTCTAAGACTACCCAGAAATCCTCACCTAATTTCATCATCTTCCCTCCCTAAAATTCTACAATCAATTTGGCATAGTGAATTTTTTCTATGGGAATATTTATAATTTCTCCTTTTATTTCTAAAATTACATCATTATTTTCTATTCCTAAAATCTTTCCTTGAAGACTTCTTTCTCCTTTAAAATTTTCTTTAAAATATACTATTACTTTTTCACCAATATTTCTCTTGAAATCATTTATTTTAGTTAAAGGTCTATCTAAACCTGGAGAAGATACTTCAAGGGTATAGGAATGAGGTATTGGATCATAAAAATCCAATTCTCTCCCAATTTTTTCACTAATAAGAGCACAATCTTCCACAGAAACTCCTCCAGGTTTATGTATATAAAATCTTAGCACCCATCCCTTCTTTTCTCTTTGATATTCAATATCTACAAGTTCCATTCCTTCTTTTTCAAGAATGGGTTCTGAAATTTCTTTAACTCTTTTAATAAGTTCCAATCTAATTTGCTCCTTCATAATTAAAAAGAAAAAGTGGGAAATCCCACTTTTAAGCTTACTTTCTTGACTTTGTTATATAATACTATTTTCTCTAATCTTTACAGTTAATAGTATACCTAAAAATTTTTAAAATAGCAAATTTTATTCTCGAAAAATTTCCTTAGGAAGCTCGTACATTTCAATTATTTTCATCTTTTCAAGTAATTTTAGGAAATCTGAAATCTCTAAAGAATTAGTGTCGTAACCTAAGGTTTCTGCAATTTTTCTGTAATATTGAAAAAATTCTAAAAGGGTTGTCTTAGGAGAAAGAAGTTTCTGACAAAGAAGCAAGATTTCTCGTCCATTCCCAATAGCAAGAATAGGAATATTTTCTTTAATATTACTTTCTCTATTTTTTTCCCAAATTAATACTAAAAAAAGAGAACTTTTTTCTGTTTTCAATTTTTAAAATTTTTTGATTCTTTTGATTAAAAGTATATCATAAAAGTACTTGTAATTAAATAGTCTTCGTGATATACTTCTCTTCGAATTATAACACACTCTCTCTGATTCTCTTAGGGGTGCTTTCTTGTCTTAGAGAAAGTTCTAAGAGAAAGTGAAGAGAGGGGTGGAAAAAACCAAATTTTAAGTGGAGGTGCAAATGGCTCATATATTAATGAAACAATTGTTAGAAGCAGGGGTACATTTTGGGCACCAAACAAAAAGATGGTGTCCTAAAATGAAAGATTATATTTTTTCTGAGAGAAACGGTATACACATTATTGATCTTCAAAAAACATTAGTAAAATTAGAAGAAGCATATGAGTTTTTAAAGGAACAAGCAAAGGAAGGAAAAACTTTTTTGTTTGTGGGGACAAAAAAACAAGCCCAGCAGAGCATAGAAGAAGAAGCAAAAAGATGTGGAGCCTTTTATGTTACCCAAAGATGGCTTGGTGGCATGTTAACTAATTTTTCTACTATAAAATCTCGAATTGATTATATGATTCGTTTAGAAGAAATGAAAAATAATGGAAAATTTGAAAAATTACCTAAAAAAGAAGCTCTAAGATATGAGAGGGAACTAGAAAAATTAGTTAAGCTTTTTGATGGTTTAAGAGGAATAGAAACTCTTCCTGATGTAGTATTTATTGTAGATCCAAAAAGAGAAGAAATTGCAGTAAAGGAAGCCAGTAGATTGAAAATTCCAATTGTTGCTATAGTAGATACTAATTGTGATCCTGAGTTAGTTGATTATCCCATTCCAGGAAATGATGATGCCATAAGAGCTGTAAAATTAATAGTCTCAAAAATGGCAGATGCAATTATTGAAGGAAAAGATTTACGAGAAAAAGAATTAGAGCTACAAGAGAAAGAAACCGAGGTTGGATAGGGAGGTAAAGAAAAATGGAAATTTCTTTAGAAATGATTAAGGAACTACGGGAGAAGACTGGAGCAGGAGTTATGGATGCTAAACGTGCTCTTCAGGAAGCTAATGGGGATATGGAGAAGGCAATATTAATCCTAAGAGAAAAGGGAATAGTAAAGGCTGCAAAAAAAGCTACAAGGGTTGCAAAGGAAGGAATCATTGAATCTTATATTCATACCGGTTCAAAACTTGGAGTTTTATTAGAACTTAACTGTGAAACAGATTTTGTTGCAAGAACTGATGAATTCAAAAATTTAGCCAAGGATTTATGTTTACAGATTGCAGGCATGAATCCCTTGTATATAAGTAGAGAGGATATTCCCCAAGAGGTTTTAGAAAGGGAGAAAAATATTTATATGGCTCAATTAGAAAAGGAAGGGAATAAACCTTCTCATGTTATTGAAAAAATAGTAGTTGGAAGACTTGAAAAATTCTTTGAGGAAGTTTGTTTGTTGGAACAACCTTTTGTAAAAAATCCTGAAATTAAGGTCAAAGATTTATTGACAGAAGCCATTTCAAAGTTAGGTGAAAATATTGTAATAAGAAGATTTGTAAGATATGTGGTGGGAGAGGAAGAATAAGATATGGCTTCACCGAGATTTAAAAGAATTCTATTGAAACTTTCAGGAGAAATTTTTAGTGGTCCTTCAGGTTTTGGTTTAGATCCTATAAGGGTTAATCAAATAGCTCAAGATATAAAGGAAGTTTATGAATTAGGAGTAGAAATAGGAATAGTAGTAGGTGGAGGAAATATTTTTAGAGGGAGAGAGAGTAAGGATTTAGGTATAGATAGAGCCACTGCGGATTATATGGGAATGTTAGCAACAGTTATAAATGCATTAGCTCTTCAAGATGCCTTAGAAAGATTAGGAATAAATACAAGAGTTCAAACTGCAATAGAGATGAGACAAATTGCAGAGCCTTTTATACGTAGAAGAGCAATAAGACACTTGGAAAAAGGAAGAATAGTAATTTTTGCAGCGGGAACAGGAAATCCCTTTTTTACAACAGATACAGCAGCAGTTCTAAGGGCTTCGGAGATAAAGGCGGAAGTAATTTTAAAAGAGACAAAGGTTGACGGCGTATATACTGAAGATCCTTTTGTAAATCCCCATGCTAAAAAATTCGATACTATAAATGCCCTTGATTTCCTAAAATTAAGATTAGAAGCTTTAGATGCTACTGCTGTTTCGCTATCAATGGAAAATAAAATTCCTATAATAGTTTTTTCAATGTCTGAAAAGGGAAATTTAAAGAAAATAATTATGGGAGAAAAAGTAGGGACATATATTGGTCCTTAATTAAATTAAATAGGGGGGAGAATATGGGTAAAGAAAGCTTTAAAGAAATAGAAGAGAGAATGAAAAAAACCATAGAAGCAGTTAAAAGAGAATTTCAAGGTATTAGAACAGGAAAACCATCTATTGGTCTTTTCGACGAAGTTAAAGTAAATTACTATGGTAACATTATGCCGTTAAATCAGGTTGCCTCATTAAAAATAGGAGATGGAAGAACTGTAATAATTCAGCCTTGGGATAGAAATGTTCTTCCTGAAATTGAGAAGGCAATTTTAAAATCAAATCTTGGATTAACTCCTCAAAATGATGGACAAGTAATTCGAGTTAATTTTCCACCTTTGTCGGAAGAAAGGAGAAAAGAACTGGTTAAGATAGTTCATAAGGAAGCTGAAAGTGGAAGGATAGCCATAAGGAATATTAGAAGGGATTATTTGGAAATTTTTAAAAAAGAAAAGCAGGAAGGAAAAATCTCAGAAGATGAATTTCATAGATTACAAGATGACTTACAAAAATTAACCGATAGGTATATTGGCGAAATAGATAAGTTATTATCTGTAAAAGAAAAAGAGATTATGGAAGTTTAATATGGAGAGCTTTTTAGGATGGAAAATAAAGGATGTTCTTAAATTTTTATCTAAAGAAGAAATAACTTTTGATTTAGATTATCCCTTTTTATCTCAAGAATCCTTTGGAGATCTACGAGTTGTAATGGAAAAGTATGATAAAGGGAAGTGGTTTTTTATTTTATCCTATGAGAATTATCAAGAGAGAAAATAATGGAAATAGAAATCCCCAAGGATAAACTCCCAAAGCATATTGCTTTTATAATGGATGGGAATGGAAGATGGGCTCAAAAAAGAGGACTTCCAAGAATTATTGGACATAGGGAAGGTGCTTTAGTTGTAGAGAGAATTTCAGAGGTAGGTTTTAAATGGGGTATTCCCTATTTAACTTTTTTTGCTTTTTCCACAGAGAATTGGAAGAGACCTAGGGACGAGGTAGAGGCTCTTATGGGAATTTTAGATGAAAGTATTGATAAATTCAGGAATAAGCTTATTGAAAATAACATTAAATTAAAAGTTATAGGAGATATTTCTGCTATTCCTTCCTATCTTCAAACAAGAATTGAAAGGGTAATTGATGAAACAAAAAATGGAGATAAAGGTGTAGTGACTGTTGCATTAAATTATGGGGGAAGATGGGATATTATTACTGCTTGTAAAAGAATTGTCCATGATGTGACTCAGAAAAAAATCTCCTTAGAGGATATCAGTATGGAAAATTTTAGTAATTATCTTTCAACTCACGATCTTCCTGATCCAGATCTTTTAATTAGAACCAGTGGAGAATATAGGATAAGTAATTTTCTTCTTTGGCAGTTAGCCTACACAGAACTCTGGTTTACTAATAAATACTGGCCAGATTTTAATGAGGAAGATTTAAAGGAAGCATGTATAGAATATGCACAAAGAAAAAGACGTTTTGGAGGACTTTAGGTGATAGAGAGGATAATCACAGGGCTTTGGGGAATTCCTCTCATTCTCTGGACTATTCATATGGGGGATCAGGTATTATTTATTTTTGTGATGGTATTAGTAGGGTTTGGATTATGGGAATTTTATACCCTTTTAGAAAAGTACAAATTTGAACCTTTAAAATTAGAAGGAATAATTTTAGGACTTCTTTATATAACCTTTATTTATTTTGGTTCGCGAAGAGCTCTAATAATTTTCTTACCTTTATTAATCTTGGTATTACTTATATATGAACTTTTTAGAAAAAAGAAGGCAATTACCGATCTTTCCCTTACTTTTTTGGGTTTTTTTTATATTCCCTTTCTCTTAGGATATCTTTTAATGCTGAGAAGTTTACCTCAGGGGGAAAAATTTTGTTATTTTACTTTTATTTTAGTTTGGATTTCTGATACCTCTGCATTTTTTATAGGAAAAGCCATGGGAAAACATCCCTTGGCTCCATCTATAAGTCCCAAGAAAACTATCGAAGGAACAATAGCAGGTATTGTTTTTTCTGGTTTAGCTTCATTAATCTTTCCCTTTTTCTATTCTTGGAGACCTTTATTTACTTTAATTCTTGGTATTGCTGTAGGTATTATGGGACAATTGGGAGACTTGGTAGAATCAATGTTAAAGAGAGAAATTGGAGTGAAAGATGCCTCATCTCTTCTTCCTGGTCATGGGGGAGTTTTAGATAGATTTGATAGTCTCCTTTTTGCTATTCCAACAGTTTATTATTTTCTATCGTTATTGAGATTATGAAAAAAATAGTAATATTAGGAGCCTCAGGTTCTATAGGATTACAAACTATTGAAGTAATAAGAGAACATAAAGATAAGTTTGCTATAGTTGGATTAGCAGTTAAAGAAAATATTTTAATGTTAAAAAAATTGGCAGAAGAATTTAAACCTCCTTATTTAGCAATTTACAATTCTGATATAGAAATTCCCTCTTTCTCTTATAAACCTAAAATTCTATTTGGAAGGGAAGGAATAGAATTCATAGCAAGCTTGGAAGAGGCAGATTTAGTTATAATAGCTATATCTGGGATTGAAGCAATTTATCCAACAAAAAAAGCTATGTTAAGTAATAAAAAAATTGCTTTAGCAACAAAGGAAGTAATAGTCACTTGTGGAAAATTTTTTAAAGAGTGGCTTAAAAATTCTAACTCTGAAATAATTCCTATAGATAGCGAACATAGTGCCATTTTTCAACTTCTTTCCGATAGAAAAAGAGAAATTGAAAGAATTACATTAACTGCTTCAGGAGGTCCCTTTTTTGGAAAGGAAGTAAAATATATTGAAAATGTAAAAATAGAGGAAGTTTTAAATCATCCTCGATGGAGAATGGGAAAGAAAACCACCATTGATTCTGCAAATCTTGTAAATAAAGCCTTAGAAATTGTAGAAGCTCATTATCTTTTTGATCTTCCCTACGAAAAGATTGATGTTCTTATTCATCCCCAAAGTATTGTTCATGGAATTATTGAGCTTATCGATGGCTCTCTTATAGCCTATCTTTCTCCTACAGATATGAAATTTTCTATTCAATATGCCCTTTTCCATCCAGAAAGAATAAACTATAAATGGGGAAAACTTGATTTAAGAAATATGAGGTTAGATTTTTATCCTGTTGATGATAATTTCCCCATTATTAAATATTTATATGAAGTAGTTAAGAAAGGAGATGTTTATCCCGCTATTCTGGCTATTTCTGATGAAATTTTTGTTTCCCATTTTTTAAAAGGAAAGATAAAGTTTTTCCAGATAGTTCCATTAATAATTAAAGTAATGGAGAATTGGAAGGGAAAGAATGAAATAGAAAGAGAAGAAGATTTATTAGAGTTAATAGCTTGGACAGAAAAAAAAGCTATAAATTTAATAGAGAAGTATGTCGAGTAAGGAGGAATTTTTTTATGAGAAAATGGAAAATGATAAAAAGAACAGAAAAGAAGGAAGATGGAAGATTAATGTACTATTATGATTTCGAATTGGAAGGAGAAAGGGAAGATGAGTAGTGAATTAAGATGGCATCCCTTTTTAAAAGAATGGGTAATTGTGGCAGGAAAAGTTCAAGAAAGACCTGTCCTTCCTCCAAAAGAAAAATGTCCATTATGCTATGGGGGAGTTGAAGTTCCAAAACCCTATGATCTATTGGTTTTTGAAAATAGATTTCCTTCTTTAACTAAGGAAGTTTTTGATGTTATTCCTTTGGAGGATGAAATTTATAAACTAAAGGGTGGACAGGGTGTATGCGAAGTAGTTTTATATTCTATGGATCATGACTCTTCGGTATCTCGCATGCCTTTAGAACAAATAGAAAAGTTAATATTAGTTTGGGAGGATAGATTTAAAGATTTAAGTGCTTTAGAATTTATAGAATATGTATTTATTTTTGAAAATAGAGGAGAAATAATAGGTGTAAGTCTTCACCATCCCCATGGTCAAATCTATGCTTTTCCTTTTATTCCACCTATTATAGAAAAAGAGATAGATTCTTCAAAGGAATATTATAATAAAAAGGTAAAATGTCTTTTTTGCGCCATATTAGAGGAAGAGAAAAAAGAAAAGGAAAGATTAATCTATGAGAACAAATATTTTACTGCCTTTTCCCCCTTTTACGGTAAATATCCCTTTGAACTTCATATATATTCCAATAGACATATAGGTTCTCTTCCTGAAATGACTTATGAAGAAAAAATGTATTTGGCAGAGATTATACAAAAAGTTGCTAAAGCTTATGATAATGTATATGGATTCAATTTTTCATATATGATGGTTTTACATCAAAAACCTTCTAAAGGTGAATATCCCTTTTATCATTTTCATATTGAATTTTATTCCCTTCATAGAGACAGAGATAAAATTAAATATCTTGCTAGTGTGCAATCAGGATCAGGAACCTTTATAAATCCATTATCTCCTGAGGACTCAGCAGAACTTATGAGGGAAAGCATAAGGAGGTTGGGAGAATGAATAACAATTTAAAAGAATTTTTCGGAAGTCTTGAGAAAGTTAGAGGATTTAAGGCTCCTGGGAGGGTGAATCTTATTGGGGAGCATACAGATTACCATCTTGGATATGTTCTCCCCTGTGCAATAAATAGATATTTTTATTTCTTTTTAAGAGAAAATAACACAAAAAGAGTCAAGATATATTCTGAAAATTTTTCTCAATCCTGCCAATTTGAATTAGATAACATTGAATATAGCGAGAAATTGCCATGGCCTAATTATTTACTGGGAGTTTTAAAAGAAATAAGGGAAAAAGTAGGAGAGATACCAGGATTTGATGGATATATTCGTAGTGAAATTCCCATAGGTGCAGGATTGTCAAGCTCTGCTGCTTACGAAGTTTCTGTTGCCTTTGGGTTAAAAGAGTATTTTCAACTTCCCTTAAATTTAATAGATATTGTTATATTGTCTCAAAAGGCTGAAAACGAATTTGTAGGAGCAAGATGTGGTATTATGGATCAATTCATATCAGCTTTTGGAAAAAAAGATTATGCTCTTCTATTAGATACAAGAAGTTTAGAATACGAATATATTCCTTTTGATATAAAAAGTAAAGATTTAGAATTGGTGATAGTGGATACAAAAGTAAAACATTCCATTGCAGGAGAAGGATATACAAAGAGAAGAGAAGAAGGTGAAAAGGCTTTAGAAATTTTAAGAAATTATCTTCCTATTAATTCCCTAAGAGACTTAGATGAAGAAAGTTTTCGTTTATCACAAAAAGTTCTTCCTGAACCTTTAAAAAGAAGAGTAGAAC
>JAOADF010000110.1 GCA_026417425.1 Dictyoglomaceae bacterium
TTTTAAACCTTGTCTTTTCTAAAAGAGAAAGAATTTTATTCTTCAACTCTTCATTTTCTAAAGGATAAAACTTATTAAATATGGGAGCTATAACCATAGGATATAACCAAGAGAGAAAAAGTTCAAAAACAATCACCACAAGAGCAAATTTCCACCACCAATTGGGATCAACACTTATAATCCATAAAAGTAAGGAAAGGATAGGTACACCTAGGATTATAGATATTATTATGGATTTAATTATATCACTGATAAAAACTTTAGGGGTTGTACTATTAAATCCATATTTTTCTTCTATTACAAAAGTAGAATAAACACTAAAAGGAATAGATATTAAAAAATTTATTAAAGAAAAGATTCCAAAAAACAAAAGACCTTGAATAATATAAGATTTTGAGAGAGAAGAAACAAATTTTTCAAAATATGGGAATCCCCAAATTATGAATACAATGGAGATAATAATATCAACAATATGGGATATTATTCCTAAATTTGTTCTATCTTTTAAATAGTTCTTAGATTTTTCGAAATCTTCCTCTGTTATTTTATCTTTAAATATTTCAGGTATTTTTAAATTAGGTGATGTAGCATATTTTTTATTCCATATTGTAAGAATTAGATCCCAAATCTCTTTAATTAAGAAAACAAAAAGAAAAATATAAAAAAACATTTAAAAAACCTCCTTCTATGATATTTTTAATGCTTGAGAAAGAAGTTCAATACTTGCCAATATTCCTTCCTCATAATTTGCTTTTCCTTCAAACTCTATGGATAAATACCCTTTATATCCTACATTCTTTAACATTCTTAAAATTCTTACATAATCAGGATTTAAATCAAAATCGTAAAAAATTCCACCCCCAAAATAGGTTTTAGCATGGACAAGAACAGTATAAGGAACAAGTTTTTCCAATTGCTCATAAGTATCATCTAAAAAATTACCACAATCCAATGCTACTTTAAACCAATCACTATCTACTCCCTTTAAAATATCTAAAACTCCTTCTGCAGAATAGGTTAAACCCCAATGATTTTCTATGGCAAGAATTATTCCATATTCCTTTGCAAAATCTACACATTCTTTAAATGCAGATACATTCCATTTAACTCCTTCCTCATAAGTATATCCCTCTAAGGCAGGCTCTTTTCCTCTTTTTGCCATGAGTTCTGTAAAATCTTTTATGGTTCCCCATCTTCCCCCAAAAACCCTTATAATTGGTACCCCTAATTTATAGCCTATTTTAATCAAGTTCTTTACCTTCTCAATTTCCTTTTTTCTTTCCTCTATATCTGGTTTCACAAAATTATTATGGATAGAAAGGGCATAAATATCTAAAGAATTTTCTACACAAAATCTTTTTATTTTATATAAATATTCTTCTTCAAAGGATTCCAATTGGACTGCTAAAATCTCTAAGCCATCTAATCCATAGTTATAAGCAAGGGATATCATATCCTCTAATTTTAATTTTCTTTCTTCAGGATTTCCATAATCAAATCTCTTAAAAGAATAAGTAGAACTTCCTATTCTCATTTTATCCTCCCCAATAATCCTTTTTTATATTATACTATCTTTATGATTATATTAGGACATAGAGGAAATGCTTATAATCCTGAAAATACTATAAAAGCCTTTAAATCTGCCATTGAAATGGGAGCGGATGGAATAGAATTAGATGTTCAAAAAACCAAGGACAATATTCTCATAGTTTGTCATGACGAGAATTTAAAAAGGTTAACAGGCAT
>JAOADF010000006.1 GCA_026417425.1 Dictyoglomaceae bacterium
GATAAAGAAAAATACTCCTGTTTTTTATGTTCAGAGATTAACTTTTTTAATTAATGAAAGACCTTTTGAGTTTGTAGAATCGGTTTTAAGGGGAGATAGATATCAGTTATATGTGGAATTAACTACATAAGGAGAAAAAAAATGAATTTTGTAAAAAATATTTCTCCTAATGACAAAAGACTGATTTTAGGAATGATGTCGGGGACATCCTGTGATGGAATTTCCTGTGCATTAATAGAAGTTCAAGGTTTAAGAGAAGAAAAAAAAATTAGATTTATAGGACATTATCAATATTCTTATCCCAAGGAAATCAAAGAAAAAATTTTTAAAGTTTATCCTCCCAATTCTTTTCAAGCAAAGGACCTAGTTAGACTTCATCATATTATTGGAGAAGTATTTGCTGATGTAGGTTTGGAATTGTTAAAGAGACTAAATATTAAGAAAGAGGATCTTTTTGCGATTTCTGCCCAAGGACCAATTTTATACCATGATCCTCCATCGGAGGAAAATAATTATCAAGGAGCTCATATGGAGATTGGAGAGTCCGCTGTTATTGCGGATAGATTAGAAACTACTACTGTCATGGATTTGAGAGCAGCAGATATTGCAGGAGGGGGTCATGGTGCTCCTTTAAGTGTTTATGTAGATTATATACTTTTTAAAGATAGGAATATAAATAGAGCTGTTCAGAATATTGGGGGTATTGCTAACGTAACTTTTCTTCATAAAGATATCTCATGGGATTCTCTAATGTCCTTTGATTGTGGACCTGGAAACATGCTTATTGATTATGGTGTAAGATATTTTACTCAAGGGAAATTAGAGTATGATGTTGATGGTAATATAGCAAAGAAGGGAAAAATTGATAAAGAAATTCTCTCCACCCTTATGGATCATCCCTATATTAAAAAGAAACCTCCTAAAACTACGGGAAGAGAACTTTTTGGTGAGGAATTTTTCAAAAAAGTTTTAAAAATAGCGGAAAAGAAAAAGCTTTCCTTTGAAGATATTATTGCCACTTTAACAGCCTTCACTGTGGAGGCTATTGCCTATAATTATGAGAAATTTTATCCCAAAGGTTATGAACTGGAAGAGGTGATATTGGGGGGAGGAGGAACTTATAATAAGACTATGGTAGAATGGATTAAAAAGCGCCTTAATCCAATAAAAGTTAAAACCCATGAAGATTTTGGAATTCCCAATGATGCAAGAGAGGCAATAACTTGGGCAGTCTTGGCGGACGAAATGTTATTTGGAGTTCCCAATAATGTTCCTTCTGCATCAGGAGCAAAATATCCTGTTTTAGGAGGGAAAATTTCCCTTCCCCCTTTTAAAAGATGAAGATAATTGCTATTGATGCTCATATTATGGATGCGGAGTTGTTGGCAGGAGGGCTCGCTGTTAAATACTCTCCCTTTGGTCATGATATAAAATTTATTTCCCTTACGGGAAGGAAAGAAGATCCTCTATATGAAGATATGAAGAGAGCAGGAAAGATATTAGGGGCATCTTCAGAATGTCTTCAAATTAGAAAAGAGGATCTTTTTAAGGAATCTGTAATAAATAATATTACGATCCTTCTTCTTAAAGAGAAGCCTGATTTTTTGATTACCCATTGGAGTGGAAGTTGGCATCCTACCCATAGAAAAACTCATTTTTTAATCTTAGAATCTCTTCAAAGAATTTTAAAAATTTCAAGTTTTTCTCTCTCCCTTGAAAATATTCTTTTTGGAGAAAATTTTGAAGATTTAAAAGATTTCTCACCGGATTTATATATTCCTTTAGAAGAGGAAGAGGTTAACAAATGGTTCTCAGCCTTAGAAGAATTTAGAATTTTTAGAGAAGAAAAAAGTTTAGATTTTAAGGGAAATCTTTCCTATTTTCCCTATAAAGGATTCTATAAATCCATGGTAAGGATTCATGGATTAGAAATAGGAGTGAATTATGCCATTGTTTTTAAAAAGTGGCATATATCAAAATTATTATAATTGGGGGTGAGAGAAGAAATTTTTTAGCAAGTTTTTAAATTAGTAAATCTTATAGGAGGTTTATAAGAAATGAAAAAATTTTTCTCAATTTCTCTTATAATTTTATTTGTTTTATTATCTTTCTCTGTGGGACAGATTAAAAGAGGGGGAACTTTAACCATAGGGGTAGACCAGGAAGTGGTAGGTTTAGATCCTAATATTGTAACTGCCTTTTCTTCCTTTAGAAGAATAGATTTACTATATAATCGCCTTGTTAGGTATGATAATAATCTAAACATTGTCCCAGATCTTGCGATATCCTGGAAAATACTAGATAATCTGACATATATTTTTAATCTTAGAAGGGGTGTAAAATTTCATAATGGAAGAGAGCTCACCGCAGAAGATGTGAAATATACTTTAGAAAGGATTCTTGATCCAAAAACTGGCTCTCCAGGTCGTTCCTTTATTGAACCTATATCAAGCATTGAAATAATTGATAAATATACAGTTAAAATAAAACTCTCTACTCCTTTGGCTTCCTTGTTAAGTGGATTAGCATCTAATAATTGTGCTATTGTTCCCAAAGAAGAGGTAGAAAAATATGGAAATCTTCAAAGAAATGTTGTAGGTACTGGCCCTTTTAAATTAGCAGAATGGGTTCCTGATAATTATATGAGACTGGTAAGAAATCCTGATTATTTTGAAAAGGGACTACCTTATCTCGACGAAGTTATATATAGAGTTATTCCAGAACAAACTTCTCTTCTTGCAGGTCTGAAAGCAGGTACTCTTGACATGGCTACAATTAATGATGGAAGTGTTATTTTACAAGCAAAGAGGGACCCAAATCTTGTAGTAATGCAAAAACCAGGAATAAATGTGAGAACCTTTGGATTTAATACTACAAGAAAACCCTTTGATGATTTGAGAGTTAGGCAGGCAATTGCTCTTGCTATAGATAGAGAAGAGATAGTTACTACTGCAGAGTTTGGTATGGCAATGCCTTCAGGTCCTATACCTGCCTCTGTAAAGAAATGGGCAAAATCTTATAAACTTTTACCTTTTTCAAGGCCAAATCTAAAAAAGGCTAAGGAGTTATTAGCTGAAGCAGGATATCCTAATGGATTTTCTTTCAAAATAGTATGTTCTCCAACTTATGAGGGTGGAATTGGAGTAGCTCAGGTTATACAAAATCAATTAAAGAAGATAGGATTAAAACCAGAATTAGAAGTTCTTGAATGGGGTATATACATTGATCGATGGAGAAAGAGAGATTTTGATTCCATGGTAGAGCTTAGAGGTGGAGATCCTGAGCCTGATAGATTCCTATATCGTATATTACATAGTAAGGGAGCAGTTAATAATTTCTTATTTAAAGATGAAGATGTAGATAAGCTGTTAGATGAAGGGAGAAAATTAACAAAATATGAAGAAAGGAAACCTATATATGATAAACTACAAAGTCTTATCTCAGAAAAAGCTCCAGTAATCTTCCTATATGTACCATATGAGACACAAATATTAAAGCCTTACGTCAAAGATTTCAAACAGATAGGAAATGGTGCTCTATATTATCTTACAAGTACTTGGTTAGATAAATAATATTTAGTTTTTTATGGGAGGGGAGGATTCGAAAAACCCCTCCCATGAGGGAGTCAAGCTATGGGAAAATATATTATAAAAAGGTTATTATCTATTATTCCTGTAATATTTGGGGTATCTATTTTAGTATTTTTCTTAGTAAGATTAATTCCAGGTACAGCCTTGGAATTGTTTTTAGGAACTCAAGTAGAAGCAACTCCTGAACAGATAGAGGAATTAAAAAGAATTTTTGGAGAAGATAAACCTATTCCTATTCTATATTTTGAATGGTTATTCAGAGTTTTAAAGGGTGATTTTGGATACTCCTTAAGAACCAGTAGACCTGTTCTCCCTGATATATTAAGTAGATTACCTCTCAGTTTAGAGTTAACTATATTATCTTTATTTCTTTCTGTGATAATTGGAATTCCCTTGGGAATACTATCTTCTCTGAAACAGAGTCCTATTATTGAATTTTTGATTAGGATTATCGGTCTTATAGGGCTTTCCTTGCCCCAATTTTGGCTTGCTACTCTTTTTGTTATTTTATTTTCTCCTTTTGAAGGGTGGATTCCCATGGGAAACTTTATTCCCTTTTTTCAAAATCCTTTTTTAAACATAAGGATGCTATTTTTACCATCCTTAGCTATTGGGCTAGGTTTAGGAGCGGTAGTAATGAGATTTACTCGAAATAGTATCTTAGAAGTGCTTCAGATGGATTACATTAAGACTGCAAAGGCAAAAGGACTTCCTCAAAGAATTGTGTTATTTAAACATGCTTTAAGAAATGCTCTTCTTCCGATAGTTACAGTTTTAGGGTTCAATGCAGGATACCTTTTAGGTGGAGCTATAGTTATCGAAGAGGTATTTGCTCTTCCAGGAATGGGAAGATTAGCTTTATATGCTATCTTTCAAAGGGACTATCCCCTTCTTCAAGGAATTGTTTTAATAATTTCCTTCCTTTTTGTATTTATAAATCTATTAACAGATATAATCTATGCATTTATAGATCCGAGAATTAGATATGAATGAGGTTATAAAATGAGATTCTTTATAAGATTAAAAAGAAATTATATAATCCTTGCAGGATTATCAATTATTATTTTTTACTTATTTTTAGCTATCATGGGAATCTTTTGGACACCTTATGATCCTACAGAAATGAATTACCAGGAGATTTTAAAACCTCCTTCCTTTAAGCATCCCTTGGGGACTGATGAGTTTGGAAGAGATATTCTTTCAAGAATTATATGGGGTAGTAGAATTTCACTTTTAATAAGCTTTTCTGCTTCTCTTATTGCTTCTTTTTTAGGTATATCTATAGGAGTAATTTCAGGTTTTTGGGGTGGAAGATTAGATAATTTTTTAATGAGATTTATCGATGTGCTTTTTTCTTTCCCTCCCTTACTTCTTGCGATTTTTATCATGGGAATTTTGGGAGAAAAAACCTATAATGTAATAATTGCTATTGGAATAGTTTATATACCTCAATTTGCAAGATTAGTTAGAGCAGGAGTTTTAAGTATTAAAAATTTAGATTTTATTCAATCCGCCTATGCTATTGGGGGAGGAAGATTTCATATTTTATTTAAGCATGTTTTTCCTAATATTATTGTCCCTATAATTGTTCAAATGTCTTTATGCTTATCCTTGGGTATTTTATTAGAATCTGCTTTAAGTTTTTTAGGATTAGGAGTTCAACCTCCATATCCATCCTGGGGAAATATGCTAAGTAGTGCTAGAAGATTTATGATTATTGCTCCTTGGACCGCAATATTTCCTGGTTTAGCTATAGTAATTTTAGTATTAGGCTTTAATCTCTTTGGTGATGGATTAAGAGATCTTCTTGATCCAAGATTAAGAAATCTTAAATAGGGGGGATTTCTGTGAAAAAACAAGAAATTTTTAACTTAGGTTTAGGAATTACCTTCTTGATTTCTCAGAGTTTCTTGAAAATGGAAAAAGATATTATAAAAATTAATAATATAAATAAAATTGATCTTAATAGAATTGTTCAAAATTTATCTATGGAATCCAAAGAATTAGAAAACCAGAAAATCTCAGAGG
>JAOADF010000009.1 GCA_026417425.1 Dictyoglomaceae bacterium
TTCTCTATAGCAGTATTTTTACAAGATGTAAATACAAAGGAAATCTATAATGGAGAAAAAATAGAATTGTAAAGAAGTTGAAGAAAAAATATTTTTTAGGAATTGATGGGGGACAGACAAAAACCCTTTGTATTATTGGAGATGAAAAGGGTAATATAGTTTACTTTGGAAAGGGAAGAGCTTTAGATCATATTCTTTCTTCTATTGGACCAGAAACTGCAAAGAGTTCTTTTAAAGAATCTCTTTCACCTTTCCCTCTTTATCCTGATATGGAATTTGAATCTTCCTTCTTAGGATTAACAGGAGTTCCCAATAAGGATTCAAAAGAGGCTAAAGCATATTACGAGGTGGCAAAAGAGGTTATAAATTCAAAGAATATATTTGTTGACAATGATTCTATAATTGCCCTTACAGGTGCCTTTTCGGGAAAAGAGGGAATAATTGTTATAGGTGGAACGGGATCTATCTCCCTTGGATTTGATGGAAAAAATTATGCTCGATGTGGAGGTTTTGGTTATTTATTTGGAGATGAAGGGGGAGGTTTTCAGATAGTCCTTCAAGGAATAAAGATTGCTTTAAAATTCGAAGATGGTTGCCATCCGCCTACTCTTATTAGGGAAAAAATGTTAAGAGATTCTTCCTATCCTTCCATAGAAGCTTTAATAAGAGATTATTATGCGGGAAAAATTGATAGGCACAAAATTGCTCTTTACACAAAAAGTATAAAAGAAGCGGAAGAAGAAGGAGATATTTATGCGCGGGAAATACTTGTTAATGCGGGAAGGGAGTTAGCAAAGCTTGTAGATTGTGTATATAAGAAATTAAGTTTTAAAGAAAAAATGAAAGTGGCAACTCTTGGGGGAGTCTTTAATATCCCTTTGGTAAAAGAAGAATTTTTAAAGTCTTTAGATAAAAATATTTATGAGATAAAGGAGCCTGAATTTCCTGCCATTGTTGGAGCTTTAATAAAAGCCTATCAATTATCTGGAATCTCTTTAACTAAATCCTTAAAAATTAACTTAAAAAAATCTTTTAATATAAAAGTATATCCTCTATAAAATTTCTATATTCTTCCTCTTCTTTTTTCCATCTTTCATATATTTCCTGCCAACTTTTCCCTAATAAAATATCATTCTTTGTTTCCTCATCTCCAATTAGAAAATCAATCCTCTCTACTTCATTATATTTCACAAATTGGATTTTATCAGGAAAATATTTAAAGATTATTTTTAAAAAGGTCAATGCAACTCTTATAAAATCCGCATTGTATTTTAAGGGGAAAAATTCTAAGCCTCTGCATATCTCTCCCTTATATTTTGAAAATTCAGGAACAAAATATCTTTTTCTAAAGGCTATATCATCAAACTTCTCCTTCATCAATTCTTCATATAAAAGATCTTCATCTATCCAAGGAGCACCAATGTATTCAAAAGGCTTTGTAGTTCCTCTACCTTCAGAGATATTTACTGCTTCAAAAAAGCACATTCCTGCATAACATATGGTTGAGGAAAAGGTGGGAAGATTTGGAGAAGGAACATTCCAAAAAAGTCCTGTATCAGGATAAAAGTCCTTTCTTTTCCAATTTTCCAATCTAACAACTTTTAAATCCAGATCTAATTTTTTAATTCTCTTAAAATAAAGGGCAAGTTCACCAATAGTTAATCCATATCTTATGGGAAGCTTGTATCCTCCTACAAAGGAGTTTAAATTTTCTCTTATTCTTGGTCCTTTAATAATTTCTCCAGAAAGGGGATTAGGTCTATCAAGAACCACATAAGGAATTTTATATTTCTCAGCAGATTCCATAGTATAAGCAAGGGTATATATAAAGGTATAAAATCTTAATCCCACATCCTGAATATCAAATACAAATGTATCTATATTTTCTAAATCTTCTTCTGTTGGTTTTAATTTTTCTCCATATAAGCTTATAATTTTAATTTTATATTTAGGATGATAAGAATCCTTTATATGTATTCCATCCGCTATTCCAAAGAGTCCATGCTCGGGAGTAAATATTTTCTCAATTTTTATCCCCTCTTTAAGCATTAGCTCAATATTACTTTTTAAATCCGAAGAGACTCCCGAATAATTGGTAATCAAGCCTACCCTTTTTCCTTTTAATATACTAAAATTATCTTTTCTAAGAACATCAAGTCCTAAGATAGTCTTCATGAATTACTTCTTTCCAACTCCTCTAAGGTTTCTTTTATTCTTCCCTTATTTTTTTCAAGACAAAGCTTACAAGTATCATAATCTAAACCTGTTTTTGCCATAACAATGGCAATTTTAGTATTTCCCTTTGCCATTTCCCAGTATTTCTCCGCCTCATCCTGAGATAAATTACAAGCATTTCTTATAATTCTTATTGCTCTCTCCTTTAATTTTCTATTTTTAATCTGCAGATCTCCCATAAGATTTCCATATACTCTTCCTCTTTTTATCATTACTGCTGTAGATATCATGTTTAAAACTAACTTCTGGGCAGTACCTGATTTCATACGGGTAGAACCAGTAATAACTTCTGGTCCCACTAAAAGAGTTACCGTTAAATCTGAAATTTTTTCCAGGGGAGTATTCTTATTACATACAATAGATGCAGTAAAGGCACCTATATTTTTTGCATATTCTAAGGCGCCCATAACATAAGGGGTTCTACCACTTGCTGCAATTCCTATAACCACATCCTCTTTTCTTAAATCTCTTTCTTCTAAATCCCTTTTTCCCTGCTCATAATTATCTTCTGCTCCTTCGATGGAAAATCTCAATGCCTTATCTCCTCCTGCAATAATTCCTTGAAAAAGATTGGGATCTTCACCAAAAGTAGGAGGAATTTCTGATGCATCAAGAACTCCCAATCTTCCACTGGTCCCCGCACCAATATAAAAAACTCTTCCTCCCATATTTATTCTTTTTAATATTTCCTCTACTAATTTCGCTATCTTAGGAATTTCCTTTTCTACAGCAAAGGGAACCTTCTTATCCTCTTCATTAATTAATCTGAGAATATCTTCTACTTCTTTCTCATCAATATTCACAGTATTGGGATTTATAGATTCTGTTAAAAATTCTTCCATATTTATACCTCTATTAAATTTTTTATGAGTTTTAGATAACCATACCTTTCCCCATGATTTCTGTTATTTTTATATATAATTTCAGCCCTGAATCTTTTAATATTCCTCATGATCTAAGTTCATTCCTTTATATATCTTCTTATCCCTTTATTTTTAAACTTTTCTTTAAATAATATTATAAATTTATTTTTGTATTTAAAATCCATAGATAAATCAGGTCTAGCAATTCCTGATTTTATTAAATAAGAATTAATAAAGATTTTATTTTTTAAATAAATATAGGCTTTAATTTTATCTCTATCTTCAACCTTATTACTGTCAAATTTCAAAAAAATTTCTTTTCCAAGTATATGATTTTTCATGTACTCTAAAAACTCTTTTTTCTTCTCAATTATTACTCCCAAGAATTTTACTTCCTTTCCATTTTCTAATTTTAAAAAATCTTCTCCAAAATCTATAACTTTATATAATTTGTCTCTTTTAAAATTAGAATTTTTCGGATCTATATAAGGAGATAGATCTTTCAGAGAGGGATTATATTCTTTATCGTATGGGATTTCAACTTTTTCTTTTCTTTCATAAATTTCGATATTCTGAAAAATATCAAAGGTCTTTTCTAAAATTCCTAATTTTTCCTTTATTATTTTTAAAAACTCTTTATTTATTTCATAACCAATTCCATTTCTGTTTAATTTCAAGGCTACCTTTAATGTGGTTCCACTACCTAAAAATGGATCCAAAACAGTATCACCTACAAAGGAAAACATTTTAATTAGTCTTTTGGGAAGTTCCTCAGGAAACATGGCTTCATGATTTATCTGTTTTACTCCTCCAAAATTCCAATGCCCCAAAAAATATTCTTTCCATTCTTTTTTTGTTAGTTTTGAGGCTTCTTTTATTTCTTTTGGAACCTTCTTATTTTTTCCTGGTTTTTTAAATATGTGTATAAACTCATAATCTATCTCAACAATTCCATTGGGAGGATAGGGAAAGGATCCCATAATATTAGCCCCGCCAGTGGTATTCATTTTAGTCTTTTTTTGCCATATAATACTTCCCATAAAATCAAATCCAATTTTTTCGCATTGAAGAATTATCTCAGAATGTATTGGTATTATTTTATATTTTCCATATATGACTCCTCTTGCAAATTGATCCCCAATATTTATACACAATCTTCCCCCATTTCTCAAAACTCTAAAACATTCCTTCCATACAAGATATAAATCTTTTAAATAATGGTGAAGAGATTGTCCATAACCTATTTGATAAGGTACTCCATAATCTTTAATATGCCAATAAGGAGGAGAGGTGACTATTAAATCGATAGATTTATCCTCCATCTCCTTCATTGATCTACTGTCTCCAATAATTATCTTCCCAGTAGAACTAATCATATTAAAATTATAACATGATAAAATTTGTAGTTTTTTTTCAAGCAGAAGTTCGAATCACTAACTTAGGCTCTAATATGATCTGTACAGGTTCTTCCTTTTCTTCTTTAAGCTTTTCAATGAGTATTTTTGCAGATTTTACTCCCATTTCATACTTTGATATCTCCACAGTAGTAAGAGGAGGATCCAGTAAATCAGTAAAGTCTAAATTATCACATCCCATTACTGCAATATCATCAGGTATTTTTATTTTTTTATCCTTTAAAATTTTAATTACTTCTAAAGCTATGGAATCGCAAAAGCAAAATATTGCTGTAGGCTTTGACCTTTGAGAGAAAACATGATCTAAAATATTTCTTAGATTAATATTGGGGCTTAAGGAATGTATAAACTTAGAGTTTATCTTTAAACCAGAATCAAGAAGAGCCCTCTTATAACCTTCTAATCTTAATAGGGCACTGGAACTTTTCCAAGAATTGATAAAAAGAATTTTTTTATGTCCCTTTTTGATAAGATATTCTGTTGCCATTTTTCCTACTTTAAAATCATCACAAACTACATAGTTAGTATTTTTTTCTATGGTATTTCTTGCAACAAGGACAAAGGGAATTTGATTTTCCAAAAGATATTTTACACTTTCCGATTGGTATTCCACTGGAGCTAAAATTAATCCATCTACCCTTTGGGCTCTCAAAGTTAATATGGATTCTCTTTCTTTATAGGGATCTTCATTGGAATTATATAAAGCTAAGGTATAACCTTGGGAAGATAATACATTCTCTATACCTGAAACTACAGTGGCATAAAAGGGATTTAGAATTGTTGTAATTATTATACCAATTTTTTTTGTTTTTCCAGAGATAAGTCCCCGGGCTAAGGAATTAGGTATATAACCTAATTGCTTTGCGGCATCTAAAACTTTCTTTCTTGTGATGGGACTTACCTCTTCTTTGTTATTTAAGGCTCGAGAAGCAGTAGCTATACCTACTCCTGCAAGCCTTGCCACATCTCTTATGGTAATATGCTTCATAACAATCTCCTCTCTTATATATTATATAAGAAAACAGGCAACTTTGTGTTGAGATGAAACCTCTATAAGTTTTGGTTCCTCTAATTTACATTTTTCAAAGAGATAGGGACATCGGGGATGAAAGGCACATCCTGAAGGTAGAGAGAGAAGAGATGGAGGACTTCCAGAAATTCCCTCCCTTGGCTCTTTATCTCCAATATGGGGCAATGATTGGATAAGATGTTTTGTATAAGGATGAAGGGGATTTTTAAAAATTTCTTTGGTAATTCCTTCTTCTACTATTTTTCCTGCATACATTATAGCCATTCTTGTAGTGGTCTGAGCATGAATTCCCATATCATGGGTTACAAGAACAATGGTATTTTGAAATTCCCTTTGGACATTTTTAAGTAATTGAATAACTGC
>JAOADF010000104.1 GCA_026417425.1 Dictyoglomaceae bacterium
GATCTTATGAATATAATACCAAGAGAAGAATGGGGAAATTTTTCTTTTCTTTTGATATTTCATGGAAGAAATACTTGTAAAGCTCAAAAACCTTTATGTAATAAATGTGTTCTTTCAGACATTTGCCCTTCAGTAATTAAAGATTAATCATACTAATAGCCTTTCTAGGACAAAGTTTTACACATAATCCACATCCATCACAAAGCTCAGTAATAAAATATTTTCCATTTTTCTCTATGGGAGCATCATAAATACATATTCTTTTACATATACCACAGGCATTACATAAAGAGGAATCAATAAAGGCCTTAAAAAAATGTCTTCTATCAATTTCATAATTTCCTAGAATTACCTTACCAGAAACTTTTCCTTTAAATTCCGAGATAGAATTATAATTTTTACTTTCCATAAATTTTTTAAACTCTGCAAGAATCCTAGAAATTATCTCATATCCTGTAAGATAAACAATACTACATATTTGAACCACATCAGCACCTGTTAAAATATATTTTGCTACATCTTCTCCCCTTCCTACTCCTCCTGAACCTGCAATAGAGATTTTAAGATGGGGACGAACAGTGGAAATCCATCTCAAAACATAGTTTAAAGCCCAGGAGCCTCCATGCCCTGCATATCCTCCATGAAGAATAGGTTTTTCCGTTTCAAGATCTATATCAAGACCCGTCAATCTGTTAAACATAACCACACCATCTATTCCAATCTCTTCTAATTGTTTTGCCACCGCTAGGGGAGAGGAAAGTTGCATGGGCATTTTTACAATAAGAGGAATTTTAACATTTTCCCTAACTATTTTGGAAACTTCTAGGATTGTATCATCTACATCCTGACCTCGAAAGGAAATAGATGCATGGGGACAGGATACATTAAGTTCAAGGGCAGGAGCATTTATTTTTCCTGCCATCTTAGAATATTTTAACCAACCTTCCTGGGTTATACAGTTTATGCTCGGAATTACAGGAATAGATAAAGTTTTTAATGCCTTATCAATTTCCCTAAAATATTCTTCTGGAGAAAGGGGACTTGCCTGCTCAAAGGAATAAAAGGTTTGAGATTTCAAAGGTCCCATAGATCGATCAATAATTTCAAATCGGGGAGTAGGAGAAATCCTACATATTTCCTCTTCAAAAAGGGATTTAACCACTAATGCTCCTGCTCCATTTTCTTCGCACTTTCTCATGTTTTTAAGATTCTCTGTAAGGCCAGAAGATGCAACAATAATGGGATTTTTTAGCTTAAGTCCTACATAATCACAAGATAAGTCCATAAAATAAATCCTCCTTAAGCTTTACTTCCTAATATGTTATTAATTTTTTCGCATGTTTTTAATAATTCAGAAAGAAGTTTTTCTCTATTTTCTCCCTCAAAGGATAAATAATATCCTGATATGGAAACAGCTGCTACTACATTTCCCGAAAAATCAAATATAGGAGCTCCAATGCATTTAATTCCCCTTTCATTTTCCTCTTCATCAAAGGAATATCCTCTTTCTTTTACTCTTTTAAGCTCCTCTCTCAATTTTTTTGGATCTGTTATAGTATTTTCTGTTCTTGGAATAAGAGGCACTCTCTTAAGATATTCTTCAATATATTCATCGGAACTATAGGCAAGAAGGACCTTCCCAAAGCTTGTAGAATAAAGAGGCATTCTCATACCAATTCTTGACATCATGGGAAGAGTACCAGGACCTTCTACCTTGTCAATATATACTCCTTCAAACCCATCCTTTATAGTCAAATGAACCGTTTGTTTTGTTTTTTCCATAAGTTCAATAAGATAAGGACGGGCAACATCTCTTAAATCAAAGCTTTGGAGAATATAGGAGGAAAGTTCCAATATTCTAAAACCAGGTTTATAAAAACCGTTAGGAGTCTTTCTTACAAATCCTTTATTTATAAGGGTAGAAAGATATCTATGGACCGTTGAAATATGAAGACCAATTTCTTCTGAAATTTCCTTTAAAGATAATTCTCTTCCAGAAAGAACAATATATTCTAAAATATCAAGGGTCTGCTCCGCAGAATTAATACCTGTTTTTGTTTTCATCTTTCCACACTCCTATCATTATTTAATGATTCTAAGTAATTTTTCAGTGTTTTTCCATCAAAGGAAGGAAAATCTCCTAATACACTCATTTTTAAGGAAGCCATGGCATTACCAAGCTCTGCGGACTCTTGTAAATTTTTTCCTATAAGATATCCATATAAAAAGCCTGCTACAAAAGCATCTCCTGCCCCAATTCTTTCCACCATATCTGTAGAAAAAGCAGATTTAGAAAATATCTCATTTCTAAAGAGCACGCTACAACCTTCTTCTCCTTTCGTTAGTATATATATTTTATCTTCCCCATATAATTTTTGAAGATGGAAAAGAATAGTTTCTTCATCCTTTTCTTCATCAAATAAAATATTGAAATCTTCTTTTTTAATAAATAAAAGATCTATAAAAGGAATAATCTCATTTAAAAATCTCCTACATTCTTCTTTACTCCAAAGCTTCTGTCTATAGTTTACATCAAAGGATAATTTCTGATCTTTTTCTTTATTCTTACATATATTTTTAATATTTTCCCTACATATATCACTCAAACTTGGTGTCACACCTGTAAGGTGAATTAAACGAGCCTTTTTCAAATAATTAAAATCCTCTTTATCCAGAGGAGTTAAGGAAAAGGAAGAATTTTTCCTATCATAAAGTACTTGTATTCCCTTAGTTTTATGATGAAGTTCCACAAAATATATACCCATTCTTCCCTCGGAAACCATTTTTACCCGTTCCACTCCCACCCCATATTTTCTTATCTCATACAAAGCCTTATACCCCAAAAAATTATCAGGGAAAAAAGAAATAAACTCTGTCTTTAAACCCAAGATGGAAAGTCCCACAAGCACATTTGCCTCTGTTCCACCAATCTCCACTTCCCAGCTATTACTAGAAACAAAGGTTTTAAACCTTTCAGGAGTTATTCTTATCATCACCTCTCCATAGGAAACTACATCAATCATAGTTCCTCCTTTGTATTATATAAAAACATCTTGCATTAAAAAACTTACAAAAAACTCTCTTTAAAATCAAAAAATTTCTAACTATAGTTTCAATTTTACTATATATATCTCACTATTTGCTACACTAAAGGATTCTGACCTTCCTACGAAAATATATGAAAAAATATCTTTAGTAAATCCCCATCCTTCATCAAGATCCCCTCCCCCAAAGAATCCTTCGTAGATTATATTCCCATTTTTATCTATTTTTACTACATAAAGATCAGAATTTCCAGCTCCTGAGGAATTAGATCCACCAGCAATTAAATATTCCTGTTTCCCTATGTGTCTTATATAAAAACCTGTATCATATCCTTTACCACCATATGTTTTTTCCCAGAGTTTTTCTCCTTTTTGATTTATCTTTAAAATATAAAGATCAGGAGTATCAGAAAAGGAATTAGAGTTTCCAACTATAATATAGCCATCTCCTGCATATACCAAGGAATAAGCATAATCAAAGCCTTTCCCTCCAAATTTTTTTTCCCATATTAGATTTCCATCTTTATCTATTTTAACTACATATACATCTTGGGTTTCTGAAAAGGAATTAGAGATTCCAACAGCGACATATTTTTCATCAAAGGTAGAACAAATATCATATCCATAATC
>JAOADF010000106.1 GCA_026417425.1 Dictyoglomaceae bacterium
AAAAGAACATTTATTCCTCCCCTTCCTCCTGCAAAAACAGGAAATCCAATAATTCCTAAGGCAAGATAAGCTAAAACAATGAAAAAACTTTCTTTATAATTGAATAAAAGACATATAAGGAAAAGAAAAAATACTTGTAAAGTAAAGGGTACTCGAGTAAAGGGAAAAGTTATACTTAAATAACTTCCTATGATCATAAAAACAACACCCATTGCACATAAAGAAATTCTTTTTGTATTCATATACCTCTCGATAGTAAAATTATAACTTTAATAATTTTTCTAAAGTAGGAAGAGAGCCCTTTTTCTCACTCCATAGAAATTTTTGTTTTTGGATAAAATCAAATTTGTTATCAATAAGTCTCTTATTTAGCAAAGGACTAGGACTTCCCAAGGTTTTTTTAGAATATATACTTTTCTCAGGAGATAACATATCAAAAATTTCCTCGGTAAATAAAGGAGAAAATCTCTGCCATTCTTCTAATATCAGATCTTCAAAATTTTTGCCCCTCTCTTCACAATATCTTACAACTTCTCCAACTATTTTATGAGCCTCTCTAAAGGGAACTCCTCTCATAACTAAATATTCTGCAATATCGGTTGAGAAAAGGAAGGAATTCTTAGCTAATTCATACATTCTTTCTTTCTTAAATCTTAACTTTGGTAAAAATCTTATCCAAACCTTAAGGGTCAATTTCAATTGATCAAGGGCATCAAAAACTGGTTCTTTATCCTCTTGTAAATCTCCGTTATAACTTAATGGTAACCCCTTAAGGACAATCATTACTTTTAAAAAATCACCTAAAACTCTTCCTGTTTTTCCTCTTGTATGCTCTGCTAAATCTGGATTTCTTTTATGAGGCATCATACTACTTCCTGTAGAATATGATTCGGGTAATTCTATAAAGGAAAATTCTTTTGTTGCCCACAGAGTAATCTCTTCAGAAAATCTAGAAAGATGTAAAAAAGTTGTAGCAATAAAAAATAAAAACTCTATTACAAAATCTCTATCAGATACTGCATCGAGACTATTTTCAGCAATTCTTGAAAATCCAAGAATTTTTGCAGTATACTCTCTATCTAAAGGGATACTACTTCCTGCTAATGCTCCACACCCAAGAGGTAAAACATCTATTCTTTTATAGCAGTCTTCAAGCCTCTCTAAATCTCTCTGAAACATTTCATAATAAGCTAAGAAATAATGTCCTAAAGTAACAGGCTGGGCATGTTGAAGATGAGTATACCCTGGTATCGGAGTATCAATATATAAATTAGATAAAGTCAATAGTTCTGTCATTAAAGAAATAAGTAAATCTGCAATTTCACAGGATTCCTTTCTCAGATATAGTCTTAAGTCTAAAACTACCTGATCATTTCTACTCCTTCCCGTATGAATTTTTTTCCCTAAATTTCCTATAATTTTTGTAAGATTCTCCTCTATAAAAGTATGAATATCTTCTGTGCCTTGAATAATTTCTAAATTATCTAGGATTCTTCTCCTAAGTTCTATAATTCCTTCCTTTAATATTTTCCATTCTTCTTCTTGTATTATCCCTATCTTTCTTAATGTCAACAAATGAGCACAAGTTCCTAAAAGATCTTCTTCCCATAATCTTTTATCAAAAGATAAAGAAAAAGAAAATTCTTCAAAGGTTTTGTCCAAGGACTGTTTCCATCGACTTCCCCACAAGGACATCTTCCTTCTCCTCAAAATAATCTTGTATAGCTCTATAGTCTATATCCTTGTCTAAACTTTTCAACATCTTTAAAATTGCATTAACAGTATCTTCTGAAACAACACAGGAGATACCAAGATCATAACAGGCTCTTCTCCATCCTTTATCTTTCCTTCCCACACTAACTACTAAATCAAATCTTTTCTTAGTTAATGTAAAAATTTCGTCTTTCTCTATTGATATAGGAATTAAAAGATTATTTTCAGATTCCTCTATTGAATAAAGCTCAAAATTCCTTTCTAAAAGATAATCCCAAGGTGCTTCAAAATAAGTTGTAATTAAAATTTTTCCATTATAAAGAGGAATTTTTATTCCGCTGGCAAGTAGTGCTTTGTATAATGCTTTTTCCCAAGTATAATCAATTCCCATAACTTCACCTGTAGATCTCATCTCAGGACCAAGTTCAATTTCTGCAGATTTTATTTTAGTAAAAGAGAAAACTGGTGCTTTAACTGAAAAATGTTTTGGATGAGGATATACTTCACTCTCTATACCAAAATCTCTAAGTTTATATCCTAGGGAGATTTTAGTTGCCCATTTTACTAATGGCAATTTTAAAGCCTTACTTAAAAAAGGCACTGTTCTTGATGCTCTTGGATTTGCCTCGAGAACAAAAACATTATCATTTTTATCGATTACAAACTGAATATTTAAAAGACCTCTAACTCTTAAAGCTAAGGCTATTTTCTTGGAATATTCTATAATTTTTTCTTGAGCTTTAAAAGATAAGGAATATGGAGGATAAACAGCAATGCTGTCTCCCGAATGAATCCCAGCCCTTTCAATATGTTCCATAATTCCAGGTATAAAAACTTCCTCTCCATCGCAAAGAAGGTCTACCTCTGCTTCTTTTCCTAATACAAATTGGTCCATCCAAAGGGGCAATATTAGATCTCTTCTCTTAAAATAATTTTCTAATTCTTCAAGATTATCTATTATATGCATTGCTCTTCCGCCTAATACATAGGAGGGTCTTAAAAGCACAGGAAAGCCAATTTCTTTTATGACATTTTTCGCTTCCTGAAAACTTCTAATATAAAAACCTTTAGGTCTTGGTATTTTTAATCTATGAAGAACTTTATCAAATTTCTCTCTATCTTCTGCAAGATCAATACTTTCTTGAGATGTCCCTAATAGATAAAAGCCTCTTTTTACAAGGTTTTTTGATAGATTAATAGCAGTTTGACCTCCAAACTGGGAAAGAAAGCCTAAAGGTTCTTCTTGTTCCATAACATTTGTAACATCTTCAGAAGTCAAGGGTTCAAAATAAAGTCTATCGGATACATCAAAATCTGTACTAAGAGTTTCTGGATTA
>JAOADF010000042.1 GCA_026417425.1 Dictyoglomaceae bacterium
TCTAGTATGGTGGGATTAGGTTTTGCTACCATTGAAAATATAGGATATGTAATAACGGGAGGAATACAAACTGCAATCTTTAGAGCCCTTTTAGCTGTTCCTGCCCATTTTCTTTTTTCGCTAATAATGGGATACTCCTTAGGATTAGCAAAATTCACTTATAATTTTCCAACGCACATTTTAAATGCTCTGCTGTATCCTTCTATTATTCATGCTCTCTATGATTTTCTTATCCTTTCACAGATATGGTGGCTTACTATCCTTATTGTACCCTTAGTATATATTCTTCTCAGAAAATACTGGAAACAAAGTAAAAAGCTATTATAAGGAGGCGGGAGATGGTAAAAAGTATCTGGTTTGATCTTGATGGAACCCTTCTTTACAATGATATAGAAACTTTTTCTAAAGAATATTTTAAACTTTTATCTCAAAAAATTTCCTATTTAGAAAGGGAAGAATCTTTCTTGGAAAAACTTCAAAGAGCAATTTATAAGATGATGCAAAATAGAGGACCTAAAACCAATGAACAAGTTTTTTGGGATTCTCTTCTTCCTTTAACAAATTTAAAAAAAGAGGTACTTTATGAATTTTTTAATAGTTTTTATAAAGAGGATTTTCCGAAATTAAAAATCTTTACAAAACCTCATCCTTATGCCAGAAAAGTAATAGAATTAGCCTTTAATTTAGGATTGAAGGTTGTTATTGCTACAAATGCTGTCTTTCCTTTAATCGCAATTAAAGAAAGACTCTCATGGGCTGGAATAGATGACTTTCCATATTTTCTGATAACCTCTATGGAAATCATGCATTCCTGTAAGCCTTTTTTGGAATATTATAAAGAAATATTAGACATTGTTGAAGAAGAGCCTGAAAATTGCATAATGGTAGGAAATGATATTGAAGAAGATATGGTAGCCAAAAAAATCTTAATAAATACTTATCTTGTTAATGGAAAATTTTCAAAATCTGATCTTATAAATAAAGAAGCTCCAGATTTTATAGGTCCCTTAGAGGAATTGTTAAATCTTCTACCCTTACTATCCAAAAGATAAATTATAGTTTATAATTAGATTAAACTTCTTTGTGGAGGTGATACGGTGGCAAATAAAATTTTAATTATTATCATTGGATTAGCATGTTTTGTTTTAGGAATTTGGGGAATAGTCTCGTGGTGGAGCTATTTTATTAAAGCACTTATGGCAGCAGTTCCAGCTTTTTTAATTTTATTAGGAGTTATTTTAATAATCTTTGGATACTCAGAGTTAAAAAGCTTATTAGAAGAAAGAAAGGAAAAAAAGGAAGAAACAACTTAGAATTTTGTGGGGGAGATTTCTCTCCCCCTTTTATTTATTCAAACAATATTTTCATACTCTCTTCATGATCTAAATCCATTACATAAGGAATTCCAGTAACCTTTGCAGCTTCCTCTGTTAAAGCTACTAAATCATCCCTTGAGATATATTCTAATTTAAACTTTCTTGCTCCAGCCATAAATTGTTTCAACCCCACAGCCAATCTATCAAAATATCCATAAACTCCTAAAGCAGAAGGAGGGATCTTTTTCCATTCTTCATTTCCATATATTTTCTTAATCTCTGCAACAGCTGTAAAAATCTCTTCTATATCGTTTCCATAGTTTTTATAATCAGCAGGAATTTTTCCTGTTTTTATCATTTCTCCAATAGTTTTCCCTACCATTGCAGCAGTAAGAGTTGCTCTTCCCATAGCCACCAATTTTACATATGGTGCTCCTAAAGCTAAACCTTTGAATATATGGTCTTCCATAGTAAACCCACCTGCTATCGCTATATTAGGTACATATTTACCTTTTTCTGCAAGAAGTTTTGCATATTTATAGGCTAAAGACTCTAGATAAACAGTAGGAATTCCCCATTCATTCATCATTCTCCATGGACTCATTCCTGTCCCGCCACCTGCTCCATCAATTATTAAAAGATCTATTTTACCTTCTGATGCAGCTCTTAATGCCAATGCTAAATCCTTTGGTCTATAAGCTCCTGTTTTAAGAGAAATATATTTTGCTCCAGCTTTTCTCAGCTCTTCAACTCTTTTTAAAAACCCCTCAATGGATGCCATTCCAAGACGGGAATGTCTCTCAAACTCTTTAATTCCACCTTTTTTAGCTATATCTTGAATTACAGGATCATCAGGATCAGGATGAACAATATATCCTCTATCTTTTAATTGCTTTGCTCTTTCCAAAGAAGGAACCTTAATTTCTCCTCCAATATCCTTTGCTCCTTGTCCCCATTTGATCTCAACAAATTGAATTCCTAATTTTTCAATTACATATTCCAAGGTACCCAATCTACTATCTTCCACATTTTCTTGAACAATTATTCCTCCATATCCATCTCTCTGCCATTCTTTAAATAATCTTACTCTTCTTTCCATTTCAGGGGATTTTACAATTTTTCCATTTTTAAATTCCGCTTGAGGATCTACACCACATACATTTTCACCAATACCTACCATAGTTCCAAAAATAGCAGATCCCACAGCAACTCCTTCCCAGTTATCTCTTGCAATAAAGGTCGAACCTAACCCTGTTGTAAACCAGGGAGCTCTCAGTTTTATATCTCCAATTTTTGTTTCAATATCTACTGCTGGAAAAGTTGCTTTATCTGGATCAGGCTCTACTCCCAGAGCTCCAACACAAGTTCCATTAATGTTTAAGTGAGAGAAATCCACAGGATAATCCTTTTGAGAGCCCGAAGTTACCTTTCCAAAAGGTTGAGGATAAATAAACTCCCTTCCTCTTATTGCAGATTTTGCAATTTCACAATAACCAATACATCCATCTAGACAAGTGACACACATTCCACTAAAAGGAGAGTAATCTTTTAGACGAAGTCTTGTGTTGGTAGCTTCCGAGAAATTAGGTTTTGAAAAGGACATTCACAACCACCTCCATGAGAAATATTTAGACTCAATTTTAGATAAAACTAAATTTAAAGTCAATAGGTAATTGATTGCCGTAGATATATCATAGATATTTTAAAAATAATTTGACAAAGAGAGAATAGACTAAATAAAATATCTTCATGAGGAAAATAAAAATTGGCTTAGTATTGGGAAGTGGTGGAGCAAAAGGACTTTCTCATATAGGTGTTCTTAAGATATTAGAAAGGGAAAATATAAAAATTGACTGTATTTCAGGAAGTAGTATTGGGGCCATAATTGGAGGCTTTTATGCAAAAGGTTATTCTTCAAAAGATTTAGAAGATATAGCTTTAAGTATATCTAAAAAAGATATTTATGAATTCATAGATTTTTCTCCATCCCTTCAGGGAATTATTAAAGGAGATAAAATTTTAAATTTTTTAAGAAATTTCTTAGGAGATATTGAATTCTCTCAATTAAAAGTTCCATTCTTAGCTGTAGCTGTCGATTTAATAACAGGAGAAAAAATAGTATTTACTAAAGGAAAAGTAATTTCTGCAATAAGAGGAAGTATTTCTATCCCTGTTATATTTCAGCCTTATCCTTTTGATAATAAACTCTTAATAGATGGCGGAGTATTATCCCCCCTACCCGTAGAAGAATTAAAAGAATTTCAAAAACCTGATATAATAATAGGAATAAACCTACAAAGTCCTCCTAACTGGAGTCCAAAAGGGAGAAATATTTTCCAAGAGATTCCTATGGAACCAAAAGGTTTTTCAGAAAAAGTGATCTACAAAATAACTCAAACAGAAATATTTAAAGAAATACAAAAAAGAGTAAATCCATTATTTAATCCCTCTTTACTAGAGGTATTAATGCAAACAATTAACATAATGAATTGGGAAATAGCATTGAGAAATATTAAATTAGCAGATATAGTAATAAATCCTAGAGTAGAAAACTATAGAACCTTTGATTTTGACAAAGGAAAAGAATTAATAAAAATTGGAGAATCTTCAGCAGAAAAAGAACTTCCCAAAATAAAGGAACTTATAAAGAAAAAATCAAAAAGATTTCTATGGTTTTAATAAAATTTTACAATTTCTTCTAAAGACAACCTTGGTCTTGGTTCTGGCTCTTCCGCTGGATATCCCAATGTCATAAGCTCAACAATTACCGCTTCTTTCGGAAGTCCTAAAACTTCCTTTGCTTTTTCTTGATCAAAGGATCCTATCCAGCAGGTTCCAAGCCCTTCTTCCACTGCTTGAAGATGGATATGGGTTAATGCAATACTGACA
>JAOADF010000057.1 GCA_026417425.1 Dictyoglomaceae bacterium
CCTGCTTTCTTAAGTTTATATATGGGATAAAAAATCATAGGATATCTTCCTACAGGAAGAAGATGTTTGTTTGTCACATTCGTTAATGGTCTTAATCTTGAGCCTGTCCCCCCTGCTAATATGATTCCTTTCATAGTTTTAAAATTTCTCTCTTCTTTTATTGAAAAATCTTTTTTGGAATAAACATTATTCAACCCATGCTATAAATTAAGTCTATTTTACAAATAAGTGTAGCATATATATTTAATGCTTTCAATTTTTATTGTTTTAACTGTGATATACAAAAGTCAACTATGAATAGACATAGAATAAATGGACGTGTAAATATTTAGTATAAACTTCCTAAATAATAATATGAAATAGAGATCATAGAAAATATAAACAATTTTATAGAGGAGTTATCAAAGGAAATGATAGAAATAATACTACAAGCAGAGTGGGAAATCAGAATTTGAGCCCCTCATAGTAAAGAAAGATGAGCACAAGAGATATAATCAACATAACAGAGAAAGTAAAAGATAAGGCTATAAAAAGGAGAAAACAGAGTATATAATTTTAGGGATATAATGAGAGAAAAATGTATTAGGTATATGGCTAATGGAGAAGGAGACTTCAAAGAGATGGCTTTTAATAAAATGAATTAAAGAACCGAGGAAGATAAGAAAATGAATAGTTCACCAGGATAGGCAAAAAAACTTAGAGAAGATATACAAATCAGTAACAGGAGAGATGGCTAAGAAAATATCCCTATGTAGTAAAGAGCTGGAGGGAGAATTCAGGTAAAGAGGCTAATATAAACAACAAATCCCATAGAGATTTAAACAATCAAATAAAAAAGAAGTATATCCCAGTGAGGAAGCATTATTTAGGAGCTTGTATTTATCCATAAAATAGGTAACAGGGAGACAGAGAGGTCTAGACTAAATTATTGACAGCCCTCAGCTCTCCTTTTTTCTCATTTTCTCTCTATGACTCTTTCTCTATGTTATTTTTATAAATCTTCAGTCTATACTATATTTATGATTCTTCTATCAATTTCTTTACTTTCTCTATAAATTTATAAATAATTTCTTCTCCTTCTCTAATAAAACTATTAATTTTTTCCCACTTTATATATAAATATTGATGAGCTAAGATATTTCTCAATTTTATCCACTCTGAAATTTTATCTACATCTTCCTCTTTAAAAATCTCTAATACCTTTAACTTTATTATAGTGTTCCTATAGGTCTCAGGAATATCAATTCTATTGCTTGCAAGTAATATTTTAGCAATATCTATAACAGAATTCATAATATTCTCAACCCATCTTTCCAAATCTCTTCTTTTATGTTTATCTTTTTCATATTCTATAAAAGTGATAGTTTTTGCCCATTCAAAATCTTCCATCTCATTCTCCAAGAATAATAATATTCTCAGTAAACTTTCCTTGTCTTGTTCAGAAAGAGATTTTGATCTCTCAAATATCTCATAATACTCTTTCACAAAATTTCTCATTTCTTCCGCCCATGAAGATACAACCAAAAGAAAATTTAAAAATAGTTTTCTATCCTTAATAACTATTGGTATTCCCTTAGTTATAATATTAGCTGATAAGGAAACAGAGGAATTATTTAAAACTATCAAATCCACTTCTTTTTTTAACATCAATTCTAAATCTCTCCAAATTATATTCACCAAAGGATAATCTTTCCCTTCTTCAAATTCTATAATCTTAGGATTCTCAGGATAAAAATAGATTCCTATATCATAATCGGAACTTTCTCTTCCATAACCTTTACTTCTAGAACCAAAAAGAAAGGAAAAGGCAACCTCAGGAATTCTTTCAAAATATTCTTTCAAGATATCAATTTTTTCTCCCAAATTTTCTCCTCTACTATTTGTTAAGCATTCTATAACTTACTTAAATTTAGTTTAATCTAAGGTATTATAACATGGGATTTGTTTTAACATAAATTTCCTGATATTCTATCTAAAATTGTTCATTCTCCACAATAAATATAGAGCCAAAGAGGTTGTAGTTTTTGGTTCTCTTATAGATCTTAATCATTTCAAAGAAAGGAAGTCATTGGCATTTGAAAAAGCTAGATTTAACATTTGAAAGACTTAAGTTTGAAATTAATAATTTTTGTAAGTTAATGTTAAAATATATTTAAGTTTTTTACTTTTTGGGAGTTTAAAGGTGGGAGCAAGACTTATTTTCTATGACGGAGTAGATTGTATAGGTGGAAATAAAATCTTGCTGGAAGAAAATAATTTTTCAATTCTTTTTGATTTTGGAATTAATTTTAATGAAGAAGGAAAATATTTTGATGAGTTTTTAAGGCCAAGAAATATCTTAGGAATATATGATCTATTAAATTTAAATCTTATTCCTCCCCTTGAGGGCTTATATAGAGATGACTTAGTTTTGCCTGGTCTTTTTGATAAATTTAAAAATCATAATCATTATAGAAAAGTCGATCC
>JAOADF010000096.1 GCA_026417425.1 Dictyoglomaceae bacterium
ATGTTAACTTATTTATATCTTTATTTTCTATGTCTCTTCTTAAATATTCAAAAATCTTAATTGGTTTATTACTTGGATTATATCTAAAAAATTTTGATTTCACAATTATTTTACCTTCACAATATTCTCTTATTTTTTCAGTAGACTGATCCTTGGAAGCATAATCTACTAACATTGGATCATAATTGGGATAATCAATTTGATAAATAGATTCTAAACACTCTATTGTATCCTGCCAACCGTTGTAATTTAGGATAATTATTGAAATTCTCAAAACTCTCATAAAAAACATCAAGATATTATATTATTTTCTAAAATTTATGGATTAAATAATTTAAATTTAAATTTTCGTAGCTTATTATATAACTTAGGATTAAGTCGAAGTATAACAACCTTAAAGATAATTAAGTAATTTTCAATTTCTATAAAATTCTTATAATTCTTAAAGTACAAAATTAATTTTTTAAGTAAATTTTTTCTGTTACTTTCTAATATTTCTTTCTTAAATTTGGTTTTTTTATTATAATTAATTAACAAATGTATCTTTTTTTCAGAAAGATAACAATTTTTGTCCTCTAGGATAATACTTATCATTGTTTCTCTTCTTTTTATATCTTCATTAAGTTCTGATATTATGTTTTTTATATAAATATTTTTATATTTAAAATCTTGTAGGACCATATTTTTATCATGCATTCTGTATAATGTAAGCTGTAATGGTATATAATCAACTTTATATCGTCTAGCTATATTAAAAGCTATCCACCAATCTTCACACCTATCGAATCCTTTTGACTTCGGAATAGGATAAAATAAGTTTTTATCTTTCGAACGTACCATAATAGTTCCCCCAGAAATAAAATTACCCACTATTAGTTTATCTAAAACGTATCCTTTATAAGGCGTTATTCTTTGCCATTTCCAAAATGAAGAATATAGTTCTCTACCCTTTTCGTCAATCAAAGTTAGGTCAGAATAGATTAAACCAATATCCTTTTCTTTGTCTAAATATTCAACCTGTAATTTACTCTTTTCTCTTTTCCATTTATCATCAGATCCTAAAAAAGCTATGTATTTTCCTTTGGCGAGTGAAATTCCTTTGTTTATAGCATCTATATAAGTTACTTTTTGTAAAAAAATCTTAATAATATTTTTGTACTTGTTAATTTTTTCGATAGAATCATCATTAGAGCCATAATCTACTACAATTAATTCTATTTCATCTTTAGGGAAATCTTGATTGATAACACTATCAATTGCTTCTTCTATATATTTTCCATAGTTATAATTAGCAATAATCACAGATAAAGTAGGAAATACCATACTCACACCTCATTTATTAAGAGCAAGTTGGCTTTTTACCCAATCTATTGTATTTTTTAATCCCTGATATAAATCTATCTTAGGACTCCAACGTAAAACCCTCCTAGCAAATTCGATATTTAATACTCTTCTTCTTACATCATCAATATCTCTTTTCTCTATATGCAATATCTGAGATTTACTCTCAGTAAGTTCTATGATCAATTGGGCAAGTTTATTAATACTTGTTTCTATTCCTGAACCTATATTAAAAGTCAAACCTGGCATAATAGTGGCTGCTTTTAATGTGGCTTCAACCACATCTTCAACATAAGTAAAGTCTCTTGTTTGCTCACCATCACCATAAATTAGAATTGGCTCCCCTGATAATGCCCACGTGATAAACTTAGATACTACCCCACAATATGGATTTAAAGGATTTTGATAAGGCCCATATACATTCGAATATCTAACCACATTAATTGGTATCCCATATGTTTCAAAAAAAGCTGAACAATAGGCTTCAGCTGAAAGCTTACTAGCAGCATATGGATTTAGGATTATTTTAGAATCTTCCTCATTTATAGGAAGATACTTTGCATTTCCATATATGGAAACTGAAGAAGCATAAACAATTTTTTTAACTTTAAAATTTTTTTCTAAACACGCCTTTAAAATATTAATAGTTCCTAAAACATTTGTTAGAAAATCTTTATAAGGTTCTTTTGTAGAAGCGATGATATTTCTTGCTGCAAGGTGAAATACTATTTCGATATCTTTTAAGGAATTATAAACATCTTCTAAATTTTCAACATTCCCTTCTACAATTTCTATATCTAAATCTTTTAAATTTTCTTTTAATCCTGTGAAAAAATTATCTAAAACTCTAACTTTAGCTCCTTCTTTTAATAAACGTCTTACGAGATTTGTTCCAATAAATCCAGCACCACCTGTAACTAATACTAATTTTCCCTTAAAAAATTTCTCCATATTCTTCACCCCTATAGTTTAAAACTACAACATTTCTCAATCTTTCCCATTTTTTATCTTTCTCAGAAAGAATTATCTCATCTATTTCCTCAAGAGGCCAATTTATACCTATATCTGGATCGTTCCAGATTATTCCCCCCTCATCTTCTGGATGGTAATATTCTGTTGTTTTATATAAAACCTCTGCTTCTTCTGAAAGTACTAAAAATCCATGAGCAAATCCTTCAGGTATATAAAACATAAGTTTGTTTTCTTCTGATAGTTCTATACCGTACCATTTTCCAAATGTAGCTGATTCTTTCCTTATATCTACTGCTACATCAAAAATTCTTCCTCTTATTACTCTTATTAATTTGCCTTGAGGATATTTCCTTTGAAAATGAAGTCCCCTTAAAACTCCTTTCTTAGATCTTGAATGGTTATCTTGAACAAAATCTACGTTTAGTCCAAGTTCTTTAAATTCCTTTAAATTGTAAGTCTCCATGAAAAAACCTCTCTCATCTCTATAAACTGTTGGCTCTATTATTATCAATCCTTTTATTGGCCCTTCTCTGAATTTAAATTTCCCCATTTCTCTAAATACCACCTTATTGTTTTTCTTAAAGCTTCTTCAAATTTCCATTGGGGCTTCCATCCTAATTCTTTTTCTATTTTCTCAGTGTTTAACGCATATCTTTTATCATGTCCAGGTCTAT
>JAOADF010000136.1 GCA_026417425.1 Dictyoglomaceae bacterium
TTCTATCATAAAAAGCTAAAAAAACCTTTATAAAGATTAGGATTAGTAAGAATACTATAGGAGATGATATGCCTAATGTACCTGAAATTGGAGTAATAAAGATCTCTTTGAAGCAAATTATTAAGGGTGTTTTACTAAATTACTAAGGGTGGACCGAATAGAACTACCATTTATGAACTTCTCAGGAGTAGATCTTAAATTACCCTAGAACTTACATCTTCTGTAAATGATCTTTCAAAGCTTGGCTGGTATGACAGAATCTCATGAGTAAAAACAATTCCTCCCTTGAATCTTACTCCAATGTCAGAGAATGAGAAAGAGCTAATCTTAAAAATCATAAAGGATAATATAAAATTTTTAGAACAATTTTTAAACCCCAAACTTAAATATGAAAGAACCGAATTTTACATACCATCTGATAAAAAAAATAACCTTTGGACTATAAAGGAGATAATAAATCCCAATTATGTAATTTGTGAAGACAAGAGTATGAGTATAGATGTTTTGACATGGATATATGAAAAATTATTTTTTTTACAAGTTAGAAAAGGAATTAATAAGAATAAAGGTACAGCCAAGAACATTAGACGGTTTAGGACAATTTGAGTCCATATTAACATTATTCTAAAAGGATGGTTATAATTGGAAATTAATAGATATGAGGTTTTAGATAAATAATCATAAAAAATATAATATCTTAAATTTCATCTTCGAGTAAAAAATTTTTTAATTCTCTTAAATTTTCATATAATTTACATCCTAAATTTTCAAAAATCTCTTCAAATTCTGAAAAGGTTCTAAGGATTATATCCTCTAATTTATTTAAATCTTTGTATTTTCCTTCTGTAAAGAAATCTAACAATTCAATAAAACTTTTAGGTTTTATTAAAAAAGTTTTTGCTTCTTTAATAACCTTTGAAAAAGTTGTATAAGAGGTCTGATTTAGTAAAGAAAGAACAATAAGCATATTGAGAAGCATATCATAAACTAATAAAGGAATTCCCTCATAATTTTTTTGTAATATGGAATTAAGAACTTTTGAGGTTGATTCTTGGACATCCTTCCACTGCTTCATCGCTCTATTCAAACATTTTTCCTTTAAATTATCAACCTTATAATTATTCAATTCATTTATAAATTCTTCATTAATAATGGGATAAAGATAATCCGATCCTGAGAGATGCCAATCTTCTGATACATCCTTTATATTTTTTATATAATTTTCCTTTGTGGTCCAAGTTAGATCTATTAATAATCCATCATAAATCTTACTTATTCCATTCCCTTCTTTATCCTTAGGCATTTCCTTTAAAAAAGCTATCAATTCTATATCAGAATAGTAATAATCTTCATTCCTTGCAAAGGAGCCTGATACTGCAAGGGCAATAAGATTATCCCCAAATCTTGCCTTTATTAATGGGACTAACTCTCTTATAATATTTTCTCTCTCAATATGAGTATATTTCCTAATTCCTTTCATAATAAATTCCTAATTTAAAAGATAGGATAATTTTAACATGAATCTTAAAAATTGATAAAAATAAGGAGGAAAATTCTATAAAAAAATTATGCCACAGGCTCAACGGACCCTTACAGAACCCTTCAACACCTTTCCGAGACTTTCAGCCTCAAGATTTAGCCACCGATTTCGCAGGAGTACCAGGCTTTACTAATACCCCTACTACTCTCTAGTAGCTACCTGAGTACTTGGTATGGAGTCTCGCCCCAACCTTTCCCCAGCACTTGAGACTTACATCGTCTCAGCCAAGTGCATCCGAGCCCTTTCGGACCCCTTGATGCCTGTGGCAATTATAATTTTAACATAACTTTAAACCTTGTCAAATTTTAAAAGCAAGTTAAAATCTATATTCTTAAAAGGGGGATATCCTTAAAAATATAGGAAAAATCAATATTTTCTTCAATGTCAAGGGGAAAATTTAAAAAAAATTTTTACTTATAGCAAAATCTATATCTCTTTTTTTATCCAGTTAGAGATATCTTTAATTACATATTCTGGGATATGTCCCTCTCTATAATATTCATCGGGTGTACTTTTCCCTTCTCCTTCCATAAAAAGGTGATTTAATTGGGGATATAGTTTTAAACGAATATTTTCTTTATTAGAAAGTCTCTTCCATCCTTCAAAATCTTCAAGGGTAACTTGATAATCTCTCTCACCTTGAAGAATTAAAACAGGTATATTTAGAGAAGAAAGAATATTTACTGGATCATATTTTTTTAGATCCGCCCAATATTTTACAGGAGCATTAAGAATATTAAGAGAAGGAGGATATTTTTGTTCTAAATTGGGATCTTTTATTTTATCTATCTCCAGTTTTATGGCGGAAAGCTGGAATTTTTCTTCATCTGTTAAAATCCCATCTAGATTAAAAATATAATTTATCTGATCCCAGATAAGATCTTCTAAAGGTCTTGTTGGTCCTGCCATTATAATTAATCCTGATACATCCTTGGATAGGGATGCAATTCTTCCTGCAAGCATTCCCCCAAGACTATGTCCCAAAATGAAAATTTTATTTTTATCAATTTTTTCTTCTTTCTTCACAAAATCAATTGCATAAAGGACATCTTCTATAACTTCTTCCATAACTGTAAACCCTTCCTTAAATTTTGTGTATTCTTCAGGATATACCTTAGTTCTTTTATCATATCTTAAGCTGGCAATACCTAAGGTTCCAAGTCCATATGCAAGATCACGAAAAGGTTTATTGGGACCAATAGTCTCATCCATATCATTAGGTCCACTTCCATGAACAAATATTATTATGGGATATTTTTTATCTCCTTTTGGAATTACAAGCTTTCCGGGAAGATCAAAGCTTTTACCTACCTTTACATCCTTCTCTTCAAAGGAGGAAAGATCTACATAATAGGGAGGAATATAACCTTTTCTTGGAGGAGCTGGTTGAAAGAAAAGTCCAACTAATTTTTTGTTTAAAAATACCAATTTTACATCAATATCCATTAGGAAAAATTCTGATGTTACGTAAACTATAGAATATACTCCTGATTTTTCATCTCTTATATTAATAATTCCCTTAAATTCTCCTACTTGTTTTATCAAACTTTCCCAAATTTCCTTTAATTTTTCTCCTGGAAGTAATGGTTTTACAGAATCATCAAAGTAATTTATTGCCTCATTAAATTTTCCTTGAGAAAGTAGATTCACAAAATTTTGGGATAATATTCTTTCCTCCTGCTGGGAAAAACCTAAATCTAAAACAAGGGAAAGGGTTAAAAGAAAAATAATTAATTTTCTCATAGGATACCTCCCAATTTACTCTTCTAAAAGGTTTACTTCTTTTATTTTCTTTTCGTTAACAAGAAAGGTTTTTATTTCAAAGGGAGAAAGGAAAAAGGTCCATTCTTTATTAAAAAGTTTTATCTTTCCTACACCTTTTCTTCCATAAGTTTCATTAACTCTAACTATTATACCATTTTTATCTTCACTTTTCTTTATAACATTTATTAAGAAATTTTTCCCTTCATAATAAATAAAGCTTTGGGACAAAGGTAATTTCCCTTTGTGATTTCCTTCTATAAAAGGAAGTGGGGGATTATTAAGACTTTCTGATAGTTCTATTATTTTATTTTCCTTCCAACTGCTTTTATAAGGGAAAAGAACATATTTAAACTCTTGTCTCTCTTGATCAAGATATTCATATTCTTCATTTTGATTTAACTTCATAGGATTATGGTGGGCATAAACAGGACTTCTTACAACAGTTAAAGATAGTATATTATTTTCCACATCATAACTATATTTTGCATCATTAATAAGACTTAGACCATAATTTCCATCTTCAACATTTACAAAGGAAAGACCTGGATTTTCCTCTCCATTACATGGTCTTTCAATAAAGCCATAAGGTATTTGGTAAATCGCCTTAGGATTTTCTAAGTTTATTGGAAAAGATAATTTCAACATTTTATGCTTCTCATACCAGTCTAATACTACCCTTACTTCTATATATTTCAAATCTCTATATAAAATGAAATCTTGAATTAAATGAGAATTTTCATATTTACTTTTTACCCTTATTACTCCTCTTATGGGACCTTTTTCTAAAATGTTTATTTCTTCTACTTGAAATCTTCCCATCTCATCTTTAAATTTATCTATTCCATGTCCCCAAGTATCACTTTCGTCTTTTATAACTACTGGAACAGCACCATAATCTTTTAAAATTTCCCTTCTATTTTCTTTATCAAAAAGTCTTTTGATGTATCCTGAGTTAGGATCTATTTCAAAATATAGCCATTGGTTTTCCATCTTAAACTTCTCTACTTTTAAAATATTTTTTAAAGCTATTTTCTTTTCTTCAGGAATTATTCTATAGGAGGTATATCCAAAAGGGGGAAGTTTTGAAAGAAAAATTATTTTTTTTCTATCCATAAAACCTAGGGAAGAGGGTTTCTCCAACTGAAAGGGAACAGGATTTCCTCTTTCATCTAATAAAGAAAAATTTTCAAAATTACTAGGAATTTCCATTTCTATAGGAAATTCCCTTTCAAAGGTTGTAGGATTAAAAATTATTATATACAAACCTTCTTTACTCGTATCTATATTCTTGAATAATTTTTTTAAATTAAGAATTATTATATTATTCAAAGTGTTTTCTATATTGCCATATATACTTTTAACCTGATTATATACATCTTTTATGCAAACCCCACCAATAATATCATGAAATTGAGTAAAAAGTAGGTCCTTCCAGGAAGAGGTAATTTCTTCATAGGGATAGGTGGTAAGTCCTAAATATTCTCCTAAAACTGATATCTTTTCAGTAGATAGGATAAGATTTTCTAATTTACGATTTCCCTTTTTTACCCACCATAGATTGGAATAGCAACCCCTTGCGTGATATTGTAATTCATCTTTTAGAGTTAAGATCTCTTTTTTATCTTTTACTTCTCTAAAAAAATTCTCAGGAGTACTGAATTTTATTATAGAATTTGAATATTGAGATATCTCTCTAATTATATTTATATTCTCATCAGTAATTTTATCCACATAATCTCCTACCTCATAAAATACCATGTGAGTATCTAAATTTGTATCCTTCTCTTTTTCTTTTATGGTTTCTCTTAAGATATCTCCTCTGAGATTACATCCCTTTGGAATTCTATATGTTAAGATCTTGGAGCCATCCAAGCCTTTCCAGTAAAATAAATCCTTTTGTAAGGATTTTTCATGTTCTTCTGGTCTTAAGAAGACATAATATTGGAGACCCAATTTTGAAAGAATTTGAGGTAAAGCAAAATTATGTCCAAAGGAATCGGGATTATATCCAACTTTAGCTTTTATTCTAAATTTTTCTTTAAAGTATCTTTGACCATATAATCCTTGCCTTACAAAGGATTCTCCACTTATAAGATTACAATCGGGCTCGATCCAAAAACCTCCCACTACATTCCATCTTCCCTCTTTAATCCTTCTACTAATTTCTCTAAAGAGTTCTGGATTCACCTTTTCTATCCAGTAATAGAAAAAGGCAGAAGATGCAGAAAAGGTAAATTCAGGATATATTTTCATTTTCTCGATAACTGAAGAAAATACAGATCTTATAATCTCTAAACCTTCTTCAAAATTCCATAGCCAGACAGGATCAATATGATTATTACCAATTACATGAATAATATTTACCTCCTCTTTTATAAGAGGCTCGTGAATTTGAAATAAAGTTAAAAGAAGAAAAATACTAACAAATAATGTAATTTTCTTTCCAATTCTCATAATGGAATATTATAACAAAATTTATTTTAATTTACATCTCCTAAATATATGGGACCGAGCAATTCTCCGTTCTTTCCTATTAAGGTTTTTAAAATTTGGGGGTAGATCCTGTAAGAGGATATTTTATCTAAGGGGATCCATTCAATATCTACTTGAAAATCATCAGGAGTATCTCCTTTTTTTAAATTTTCTTCATCTCTTATCTCACAGATGAACATATATTCCACTTGATGTAAATGGGAGTCATATTCAGAAAATTCATGATTCTTTCCTATATATTCTCTTATATATCTAATATCATGAATAATAATATCTACATTGAGTTCCTCTTTACATTCACGAATTAGGGCTTCCTTTAGATTTTCAAAGGGATTTTGTCCGCCCCCAGGTAAAATATAGAAATATCCCCAAGGATCAATACCTTTAATCATCAGTATTTTGCTATCTTTTATTATTATTGCTTTAGCGGAATTTCTTATATTAAACATTTTTGACTCTCCTTTCTCTAAATTTCAGCTTTATAGTATAATTTATCTCATGGAAATTAAAGAAGTAAAAGATTTATATCAAAAAATAAAAAAGGAAGTTCTTAATTCAAAAAAATCCGTATTCTACTTTTGTGCCTATGTTCCCTGCGAATTAATATATGCCAGTGGGTTTCATCCAGTAAGATTTTTACCTTTTCCTACATATTTTGAAAAAAGTGATGAGTATTTACCAAAGTATCTCTGTCCCTATCTAAGAGCAATTACTGAGGAAATATTAAGAGAAAATATCAAATTTGAGAAAATCATATTTACTGATGGATGTGATTCCTCAAAGAGAATTTTTGAGGTTTGGAAATATTTAAATCTTGCAAAGGAAAGCTACTTCCTCCAAATTCCCTTTGGAGAAAGGGAAGAGGATATTGAATATTATGCAAAAAATTTAAAGGAACTCTTTTACTTTCTAAATAGAGAAGGTAAGATAGAGAACCTTATAAAGAGCATAGAACTTTATAACTTAGGAAGAGAAAAGATAAAAGAGTCTGATAATAGTTTTTTACTTTTTTATTCTTTGGATATAAAGGAATTTTTAAATTTTTCTTTTAATTCCCAAAATAAAGATAATAAGAAGTTTTATCTATTTTCCACAATGTATCCTTTGGAATTGATAGAATACATGGAAAGTTTAAACTTAACAATTATTTATGATGATTCCTGTTTTGGAATAAGAACAAAAGAGAGAATAGAAATGCTAAATAATGATCCCTTCTATTCTCTCTCTCATTATTACTTAAAAAGGGAAGGATGTGTAAGAAGAAGAAATTTTCAAGATAAGATTTCTATAATTAAAGAAAGAATAAAAAGGAATAATATTCAAGGAGTAATTTTTTATTCTTTAAAATATTGTGATCCCCTTCTTTTTTATATTCCCCTTCTAAGGGAAGAACTGAGAAAGGATAATATTCCCTCTTTAATTTTAGAAGATGACTTTACTATGGGAATAAAGGGACAAATTAGAACAAGGATAGAAGCATTCTTGGAGATGATAGGATGAACCTTGATTTAAATGAGGAGAATATAAGAAAGATAAGAAAGGCTTTAAAATTTCCCTGGATTTATCCCTTGGGAAGAGCTTTTATTAAGTTAAAATTTAGAAAAGATAAGATAACATGTGTATCCTATGAATATGCATGGGATTTAGTAAAACATAATTATAAGGGAAAAAACAAAGTTGTAATAACAAATATTTTAATGCCATCGGAATTATTCTTTGCCTTAGATCTTTTTCCCTTACTTCCTGAAGTAGCTTCCGCCTTTTCCGCATTTATAGGACTTGCTGATAAAACCCTTTTTGATAGCGAAGAAATATTATATTCAAAAGATCTATGTAGTGTTCATAGAAATGTTATAGGATTAACTAAGAAGGGTATCCTTCCTAAACCAGATTTTATTGTTTCCACCTCCCATCCCTGCCATTCTGCCCTTCACTCCTTTTTCCTACTTTCTCAGCTTTTTGGTGGAGATTATTTTCCTATAGATACTCCTTTAAAAGATAACAAATCTATAGATTATACTGCAAAAAAACTTGAAGAACTCTTTTTCTTATTGGCTAAAAAATTAAAAACTAAAAATCCTTTATTGGGATTAGAAAGGGCTATAAAATATTCTAATACTGCAAGGGAATACCTTATAGAAATTAATGAGTTAAGAAAGGATTATCTAGTTATTGATGGAAAAAATTTTTTAGATTATGTGGGAATGATTTTTTCCACCTTTGGTTCTCCCTGGGGAGTTAAGTTTTTTAAAACTTTAAGGGACGAGATAAAAGAAAGGATAAAAAAGAAAAAGTTTCTTTCCTGCAAAAAGAGGGTATATTGGCTCCATCTTGGTCCCTATTTTAAGACCGATTTTTTTAATTGGCTAAAAAGTAAATCCTGTGCCATTGTATTTGAAGAAAGTAGTAAGATCTATTGGGAAGAACTTGATCCAAAGGATCCTTTTAAATCTCTTGCTAAAAAAGTTATAAATGTAAAGATTTTTTCCGATGTAGAAGAAAGATTTAAACTGGCTATGGAAGGAGTAAAGGAATATAAAGCGCAAGGAGTAATTATTTTTAATCAATGGGGTTGTAGACAGGGAGCTGGGAATTCTTATATTTTAAGAAAAAAACTTATAGAAAAAGGAATTCCTTCTATAGTGATTGATGGAGATTTAATTGATAAAGGAAACTTCCCATTGGGACAGATAAAGACAAGAATAGAAGCCTTTCTGGAGGTGTTATAAATGGATTACTTCTTGGGAGTGGATATTGGTTCTATAACTACAAAGGTGGTACTTCTTTCCCACATGAATGGGAAAATTGAACTATTAAATTACAAAATAACAAATACAGGAGTTGATGGCAATAGTTCTGCAAAAAAATTAATTGAGGAGATTCTAAAAGAAAGGAATATCAATTTTTACGAGATAAAGAGAATAACCGCAACAGGATATGGAAGAGTAAGGGTTGATTTTACTGATTTTACAAAGACTGAAATTTCCTGTCATGGTAAGGGAGTAAATTTTATTTTTCCTTTTGCAAGAACTATTTTGGATATAGGAGGACAAGATAGTAAGGCCATAAGAATAGGAGAAAGGGGGGAAGTATTGGATTTTGCAATGAATGATAAATGTGCAGCAGGAACAGGAAGATTTCTCGAAGTTATGGCAAAGGTATTGGAAGAGGAATTGGAAAATTTCGGAAAAATTCATTTAAAAACGAAGGATATGGTGGAGATTACAAATATTTGTACTGTTTTTGCAGAATCAGAAATCATAACTCTTCTTTCCGAAGGATACAATAAAAATAGTATTATTAAAGGTTTAAATTATTCCATTGCCAAGAGAGTAATCTCTTTATTAAAAAGAATAGGGATAGAAAAGGATGTAGTTATGACAGGAGGGGTTGCTAAAAATGAAGGAGTAAAAAAGGCTATAGAAGATTTATTAGGTTTTGAAATTCATGTTCCCCGGGAACCTCAGATAATGGGAGCTCTTGGGGCAGGAATCTTTGCTATAGAAGATTATAAATCATAAAACTTTTCTAAAAATTTTTTAAAATTATTAATTCCTTCAATATCATTTAAGGTTCCAATTTCCAAAGGGAAGCCTTTTATAAAAAAAGGTCTTATATCTAAACTATCTTCTAACATTATTTTAATTGCGGATGTAAATTCATATTCTCCTCTTTCCGAAGGAGTTATTTTTTCCAAATACTTGAAGATTATAGGTTTTAAAACAAATATTCCTGTCTGATTCCAATTTGTATCAACTTTTTCCTTGGGCTTCTCAATAATATCCTTTACTCTCAAAATATTATCTTTCTTTTCTAAGAATACTGCGCCTCCTAAAGATAAATCTTTCTTATAGTTTAATCCCATAAGAATATCGCAAGGATTGTCTTCAAACATAATTTTAATATTCGAATAATTTTCTCTTTCAACAATTACGTCTCCCCAACTTAGCATAAAATACTCATCTCCCACAAAATCTTTTGCCATTAAGACTGCGGATCCTGTTCCTGTTGGAATCTCTTGAGTTATGTAGGAGATATTTAAATTAAGTATTCTTCCATCCTTAAAGTAGTTCTTAATTTTCTCTCCTAAATATCCAATAACTATTATTATATCCCTTACCCCTGCATATTTAAAACCTAAGAGAATATATTCCAATATAGGTTTTCCTGAGATTGGGATTAAACCTTTGGGAATACTATCTGTTAAGGGTCTTAATCTCTTCCCAAAACCTGCAGAAATAATTACTCCCTTCAATCTAAAATCCTTACTCCTTTGTCTACTTTTACAATATAGGTTTTTGCTCCTTCTTCTTCTAAGGCTTTTGCTACCTCCTCTTCATATCCAGGAGCATAAGCAAAGATACATCCTCCTCCCCCTGAACCGTTTAGTTTTGCACCTAAGGCTCCATTTAGTAATGCGGTTTCTACTAATCTATCTAATCTTGGAGTAGATACCTTTAATCCCAAGCTAAGATGATAATGATGTTCTGTAATCATTTGACCTAACTTCTCAGGAATTACTAAATCTTTTCTTAACATTTCGTAGGCTTTTCTACATAAATCTCTATTATATATATTGGCTATAATTTTTTCCCTTATACCTTCAGGAAGATCATTAGCAAGTTCTAAGGCTTCCTCTGTGGAGATGTTTCTTAAATTAAAATCTTTTTTCTTCTCTTGAATTAACTCAATTCCTTTTAATACATCTTTTTTAGATTTTTTTAAAACTTCTAAGGTCTCTTTTCTTTCTAAAGAATCCGCAAGAATAAACCCTGAAAGATTTGGAGATAGTTTTTCGTAGGAAAAAGGGGGTATAGAATCCACATATATAATTCCACCAAGGGAAGAGGTAAAATGATCCATCATTCCTCCCGGTTCATTAAATTCTGCTACTTCTGCCAAGTATCCATATCTTGCAATTTTTTCTGGTTCCATATCCCTTCCACATGCATGTAGTATAAATTTTGTCCATGCTATTACCAATGCGGATGAACTGGAAGTTCCAGCATTTATAGGTATATTTCCTCGGATTTCTATATCAAATCCCCTTTCCAATTCTATTCCATCTCTTTTCAGAACATTTAAAACAGATCTTAGATAACATCTTGGTTTATCATAAACAATAGGCTTAGATAAATCGATAATTTCTTCACCATTGATATCAGGCATTTTAATATAAAGAATTTTGTCTTTTCTTATTTTCCCCGAAATTCTTATATGAAGATCAATGGCAAAGGAAATGACTCCTAATCCTAAAAAATCTTGATGTTCTCCAAATAAACATATTCTTCCTGGAGCTATCACTGTAATTTCATTTCTCATAGGAATATAAATATCATAAAAAGGGATTCTTGACAAAAATTTATAAAAATTATATATATGAATTAGTAATATAATTTGAATGGATATGAGTAGAGAAAGAAAAAGAGGAATAGGATTAAGTCCAGGATTTTGGATTAGAATGTGGATTTTAGTAGCTCTAGGAGAAAAAGAGCTTCATGGCTATGAATTAATTAGTAAAATCTCTGATATATTCCCAGGAATGATAGGAAAAGGGATTGGAGAGATGGGAAGAGGTTATAGAATTCTTAGGGAGCTTGAAATGGAAGGTTTGATAATTTCCTACTGGAATATTGAGGGAATTGGACCAGCAAGAAAGATTTATAAGTTAACTCCAAAAGGAGAAGAATTGAGAAGAGAAAGTATAAAATATATAAGGGAGATTAAAGGATATATAGAAAGATTTATTGAAATAGCGGGAGGTGAAGATGAATGAGAAGATACTATTTTGGCTTTGGACCCTTCTTTAGATTTAGTAGAAAATGGCACAGATTCTATGGTCCTTCTTGGGCATTTTGGGGACATTTCTGTTCTCCTTTTTGGGGATTTGAAATGTGGGATAAAGAGGAGAAAAGAAAATTTTTAGAATGCTGGAAAAAAGAGTTAGAAGAAATGAAGAAAGATATTGAAGAGGAGATAAGAGAGATAGAAAGGGAGCTTAGTGAGCTTAAGTAAATCTATTTCTCTAAAACCGCTATATACATTAAATTTCTATACTTTTCATTATAATCTAATCCAAAGCCTACCACATAATAATTGGGGATTTCAAAGCCCTTATAATCAATGGGAACATCTATAATTCTTCTTCCCGGACAATCCAAAAGAGTACATACCTTTAGGGAAGAAGGTTCTCTTGCCTTTAAAACCTTTAGTAGATAGGCTAATGAAAGTCCTGTATCCACAATGTCTTCTATAATTACCACATCTTTATTATAAATATTTATATCTAAATCTTTTGTAATTCTAACAATCCCAAAGGTTTCCTTAGAAGGACCATAACTCAGAATTGAAATAAAGTCTAAAATATAAGGAATGGAAAGGCTTCTTGTAAGATCTACTGCAAAATATACTGCCCCCTTTAAAATACATGCTAATATAGGATTTTTTCCTTGATAATCTTCACTTATTTTTTTGCCTAATTCTTTAATCCTTTCCTGTATCTCATCATAAGTAAATAAAATTTTTTCTATTTTTTCCATCATTTCACCTTAGTTATTCCATATTTTTCTAAAATTTTTATATAATCATGTCCATATAATAATTTAATATTTACATTGGGATATAATTTCTTAAGCTTTCTAATTTTTTTAATTTTCTCACTCATAAGTTTTGGCTTTTGAACCGTAAGCTCAATATATAAATCAAATTCAGGAAGATAAAAATCAGGGGTAAATGCCTCAACAACTTGCCCTTCATTATCCCATTCCAAAGGAAAAACCTTTGGTTCGTATTCCCAAGATATTCTATAAAAGGTTAATAATTTTGCGAATTCTTCTTCACTTTTATTTGCGAATTTTATCTTTGAAGGGAAAGAAAAACTCTCTTGTAAAGGTTGAGGAATCTTTATGGATTTTTCTATTGATTTTGTAAGTATTTGATATATTTCATCTTGGGAATAATAAGCAAGGTTAATAGTTAGATGATAATGGTAGGGATCCTTCCAGTCATATCCAAATAAGGTTTTAAAGTATATATCCCTTGCACTATCTTTTTCCAAGATTAATTTTATGGAAGTTTCTACATCTAAATTGTAATTTTTCTGTAAATTTTTTATCCTAAGATTCAAAGGAGCAATTATATTTATATGAAAGGAATTAGGATAATCTTTAAATAGAAATTGCCCCCCTCTTCCCAGTAGAATAACAGGAGATTTCTTTAAATAATTATTTGTTATCTCCTTTATACCTTCTTTATACTTTTCAATAAATTCCTTTTCCGCAGAATTTCTCTCAATTTTTTTCTCCTCCAGTAATAACTCTTCAGAACTCATTCCACAATATTCCTGAAGCAAAGGAAACAAATTACTTCTATCCAAAAGGGTAAAACCATATTCCTTTGAGAGCTTACTAAATAAAAAATCTATTTCAATCCCAAACTCCCTTGCCGCTGTTATTAGTCTTACCATATCTTCTCTATAATACCTCCTCATATAAGGCAAAAATATCTTCTTCCTTAACAGGTCTTATATTATTATTAATATTCATCTGAGAAGTTTTTGCCTTATCTACTAAAAGTTGGATATCAATTTTTTCTCTAATTACTTGAGAAAGTTTTAAGGGGAAATTTAATTCCCTAAGAAGATTCTCAACCTTCTCAGGAGGATATCCCCCCATAAGATGTTTTAGAAAGTTCATTTTTTCATGAGGTATGAAAGGGGCATTGTATCTTAGATATGCAGGAAGAAGAATACCGTTGGCAATACCATGAATCACATTATAAACCCCTCCTAAGGGACGAGACATGGCATGAATCAATGTAGTCTTTGCATTATTTATAGCAACTCCAGCCCAAAAAGCTGCATAGGATACCTTCTCCTTTGAAGGTAAAGAGTTTTCATTAATAGCAGGAACAAGATTATGCCAGAGGGTTGCTATAGCTTCTTTCGCCCATATATCAGTATATGGGGTGGAAGAGCGAGAAAGAAAGGATTCTATTGCATGAGATAGAGCGTCAATTCCTGTCGCTACAGCAACCAAAGGACTCATGGTAAAGGTTAGTTCGGGATCCACTAGGGCAACCTTAGGAATTAAAGCTTTACCTGAAAGAAGAAATTTATCCCTCATTTCTGGATCGGTTATCACTGCAAATCTTGTAGCTTCACTTCCTGTTCCTGCTGTAGTAGGAACAGCTATTATAGGGAGCGCATCTTCTATCTCTTTGCCCCTTAGTTCAAAAATATTCACATTTCTTGTAAGAAGAGCGGAAATAATTTTGGCAGAATCAATAACACTTCCTCCTCCAACAGCTATAATTCCATGGGGATTATAATTTTTTACTCTATTTAATAGTTCCGCTATGGAATGTATATTGGGCTCTGGGGTTACACCACTTATTACCTGAATTTCTAAACCATATTTATCAAAGGAATCTAAAATTTTATCTAGAAAACCACTTCTTTTTAAGGAACTTTCTCCACAAAAGAAAGAGAATTTTTTGCCAAAAGCTACAGCCTCTATGGGGAGTTGCTCAATGGAACCAATTCCATAAATTATCCTTTGTGGAAGCTCCAATATATGCATTCTAATTTTCCCCTTTCAATCTAAATTTTTACCAGATTAATTTTACTTCTAATTATTTTTATTGACAATGCTCTAAATCATCCATAAACTTAAAAACAATGACAGAAAAAATATTTTATCTTGATCCTGAAAGATATAAAGATAGAGGGAAAATTCTTAATATAAAAGAAGAAGATTTTTTGGGGGTTCTTCTTGATAGGACTATATTTTATCCCGAAGGAGGAGGACAACCTTCAGATAAGGGAGTTATCAGAGGAAAAGATTGGGAACTTTTAGTTTTGAGAGTGATAGAACAAGAGGAAGGTATTTTTCACTTTGGGAAATTAAAGGGAAAAACTCCTAAGATTGGGGAAGAGATTTTAATGGAATTAGATGTTTCTTTAAGAAGGGAACATTCCCAGGAACATTCTGCCCAGCATCTTTTTTCTGCTATAATTGAAAGGGAATATAAATATGAAACCACAGGTTTTCAGATTCTTCCTGAGCATACAAAGATTGAAATACCTTTAACTTCGGATATAAATTTTTCTTATTTAAAATCTGCAGAAGAAAAGACAAATTTTTATATTAGAGAGGGAATTCCCATAAATATTTACTGGAAAGATGAAAAAACAAGAATTGTAGAGATTCCGAATATTGATTTGAATCCCTGTGGAGGAATTCATGTAAAAAATACAAAGGAAATAGGTGCTTTTAAAATCTTAAAGATTTATAGAAAAAATCCACAGGTTTGGAGAATTGAATTCCTATCAGGAGATAGATTGTTGAAAAGATTAGAAAGAAGAGAAGAAGAATATGAATACATAAAGCAAAAGTTAGGAGATCCCAATATTATAAATGCTCTTGATAAAATAACTAATAGGTTAAATCTCTTGGAAAAAGAAAATAAAAGATTAAGGGAAGAAATCTTAAATTACCAGGCGGAGGAAATATCTAAAGAAGGACTTGAGACTTCAATGGGGAAAATAGTTATTAAAAAATTGGATTTTGATATGAATACTTTAAGGATTTTAACCTTAAAAATATTGGAAAGAACATCTTTATGTTTCCTCTTTAATAGTTCAGGAGAGTTAATATTAGGAAGGAGAAGGGAATTTCCTAAGGAGAGATGGGATAAATTAATAAATATTTTAGATAATAGAAATTTTAAAGGAGGAAAGGGCGAAAACCTTATTCAGGGAAGAATAGATAATATTGAAAATATCACTGAAGTTTTATCTCAAGAGTCTTTTTAAGTCCATAATAGGGATCAATCTTTAGTAAATCAGGTAGTCCATGAACATCGTAGATTAAATATGCAATTACTACTTCATTGGATTGGATTAATCTCTTTAATAGAACCTCTTCTCCTTGAGTAGCAAAATAAGTGGATATTGCTGGATCAGGATAATAATCCCTATTCCCCACTCTTAAAGTAAACATTTTTTGGTCTAATACTATAGGATTTTTATCTAAGTTAAATATAGCTACCTCTAAAAGAATATATCGCATTCTTGGATAGATTCCATAGGCAAAGAGTTTTACTCCAGAAAAATTATAATTATAGCTTAAGATGGAAAAATAAATTTTATCAATATTTTTGACATCATATTTTTTCTCCCCTCTGATAAGAATATTCTTATCAGGACAGAGAATGAACCCTTTAGATAGATAAACTTTAAAAACATCCTTTCCATCGTATAATAGTTCTAAATCTTCTGAAATATAAATGTTATCTATCTTCTTTAATTCAAAAACATTATCTTGATATAAAACTAATTTAACATCTGGAACAAAAATATAATCTTTTACCTTTTCTCCTTTATACTCCTTATCATTTATAATCACAGGAACAGTTTCAGCATATAAAAGGGAAAGAAGAACAAGTAAAATGATAAAAATTTTTCTCATCTCTTTAACCCTCTTTTAATATTCTTTTAGTATAATTATATCTTGATTATGAGTAAATTAAAAGGATTTTTTATAGATTTAGATTTAATAGATCCCTTCCCTCTTTTTGGATTAGAGGAATATCTAGTGGAGAATACAGAGAATATTTATCTCATCTTTTATTCTTTCCCTTCTTCAGTAATCTTGGGACGAACCTCTAAGGTAAGAGAAGAGGTTTATTTAGAGAATATATATGAAGATAGACTAATCCTTGCAAGGAGAAGAAGTGGGGGAGGAGTTGTATACATAAAACCTGATCAATTATGTGTCAGCTTTATCTTTCCCAAGGGGTATCTTCCAAAGGATTTATTGGAAAAATATAAAGTTTTTACTTCTATAATCTTAAGAAGCATAAAAGATTTTACAAATTTCTTAGATCACGATGAAAGGGGAAATATATTTTTAAAGGATGGAAAGATATCTGGCTGTGGAAGCTATCTTTCTAAGAACTCTTATCTTCACCATCTTACCATTATAAGGGAGCCCCTTTTTAATATGGAAAAATATTTGAAGAGAATAAAATATAATACATCTTATTTGATGGTTTCAAAAGAAATTTTAAAAGAAAATATCTTAAATCAAATGAAAGAAAGTTTTAAAATTTTCTTTGAAAAGATTGATATTAATTATTTAGATTATGAGAAAATAACAGAAAAGTATAGGGATGAAAAATTTATTTATAGATTGTAAAATTATCTTATGATATGGGCATATCTTTCTATTTTAGGTAGGATTATTTTACTGGGCTATGAGAAGATTGTAGTAAAAAAGCTGGGATCTTATAATGATAGCAAAGTAATTTCTTTTCTTTTCTTTTTTATTGCTGTTTTTTTCCTTTTCCCCTTTATTTTTTTAGATGATATTCCAAGAAATCTTGAGTTTTCCAAATATGGATTATTAAGTGGATTTATCTACTCTATATCCTTTATTTTATATGTTAGATCCCTATCCTTAGGAGAGGCTTCCCTTGTTGGACCATTATATAATTTTAATGTTTTTTTTCTTTTAATTTTAACCAGCATCTTTCTAAAAGAATCCTTAACTTTAACAAAATTTTTAGGATTATTCCTTCTTGTCTATGGAGCATCCTACCTTGATAAGAAAGGTTCTTTTCTTTTATCTTTGAAATTTTTATTTAAGAAGAAGGAAACTCTTTTAATGATATCAAGTTCCTTCTTAGTTTCTGTGGGAAGAACCATTGATGGATTTGTAGTTGAAAAGGTTAGTCCTCTCTTTTACTGTTTTTTTCTTTATTTTATAATCAGTGTTTTCCAATTTTTTTATATCCTTTTGGGAGGAAAAACAAGGGAAGTTTTTAAAGTTTTAAAGGAGAATACAAATTTAGTTTTAATTGCCAGTGCAATTAATGCCTATTCTTATCTTTTTCTCCTCTTTGCCTTTAAATATATAGATGTTAGTGTTGCGGAGCCCTTATCCATGTTAAGCATGATATTAACAGTAATTTTTGCCCATTACATATTCAAGGAAAAAATAGGAAACCGCATTGTGGGAGTTATCATCATGATTTTAGGATCCTATATTTTATTTTTAAAATAAAATTTATTTACAAGTATTACAGCTCCTTGAAGTACAAGAGGAGCAAGCACTTCCCCTACCAGAACCAGGAGAGGAAAAGATAGAGATTAATTTTTTAATATTTTTTCCCCCACAATTAGGGCATTCAATTTCTTCCTCTTTATAAGCAAGTTTCTCAAAGATATTACCACAATCATAACATCTATATTCATATATGGGCATTAATATCACCTCTGAAATATACTAAGAATCCTTCTAAAATTATCCCATATGGATACCCTTTCTTCAATAACTTCCTCAGGAATATCCAAATTATATTTTAATAAAATTGAAACAATATCAGACTTTATATTCTCTTTATCCCTTAGAGACATGTCCTCAGTAAAGCTTTTATATAGCAGTCCTATGGCAGAGATTGGTGAAATTCTAAAATCCAATGCAACTCCACTCTCAAAATGGACAATTTCAGGGAAAAAGGGAGAGGAATTTATACTTTCTAATTTCTCCATTACAAACTTTTCTCCAAATCTCTCCTTTTCCTTTTGGAGAATTTCATTGAAAGCATAAAGATATGTGGATTCCTTTTTTTCCTGCATTAATATATGTTCCAAACCTACTTCTAATTCGTTTAATCTTTTTAGAAACTCCACAATCAAATCTCCCTTTATCAAACCTCCATGTTGGGGAAGAATAATCTCAGGTATAGGATCCAATCTTCCTATTCTATCAACAGCAAGTTTCAGTGCTTCCCTTGTGGGAATATATATCTGGTGAAATATTTTTATTCCTTCCCATGAATCTTTATTAGCGTAGATATCTTCTCCTGTTTTTGTAATCAATCCTCCTAATAAATCTCCAGAGAAAAGGACTCTCTTTGTGGGATAATAAACCATCCATGCTCCCCTAAAATGACAAAAGGGAGTGGGAACAAATTGAAAGGCATGTCCTGTCCTTAATATTATCTTCTTATTTGGAAAATATTCAATAGCTTGAAATCTTTCCTTATCTAACCCATAAGTTCTTATTAATCTCCAAGTATCCTCTGAGGAAATAAGCATGGAATTGGGAGATAAAGACATGATTCCTGATAAGGAAGAAGTTACATCGGGGTCCTGATGATTCACATAGATGATATTTAAATTCTCAACTCCTCCTATTAAATCTTTCAATGTTAAAATTAAATCATTAAAATACATTAATGGGATTGGATCAATTAAAATATTAACTTTATTCCCATTATTAGAAAGAATTAAAAGATAACTATTGGACACAAAGGGCATTTCAGGAGTTTGTATCAAATACAAATCCTTTATAATTTCAACAACTTTTAATGCCATAACTTTTTCCTCCATTTAGGAATTTTTTAAGTTAGTATAGCTAATTATATAACTTTTTTACAATTAATCAAGGGGCATTTTTAGTAATAGAGTATATAGGTATGGAGATAGGTACCAGTATAGTAATAGTAGAGGGAATGGAGAAGGAAGAAAGATATAAGAGAGAAAGAAAATAGAAAGAATTAAGACTAATCTTTTAAATCCTTAATATAATTAAGAAATTGAATCTTTCCTTTTTCAGGTCTCTTAATTATTTTTTGCTTCTATCAAAGCAAAGAATGATGATATAATTAGTGAAAAATATGTTTATTATTAATAAATTTAAATTTGAATCCGCTCATGATAGGGCATTATGTAAATCTTTTATTGGAAAATCTCTTGGAGCTCTTTCTCCAGAAGAAAGACTTGAAGAGAGTTTAGGTATTACTGCTTTATGCTTCTTGAATGATGTACATATAATAAGGTTTCATGATATGAAAGAAAATAAAAAGGTTTTAAAAGTATTAGAGGCAATAAAATGCATAAAGTGTTCCTAGGAATTGGAACTAATTTGGGAGATAAAAGAAAAAATATAGTTGAGGCTTTAAATAGACTAAAGGATAAAGGTCTCAATATTATAAAAA
>JAOADF010000019.1 GCA_026417425.1 Dictyoglomaceae bacterium
TATCTTTCCTATTTAAGAGAAGAGACCATATCTTTGCCTGATATTAGTGAATATCTTAAGATTCCCATACCAAAGGAATACTTAGATTATCCCGGAGTAGTAATATTAGATGAGAAAAGAAGAATTGTGCATAAAGATGGATCCGCAACAAATATTTATCACAGCATAATAAGAATAAATAATGATAAGGGAAGGGAAAGATATGGAGAATTTACTATAGATTATGACTCTACCTTTGAATCTGTAAGAATATTAAGGGCAAGAACCCTAAAGCCCAGTGGTGAGGAATTAGAGGCGGTATCTATAAAAGATTTTGCCATAGCAGAAGACTATCCATTATATACCGATCAAAGACAGATTGTAATATCTATGCCTGGAGTTGAATCTGGGGTAATTTTAGAGTGCTTTTATATAGTAGAAGAATTTACAAGAAGTGTGTTTGGAAAACAATTTCAGGATCTTTATTTCTTCCAATGGCAAGATCCTGTTTTAACAAGTAGATATCAATTGAAGGTTCCTAAGGGAATTCAATTTAAATATAAAACCTATAACGTAGAACTTACTCCTAAAATTGTGGAAGAAAAAGACTTTCTTATATACACTTGGGAATATAAAAATATTCCTCCCCTTCTTCCAGAGCCCTATATGCCTTATTATGCCAATGTATTGCCTCAGCTTTGGATTACCACATATCCTGATTGGGAAACTCTTTCCGAGTGGTTTGCTTCTATCTCCTACCCTCAAATTAGAGGAGATAAGGCTATTGAAGAAAAGGTAAAAGAATTGACCAAAGATAAAAAGACAAGAGAAGAAAAAATTAAGGCTATTTATAATTATGTAATATCTAATATAAGATATGTGGGATTGGAATATGGGATAAGAGGAGTTATGCCCCATCAGGCTCCTGAAATATTTAAGGTGAAATATGGAGATTGTAAGGATAAAGCAGTTTTAATGATAACTATGCTAAGGCTTGCAGGAATTGAATCATATTATACTTTAGTAAATACTCGTTTCTCCACATCTCTTAAGAAAGAACTCCCAGGTTTTCAATTTGATCACGCTATCTGTGCTGTTCCTTTAAAAGATAAATGGTTGTTTTTGGATGGCACAGCAGAGGATACTCCTATGGGAGAAGTGCCCATTATGGATCAAGGAGCGGATGTAATGATTTTGAAAGATGATGGAAGTTATATCTTCACAAAGATTCCTCTAAGTAAGCCTGAAGAAAATAGAAGATATTATAAAGTTAATATAAATGTAGATGAAAAAGGGAAATTAACAGGAAAACTAAATTTAGAATCCAGGGGATATTTTGGGGTTTATTCCCGTTGGAATCTAAAATCCGCATCATCTTTAGAAAAGGAAGAAACTTTATCCCAGAGTATAAATGTTAAATTACCTGGTTCCATATTAAAGGAATGGTCTATAGAAAATTTAGAAAATTTAGACTTTCCTGTAGTAATTAAGATGTCCTTTGAAAACGATAAATATATAAAAAGGGATAAAGTTGTTTACTTTAATCCTGTATTGTTTACTAAAATCACTTCCGCTGTTGAAATAGGAAAACCCGAAAGAAGATATCCTATAAATTATTATTATCCCTATGAGGAGATAGAAGAGATTGAGGTTAATCTTCCTCCATCTTGGGAAATTAAAGAAATTCCATCTAATGCAGATTTAAAATATCCCTGGGTAACCTATGAGAGGAAGATAATAAGAGAAGGAAATAATTTAAAGATTAGAAGAATTTTTAGGTTAGAGAAAATTGAGATAGGTTTAGAAGATTATAAAGCTTATAAAGAAGTTATGGAAAGGATAATAAAACTAGATCAGGAAATGATTGTTTGTTCTCCTTCCCAATAAAAAAATTTATACAAGTATTTCTTTTTTAATTAGATTTATCTCTTCAAAATTCTGAGCAATATTTATAGAATGATCTCCAATCCTTTCTAAATTTGTAAGGATATCAGAAAATATTAATCCTGCTATGGGATTACAAACTCCTATTTTCATTCTTTCAATATGCTTATTAATAGCTTCCTTTACCACATTATTAATTTCTTTTTCTATACTTTCTACTTCCTTTAATCTTGATACATGACTTTCTCTTATCATCTCAAAGGCATTTTTCATGTTTTTAAATACAAGATTTTTTAATTCATCAAGATCTTTTTTAGCAAAATCTGAAAATTCTACTTTACTTGATATCATATCCTCAGTTTTCTCCATTATATTTGTTAAATGATCCGCAATTCTTTCTACATCATCTACACTTCTTAATATGGCATTTAATTCCTTAGCTTCTCCTTCAGAAAGGGAAACCGCGGATAGTTTTGTAAGATAATTTATTAAATTTGCCTTTAAACTATCCGTAAGCTCTTCCATAACCTTAATATCATCATAATGATTTAGATGGTTGTTTTCTAAACAGTCAAAGGTTAAATTAAACATTTCCTCAGATATTTCTGTCATTCTTATCAGTTCCTTTCTTGCACTCTCCAGGGCAGTAGAAGGAGTATTTAGGAGAAGGGGATTTAAGAATAATGGCTTTCTTATAACTATTCTTTCTTCTCCAGGTACTATTCTCTTAATTATCCTTGCATATTCTTTTGTAAACCATATCCAAATAAAAGCCCAAAGAACATTAAAAATTGTATGGGCATTGGCTACCTGTCTTGCAGTATCAGAAGAAGTTAGGGAAACTAATCTTGTGAAAAGAGAAAGAAAGGGAAAGATTAAAATTACTCCTATAATATTGAAAAATAGATGGGCAATTGCGGTTCTTCTTGCAGAAAGTCTCGTATTTATTGATGCTATAAGAGCTGTAACACAGGTTCCTATATTGGCACCTAAGATAAGGGGAATTGCGGAAGGAAGGGGAATAACATCTTTTCCTGCCAATGCCACCACTACACTTGTGGTCACACTACTGCTTTGAATTATTCCTGTTATTACCGCTCCCGTAAGGATTCCAAGAATGGGATATTTACACATAGAAATCATTAAGGAATGAAAGACTTGCCAATTTTTAAGATTAGATAGCGCGTCTTCCATTAAATAAAGACCTAAAAATAGAATTCCAAAACCAAAAAGGGCTTCACCAATAAAAGAAGAAATCCAGAAAAAAGAAAGTAAGGAGCCACATGAGTAAGCTTAAAAGCAACAATCTGAGCAGTAATAGTGGTTCCAATATTTGCACCAAAGATAATTCCAAG
>JAOADF010000139.1 GCA_026417425.1 Dictyoglomaceae bacterium
CATTAGTAGAGTTTAAAAATGGTGCCCTTGGAACCTTAGAGGCATCAAGATTCTGTGCAGGAAGAAAGAACCATCAAGTTATTGAAATTAATGGCTCAAAGGGAACATTAGTTTTCAACTTGGAGAGAATGAATGAATTGGAATTATATCTCAATAATGAAAGAAAAGAGATTATGGGCTTTCGGAATATACTTGTTACGGAATCCTTTCATCCCTTTTATGATAAATGGTGGCCCCATGGACATATCATCGGATGGGAGCATACCTTTGTTCATGAACTTTATCATTTTATTGACTGTATTGTTAACAACAAGCCTGTAGAACCTTATGGTGCTACCTTCTTAGATGGATATAGATGTGCAGTAATATGTGATGCTATATTAGAATCCTCTGAAAGGGGAAGGAAAATAGAGATAAATTACGAATATTAAATAGAAATTATATGGAGAAATTTAATGCATATTTAGATATTGAGACCACGGGTCTTTTTCCAGAATTTTCATACATCACTATTATTGGAATTTATATAGAAAAAGAAAAGGAAAAAAATATAATTCAACTTGTTGGTAAAGAGATTACTTCTTTCAATCTTTTATTTGTGCTAAAGAATGTTGAAACAATCTATACTTATAATGGCTCAAGATTTGACCTTCCCTTTATAAGATCAAAACTTAATCTTGATTTGAAAAGTTATTTTTCTCATATAGACCTTATGTATATTTGTTGGAGAAGGGGACTCTATGGAGGTCTTAAGGCTGTAGAAAGAAGGCTTGGGATTGAAAGAAAATTAAAGGATATAGATGGAAGGATAGCTGTGGAGCTTTGGTATAGGTATATTCTTCATAATGATCCCTATGCCCTTTATCTTTTATTAGAATATAACAAAGAGGATGTGATAAACTTAAAAAAGTTAAAAGAGAAATTAGAAGAGCTAGAGTTTTAAATAAAAGCATTGGAGATCTTCTTTAAAAAGATCCTTTGATAAAGCATAACTCAAAGCTCTACAACCGATACAATTTTTTATATTACAAGAGGAACACATTCCTTTTAAATTTTTTTTATTCAAAATGTTTCTAAACTCTCTTAATCTTAAAAGAATATTTGAAAAATTTTCTTTCTTTAAATCTCCTATTTCTATAGGAAGTCTTCTACAAGGAAAAACAATTCCATCAGGCATTAGACACATGGATTCGTCTCCTAAATTACATAATGCTCCATAGAGTCTATTCTCTTTTATATCTAAATAAAAGGCTTTATAGGGTAAAAGATTATAGGGAGAGACATCGAAGATTTCTGATATAAGACTACATATTTCATACCATTCCTTCATTTCTAAGGCTTCTTTTAAAAGTTTTTCTCCTCTCCCTAAGGGGATAAATCTTTCGATTATTAATCCCTTTCCATCTATGCTGTTTGTAAGCTCAATCATCTCATAAATCTCTTTATAATTATACTTGGCTATGGTAAACATAAGAATTTTTTCCAATCTACATTCCTTTAAAATTTTTATAACTCGATTAAAATTTCCCCTTCCCCTTATATAATCATTGGTTTCTTTTCTTCCTCCCTCAAAGGAAATCTTTAAATACTTCAATTTTTTATATGAAGCTAATTTATTCTGCATTCTTTCTAGATATTCACCATTGGTTATAATACTTAACTCTTTCACAAAATCCTCTTTTTCAAGAATATTAAGAATCGGAAAAAGAAGGGGTGAAATTAGAGGCTCCCCTCCTGTAATATTTATGCTTAATGATGAATAATCATTTTCTTTTAAAACATTAATAATATCCTTTATAATCTTTTCTAAAAAATTAGGGGGAAGATCTCTTTCTCTATCAAATCTCTCTTGATAGCAATGTCTACATCTTAAATTACAGGAATCAGTTATATGCCACTGAAAAGCAAAATCCTTTCCCATATTTTACTGCCTCTATTTTTCTATGCTATATTATTAAAAACTTTTACTCAAGGAGGATAAAAATGGCAGAGTGTAAAATTCAAAAAAATTTAAAAAA
>JAOADF010000142.1 GCA_026417425.1 Dictyoglomaceae bacterium
AGATAATCCATTTCAACTCCAATTTTTATGGGATATTTTTTCTTAAGAAAAGAAAGAAAACTAATATATTCATCTAAATTAGAATCACACCAGGAAGAGGTATGGGGTAAATCTTGATAAACAGGTCTAAATTCTTGAAATCTATGTCCATGCTCTGATATTCCTATTTCTTCAATCTCCATTTCCTTTGCTTTTTCCCAAAATTTTTCAAACCATTCTTCGGAAAAAGGTCCCCTTTCTAAGTGTATGTGATAATCAATAATCATTATATAATTCTCCCTTCCTACTTTACTTTTATTTTTTCTCCTTCTTGAATAAAACTTCCTCTAAAACTTTCCTCTTCTATAAGAAGATGGGAGTCCAAATCACAATAAGAAAAAGCTCCTGTTCCTGCAGTAAAATGAACACTTTGGGATATACCAAGACTTGATTCTCCCATGCATCCAATCATAAGTCCTTTATTTCCAGCTCTTGCCAACTCTATTAATCCCAAGGCATCGTATATTCCAGATTTCATAAGCTTAATATTTATAAAGTCAATACAATCTTCTTTTATTAATCTATATCCATCATATATGGTATAAACACTCTCATCTCCTGCCACAGGAAAAGGAGAGTGAAATCTTACAAGTTTTAAGCCCTCAATATCTGTTTTTAACACTGGCTGTTCAAAAATTTCAACCTTTACTCCTTCTTTGTACAACTCTTTTGCAAAGATTATTGCAGATTTTACATCAAAGCCTTGGTTGGCATCTACAATAAATCTTGCTGAGGGAAGAATCTTTTGAATTTCTATAACTTTTCTTAAATCCTCTTCCAAATCTAAACCTACTTTAATCTTTAATAGATTAAAACCTTCTTTAAAGTATTCCTTTGCCTTTTCTATCATATTCTCAAAGGAATCAATTCCAATACTTCTATCACTTTCAATAACTTCCTTTTCTCCTCCAAAAAAAATATAAGGAGGAATATCTTTTAAATTACAAAGGGCAGATATTATTGCATATTCTGCTCCTGCCATAACTGATGGGAGGAAGGATAAAGTTTTTAATTTTCTCAGCAAAGTTTTATATTTTAAAATATTTTCGCCAATTAGAATATCTCTTAAGGTTTTTTCCAATTGAAAAAAAGAATCCTTTGAAAAAAGATAGGAAATCATCACAGAGGATGCTTCTCCTACGCCCTTTGTTCCATCTTTAAGGGTTATTTCAATTTCAAGATTTAATTCTCGATCCCTTACTCCCGTTGCAATTCTAAAGGGTTCTTTATACTTATACTCCCTAGCTATAACTTTTAAATCTACGATATCCATTCTCTCACCCCTATTCTAAAACCTCAATAAAAATGGGACTAAAGATCCCATATGGATGTAAAACATATTCCTTTGTGTATTCATCTCCTTCTGTTCTAAAGGAGTTAGAATCGGTCCAAAGATCTTTTCCTTTTTTTCTATGAAGAGGTCCCAACATATTTCTTGGACTTCCCACTACTTCTATTTCTATTAAATTCTCTCCATCTTTCACATAATTTGTAAAATCTACTCTATTTCTGCATCTCCAAGGAATATGTTCCACCAATTCTCCATTTAGCCATATAGCTATATGAATAGCAGAATATTCCCCCATGTTTAAAAAAACTTTATTTTCTTTTTCAAGATTTATATTAATTCTTTCCTT
>JAOADF010000025.1 GCA_026417425.1 Dictyoglomaceae bacterium
TTGGTAAATTATCTATTATGAGTTCATCAAAAGTTAATCCTATTTTTATAGGATTTTTTAAATTTTTCAAAAATTTATCATAATATCCTTTCCCATAACCTATTCTAAATCCTTTTATATCAAAAGCAATTCCTGGAACAACGATTATATCAATTTTCTCTAAATCAAAATCTATTGGAGTTTGGGGTTGTAATATTCCATACGGACCTAGAGATAATTCATTAAAAGATTTAATTTCTCCGACAAGTAAATTCCTCCCATTAATTATTGGACATAAAACTATTTTATTTTCATTTAGAGCATGAGATATAATAAATTTTGTGTCTACCTCACTTCTAAAAGAAACATAGGTATGAATAATTTTTGCCTTTTTCCAAATATCAAGATCTGTAAGTCTTAAATAGATGAGATAAGATTTCCTTTCTCTATTCTCTATAGAATTTCTTTTTCTAATTAACTCTCTCCTTAAGCTCTCTTTCATATTCAAAATAATTTTAACATAATTTAGATTTACAAGGTATATTTTTATTGTTATAATCCTAAACAGGATATTAAACATAAGGAATAATTATGCATATATCTGATAAGTTAGAGATTTTAGCTAAAGATGCACAGTTTGATCTTTGTGGTTCTTATTTATGCTCTCGTGAGGGGGTAAGAAGAAGATCTTCTTTAAATGGTTGGATTTATCCTACTATGCTTCCTAACGGAAAAACGGTAAGACTTCTTAAGACATTGCTTTCCAATGATTGTATTCATAATTGTTACTATTGTTCAAATAGAAATGATAGATCTTTTCAAAGATTAAGTTTTACTCCAGATGAAATGGTAAAGATTTTCTTAGAATTAAGAAGAAAATTTTTAGTAGATGGTTTATTTTTGAGTTCTGCAGTATCCAAATCTCCAAAGGAAACAATGAATAATATGATTAAAGTAGCTGAAATTTTAAGAGAAAAATTTAAATTTAAGGGCTATATTCATTTAAAAATTTTACCAGAAGCAAAAGAAGATTATATTATACGTGCCCTAGAACTTGCTGACAGAGTTTCTATTAATTTAGAAGCACCTAATTTTTTTTATTTACTAAAAATTGCTCCTGAAAAGAATTTTGATAATCTATTTAGAAAGATAGAATTTATAAATAAATTATATTCTAAAGGACTGAAACCTAAGCATGGATTTACTACTCAATTGGTTGTAGGTGCAAGTGGAGAAAATGATAAAGATATTCTCTCGACTATTTTTTTACTTTATGAGAAATTTAATTTAACTCGAGCTTATTACAGTGCCTTTCAACCGATTCCCAAAACTCCCTTGGAAAATTTACCTCCAACTTCTACATGGAGAGAGCATCGCCTTTATCAAGCAGATTTTCTTCTTAGAAAATATTATTTTTCCTTAACAGATTTAGTATTTGATCATAATGAGAATTTATATTTAAATTATGATCCTAAATGGGTTTGGGCTATCAACCACCCTGAATTTTTTCCTATTGAGATAAATAAGGCAGGATATAAGGAACTTTTAAAAGTACCAGGAATAGGTCCCATAAGTGCAAAAAGAATTATAGAAAAAAGAAAAGAGAATCCCTTTAAAAATATAAAAGAATTAGAAACCTTAGGAATAAATGAAAAAAGAGCATCATCGTTTATTCTAATAAATGGAAAAAGAGTTTATGAAGAGAGACAATTAAGATTTCCTAATTTAATATAGCCAACATCTTATCATTAATTAATGCTTTAGTATAGAAATGATAAAATTTTTTAAAAAAAGATTCTGTAAGTCCAAATTAAACAATTCTACCTCCATACATAACTGTAACCCTATTTGTTAATTGTACATCAATCCCTATATCATGGCT
>JAOADF010000054.1 GCA_026417425.1 Dictyoglomaceae bacterium
ATAGGTTTTGATCATATGCATATTCTTGGAAATACTTTATCCGAAATTGCCCGGGAAAAGGCAGGAATTATAAAAGAAAAGGTGCCATTAATTTGTTCTCCTCAGGATCCTTCCGCATGGGAGACAATAAGAGAGGTTGCAATTAGTAAAAAAGCTCCCTATTTAAAAGTAGATAATGTATATAATTGGAAAAAAATAGCTTCTAATCTTAAAGAACAAATTTTTGTAATTTCTGGAAATGGAAAGGAAGAGATTTTTAGTATACCTCTTCTGGGAGCTCATCAACTAGTAAATGCAGTGTGTTGCTATGCCAGTTTATCCCTTAATCTTTTCTGGGAAGTTTCTTCGGAGGATTTAAAAAGAGGATTTTCCTCGGTAAATTGGCCAGGAAGATTTGAAATAGTAAAGAAGGAACCCTTGGTAGTTCTTGATGGAGCTCATAATATTTCTTCAGCCATTGCTTTAAGGGAAACCTTAGAAGATTATGTAAAATTTGAAAGATTATTTTTAATATGTGGTATGATGAAAGATAAAGATTCTTATTCTTTTCTTAATACCTTGGAACCCTTAGTATATAGTTTTCATTTTTTACCCCTTCCCAGTCCTCGAACTAAAAATCCTGAAGACTTAGGAGAGAATGTAAAAGATAAAGGAAAGCCAATTTATTTTTATAAAGATTTTCCGTCCACCTTTGAGGATGTATATAAAAAAGCCTCACCCAATGATCTTATCTTAATAACAGGCTCTTTATATCTTGTGGGTGAGGCTCGAGACTATTTATTAGGGGAGATAGATTAGGACATTATGGCGGATTTTACATATTCCATAAAAACATCCTCGGGAACTGCTCCTTCTATTTCCACCGTTTCGTTTATTACACTTTTAGGTACTCCAGATACTTGATATTTTTCAGCAAGATGGGGAAATTCTATGGCTTCTATCATATCTGCAGTGACTAATTTGCTTTCCATTGCCATCTGATGAGCAAGTCTCACTGCTCTGGGACAGTAGGGACAGGTAGGTGTAACGAAAACTTGAATATGTACTGGTTTTGTTAAACCTTTTAGGAAGTTTTTAGTTTTTTCAGAAAGATGGGTTTCTCCTCTTGAGATATCTATTATATCTTCTATTAATGTGGAGAATTCATATCCCGATGGAATTCCAAAAAATCTTAAATTAAGTACCTCATCATTTTTTTGAAATAAAATTGCAGGAATTTTATCCACCCCATATTTTTTTGCTAAAAATTCTTCCGCAAGAAAATCATGAACTTCCAATTCCAATAATTCTGAAAGACCAACTACTTCTTCTAGAATTTCTCTTGTCTGTTGACAATAGGGACATTCTATTCTTCCAGGAACATACAATTTACTTCCTGCAGACTTTTCACTAAAGAGTATTATCTTTATCTTATCCTTTAGATTTTCCTTAAAAACATTTTCCAGATATTTTCTATCTTCGTCTTTTAATAATGCCATTTTAAATTCCTCCTTTAAATTTAATTTCTTCAATATATTTACTGGCAGAAATACCTGCAATGGCACCATCGCCTAAAGCGGTAACAATTTGTCTTAAAGGTTTTACCCTGATATCTACTGCTGCAAACATACCAGAGACAGAGGTTTGCATATTCTCATCGGTACTAATAAATCCATAACTATCTAAATTCAAGAGAGAAGTATATAGTTCCGTTTGGGGGGAAAGCCCAATGTATATGAAAACTCCATCTATGGGTAAGATTTTTTCTTCTTTTGTTTTTAGATCCTCTAATACTAATCTTTCTA
>JAOADF010000061.1 GCA_026417425.1 Dictyoglomaceae bacterium
TTTATTTAAATTTATAACTAATACTCCAAATTTTTCATTATATAGATCCCTAAGGAGTCTTACTAAGCTTAAGTAATATTGAGGATACAAATCTTTATATTCATAGATAAGTTCCCATCTTATAAAGCCATTAAGTTTATAGGCTAATTTATACCACTCCTGTTTCCTTACATCCTTTGTTGCTTTATAAAATATACCATTTTCCAGTATAGTTGGATTCTCAGAATATATCCTTATATGAAAGATGGTTTTTGCATATAAAGTTTTATAATTTTCAATATCTTTATATCCAGAATATTTTAAATAGGCCTCCAAAGGGGTTTTATATCTATGCAACAGGAGTTCCTTTAATCTTTGGTCTATCATTAATTTATTTGCTATATTTACAGCTTCATTATTCATCTCCTCCATCTTTAACCTGATGGTCTCAAGATTATTGTAAATTTCACGAGAGATAGATTCTGAGGCATAATTTCTAAAATAAATAATAGCAAAAGAACCAAGAATCAAGATGGGAATAAGAGATACTAAAATGTAACTTATTATGAGTTTTTCATACATTCTAAAATCAGAAAATCTCATAGAAATTTCTCCTTCTTATCGTTTAACTTTTTAAGTATAAAATAGAAAATTTATTCATGTAAATCATAAAATTCTCTAATTTTTAAGGATAAAAATGTCTAAAATTTCAGGTTTTCTAAAAGAATTTTTATTTGTTTAATTTTAATTGAGAAAAAGGATTATGGAGGAAAAAATGGAAAAAACCATTAAGACTATTAAGAGGCAGAAATTTTTAATCCTTATGATTTTTCCATTTTTGGTTTGGCTTATTATCTTTCGTTATATTCCTCTCTGGGGTTGGATTACCGCCTTTCAAAATTACAAACCTGGTATTCCTATATTTCAACAGCAATGGGTAGGTTTGAAGTATTTTAGAGAGATGTTTTCTGATCCAGAGTTTTATCTTGTTATGAGAAATACCCTTGCCATGAGTATTATGGGAATTATTTTTGGATTTCCCCTTCCCATAATATTAGCCCTTCTTATAAATGAAATAAGACATAATATTTTTAAAAGAACTGTCCAGACTATTTCATATCTTCCTCATTTTGTATCTTGGGTAATTGTAGCAAGTATTGTCCATGCTATGCTTGCACCCGATGGGGTAGTTAATTATCTTTTGATGGGGTTAGGATTTATAAAGGAGCCTATAATATTTTTTGGGGATCCAAAATATTTTTGGTGGATAGTTGTCTTTTCCGATATTTGGAAGGAGCTTGGATGGAATACAATTATCTTTCTTGCAGCTATCTCATCTATTAATCCTGAGCTTTATGAATCTGCAGAAGTAGATGGAGCTAATCGATTTCAAAAGATGTGGCATATAACTTTACCTGGTATTATGCCCACGATTATAGTTATTTTAATTCTTGTTATTGGAAATATTATAAACATTGGATTTGAAAGACAATTTCTTTTGAGAACCTCTGCAGTGAGAAATGTTTCTGATGTTATAGATCTTTATGCCTTAGATTATGGAATAAGAGCAGGAAGATTCTCCTTTGGTACCGCAGCAGGAATTTTTAAGTCTGTTGTTAGCTTAATATTATTATTCTCTGCTAATAGATTAAGTAGAAAAATCACAGGCTACAGAATCTTTTAGGAGGATAAGATATGAAAAGAAGTCTTGGAGATAAAATATTTGATGTAATCAATTATTCTTTAATGGTCTTATTAGTAATAGTCACCCTTTATCCCTTCTTATATGTCCTTGCAGTTTCTTTAAATGATCCCTTTGATGCTATAAAGGGAGGAATTAC
>JAOADF010000070.1 GCA_026417425.1 Dictyoglomaceae bacterium
ATTAAAGAAATACCAGAAAAGAAAGAGAAAAAAGAAAATGTTTTTAATATAATAGAGTAAAATTGGGGTGAAAGAATTGAAATCTTATAGAAAAGAACTCTGGTTTGAAATCCCAACAAGGAGAGCTTTCGTCAATATTACGGATGTTTTGCAAAGATGTGTGGAAGAAAGTGGTATTAAAGAGGGAATTCTTCTTTGTAATGCCATGCATATAACTGCTAGTGTATTTGTAAACGATGATGAGCCTGGACTACATAAAGATTTTGAAATTTGGCTTGAGAAGCTTGCTCCTGAAAAACCTTACGATCAATATTACCATAATGTGGGAGAAAATAATGCTGATGCCCATCTTAAAAGAACCATAATGGGGAGAGAAGTAGTTATTGCCATAACCAATGGAAAACTTGATCTGGGACCTTGGGAACAGGTTTTCTATGGAGAATTTGATGGAAGAAGGCGAAAAAGAGTACTGGTAAAGATTATTGGGGAATAGGTAAAAAAAGATTCTTATTCCTTAATATAAGTTTTATTCTCTTTTAATCTTTTTATTAGATTTTTAAAATGTCCTTTTTCATTGGATTTTAAAAGATCAAAAAAGTATCCATATGTAGTTGTATTACATTAATGTGAGATTTTATTGATTGATCTTTAGAAAAGGTATCTCTATAAAGTTTTTCGTATTCTTTTAAGGTCTCTTCCAACCCTTTCCTGCCTTTATATTAAAAAAATTTTAAAAAACTATCCCTAGAGGATATACTTATCTGCACAGGGTTTTAGAATATCAAGCATGATAAATCAATTAGTTAAAATATGAGATAATCCCATTTTCAGGTAGTAGGATAGTTTAAGAAAGTAAAGAAGTTAATAAAGGAGATCATAAGGAGGATAAAAGGAGTATTTATTTACAAGAGAGGAAGATTCAAAAGGTAGATTCTAAGCTTTCCTTTTTTATACTTTCTCTTTGAAATTTTTTTATTTTATAAGTATTTTCTAATAATCCAAATAGTTCTAAGATAATGTAAAATTAATCTTATACTTTTCTATACTTAGGAGACTCTATAAGTAAGATCATTATTAAGGAGAGTAAAAGCAAGAAAATAGGGAAGATGGCTGTTCCAAGAGATGAAATTATAAACCCAAACCCTGAAGGGACAATTGCTCCACCTAAATAAGCAGAAGCCATCTGCATACTTATGATAGTTTGAGATAAATCCTTACCAAATATTTTAGGAGTTTCATGCATTAGAGTGGGGAATATAGGAGCACAACCAAGTCCTATCAGAATAAAACTTAAAAGATAAAAAATAGAAGGCATATCGAAAAATAATAAAATTATTCCTGATATAAGTAAAATAAAGGAAGTTCTTAAAATATTTTTGCTGGTCCTTCTTATGCTTAAAAAGCCAGAAAAAATTCTTCCTAAAGTTATACCCAAAAAGAAAAAGGAAGTTCCCAAAGCTGCTATGGATGGTAATATCTTTTTCTCATCTACCAAATAAGTGCTTATCCATAACCCCGCGCAAAATTCAATAGCACAGTAAATAAAAAATATTGATACTGCAATTATTGCTTTAATTAATATAGAGCGGTGAATTTTAAATTTTATATTTGATGAAGAATTTTCAGGATCTTCTTCCGATTCATATAAACTCCATAGGGGAAAAGATCTTATAAGCAAAAAAATGAATATTAGCTGAAATATAGCAACAGTAAAGTATCCTTTTCTCCATCCCTCTGGAGTAATAATAAAAATCGAGATAATATATGCTCCTAAACTTGTACCAATACCCCACATGGAGTGAAGCCAGTTCATATGTTTCGCCTGAAAATTAACAGCTACAAAGTTATTTAAAGAAGTATCAATAAACCCTGCTCCTAATCCAATAAATACAGCACTGAGATATAATGAGAAAAGAAACCTAGAAAAGGAAAAAATAAGAAGCCCTATAAAAGAAAGTAAAATGCCTAAAAAGACTGTCTTACCTGTTCCAATTCTACTAACCACTATTGGACACAAAGAGATAGAAATTAAAGAAGAAAATGTTGTGATTACAGAGATAATTCCAGCAATATAAATAGGGAGCTTTAGACCATCTCTTATAACTGGCCAGGAGGCTCCAAGCATTGAGGAAGGTAATCCCAAATTAATAAAAGAAATATAAATAATTGTTAATAATAATAGCGACTCTCTTAAATTTTCACCTCTATTTTCTTTAGAGTAAGCCAATTTCTTCCTCCTATTTTTCAAATATCAATAATTATAAAACAATGAAGAGAAAAAATCCATAAAAAGCTAAGGAACAAAAAAGATTATAGGAGATTATTTATCTAAGAGCTTCAAAATTTCTTCTATAAACATGGAGATAATTTCTAAAAATAAATGAAAATTACAAAAAACCTTACGAGGATCTAATTTTATATATTCATTCACTAATACATTTCTAAAACTTCCCATGCCTTTAATCTTTTGATAAAGCTCTTCAGATATGATCTTATTCAAATACATTTCCTTTAAAACATATTCATAAGTTTTAGGATATATTTGATAAAGAGATGCCAATATATGATTCCCAACATCTAAGATTATATTTATACCTGCTAAAAGTCCCCTTTCGATGATCCATCGAAGACTCAAATTATTAGTAAAATCCTCTTCTTTAATGTCCCTATATTTCTCAAGTTCAGTAGTAACATTCCTCAGCTCTATTAAATTCTCTCTTATTAAATCTTTATCAAAGGTCATAAAGAACTCCTTTTTAGCACTTCTATCTGCTTTTTTCTTAAGGTTTCTAAGTCTTGACACAGTTTTAAAATTTTTAATTCATAAAGATTTTCAGTTTTATTGCTTTCTTTATATATCAATTTACCTGTTTTAATAATATGCAAAATCTGAAAAGGAGAAACTTGCGAAAGATCTATTAGGTCAATCCTTTCTGTATTGAGATATTCCTTCAATTCCTTCAAAAGTTCAAAGTAGTCACCTTCAAAAAAAACTCCTATATCTACATCTTCTGGTACTTCTTTATATAGGACTGAACCAAAAAGATAAGCTAATTTAACCTTGTTTTTTTCAAATATAAAAATTAGATTATTAATTTTCTCTTTTATATCTTTAGAAAGAGGAGAAATATTGGAATACCTTTCTTTAACACTCATTTATAACCTCTTTAAAGATTCTTTTTTCATATTGTATCATAATTAAAAATTAATAGAATAAGGGAGGAATAGTAATGAAAATTAAAACTTTAGAAGGTCCTTTTGAACCTAAATGGGAATCATTAAAAATTCCAGATTAGTATAAAGATGCAAAGTTAGTAATCTTTATTCAATTTGGAGCTTATTCTTTACTGCTTGTGCTAGTAAGTGATGTCCAAGAAATATGTATATAGAAGGAACGCCAGAATTTGAACATCATATAAAAATCTATTTTTAAAATTGTTTTAACATAGATTTTTTAAATTTTTATGAATTTTTAACGGCTCTTTAAAATTTTTGGTCTATTATTAAAACTGGAAAGGAGGTGAAAAATATTTTAAATTAGTTTCATAGAAGATTCCAAAAAAACTCTAATGAGGGAGGTTAAGAAAATGAAAATTAGAAAAATCTTAGTGAATATATTATTAATCTCTTTATTAGTTCTTTCTCTAATTCTCTATTCACCTAATATTATAGCTAATCCTGGATCAGTCAGTTTATATAGAGGAACTCCAGTTAAATACATCTTTCTTTTTATTGGGGATGGAATGGGATTTAATCATGTACACTTAACAGAGATATTTCTTGGAGCTATTTCAGGGAAAAAAGATCCCTCAATACAAAAACTTAGCTTTACTCAATTTCCTGAATCAGGATATATGAGTACTTATGCTGCAGATACATACATTACTGATTCTGCTTCTGCAATTACTGCAATGCTTGCAGGCAAAAAGACTAATAATGGCGTTATAAATATGGATCCTGATAAAAAAATCAAATATAAAAGTGTATTTGAAATGGCGAAGGAATTAGGTAAAAAAGTAGGAGTAATAACAAGTGTATCCCTTGATCATGCTACTCCTGCAGGTTGTTATGCTCATCAACCCAGTAGAAGTAACTATTATGATATTGCTTTGGAACTTGCAAATAGCAATTTTGACTTCTTTGGAGGCGGAGGATTCTTACAACCAAAGGGAAGAGATGGAAGAAGTAAGGATATTATAGAGATTTTAAAAGAAAAGGGATATAAAGTGGTGGATAAAGCAGAAGAAATAATGGCATTAAAGCCTGGAGTAGGAAAAGTTGTGGCAATAAATCCAGTATTAGACTCTTCCAAGGCTATGCCCTATGCCATTAATAGATTAAGAGGAATGAACGTGGGTTTATCCCTTGCAGATTTTGTTAAGAAGGGAATTGAACTCTTAGATAATCCCAATGGTTTTATTATGATGGTAGAGGGAGGAAAAATTGATTGGGCATCTCATGCTAACGATGCAGGCTCTGTTATTTATGATGTATTGGATTTTGATAAAGCGGTAAGAGTAGCTCTCGAATTCTATAGAAAACGACCTTCTGAGACTTTGATTATTGTTACTGCAGATCATGAAACAGGCGGTTTAAGTTTAGGCTATGCTGGAACAAGATATGAATTATATCTTTATCTTCTTTCAAGACAAAAA
>JAOADF010000135.1 GCA_026417425.1 Dictyoglomaceae bacterium
GCTAAGGCAGGAGATTGCAAATCTCCCATTCCCCGGTTCGAGTCCGGGTGCCGCCTCCAAAAAAGTGGGGCTGTGGCGCAGAGGGAGCGCGCTTCCATGGCACGGAAGAGGTCGGGGGTTCAAGTCCCCCCAGCTCCACCATAAAATAGAATTTCGGGAGGGATTTATGAAATTCCTCTTTTTTTTATTAATTTTTTTCCTAATTATAAATTTTTCTTTGGCAATAAATAGTGAGAATATAAATACATTATTAAAAATTGCTAAAGAGCAAGAAGATATTTTCTGGAAAAATCCTGAAAAAGGCTATATACCTTGGAATATAGCTGTAGATTATTATACAAAACTCCTCCAAGTTTATAACAATTTTCAATTTCAAGAGAAATTAATCAGGCTCCATGTGGAAGGATATCTCATAAATAATAAAAATCCAAATTTTTTTAATTTTCATTATGCATATAATCCCAGTTATCCTTTGAAAATTATAGTATTAAATTTGAAAAACTATCCAAGATTTAATTTGCCAATTTTTGAAAAAGTCTTACCTTTGTTTGTAACAATACAAAATCATGGAGAAAAAAATTTAGATTTAAGTAAAATGAAACTTTATCTTGAGAATACTGGAAATTATCGTGAAATATTATTAAACAATGATCAATTATATAATAATCTTTTAAAAGAAAGTTTGCTCTCTTTTCCTATAAATAAGATAATAAAACCAAAAGAAAGCTTTTCCTTTATAATTCTTTTTTCCTATAATAAATTTCCAAGAGTCTTGAAAATAGAATTGGAAAATATTCAGGTAAATTTAATATTTTTTGAAAGTATTTTATTAACGGAGCCTTCAACAATAAAAACTTAGAACTTAAGGAGGGAAAAAAGTTGTATAAAATATTAAAAAAAGAGGAACTTGCTCCAGGAGTAAAACTTATTGAAGTACATGCTCCTTTAATTGCTCAAAAAGCAAAACCTGGTCAATTTGTAATTTTGAGAGTTAATGAGAAAGGAGAAAGAATTCCTCTAACTATTGCTGATATAAATTTAAACCTAGAATCAATAATTATTGTATTCCAAGAGATAGGAAAAACAACAAAATTATTGGGCAAACTAAGAGAGGGAGAAAAAATATTAGATTTAGTTGGGCCTCTTGGAACTCCTTCAGAAATAGAAAATTTTGGTACTGTTATAGGGGTTGGTGGTGGTGTTGGAATTGCGGCGTTATATCCCATATTGAAAGCTCTAAAAGAAAAAGAGAATTACATCATAAGTATTCTCGGGGCAAGAAGTAAAAATTATTTGATTTTTAAAGATAAGATTGAAGAAATTAGTGATGAGATATATTTAGCAACAGATGATGGTTCTTTAGGTCACAAAGGTTTTGTCTCTGATGTTCTTAAGAGTATTTTGGACTCAGGAAAAAAAGTAGATAGAATTTGGGCTATAGGACCTACAATAATGATGAAAGTAATTTCAGAGTTAACAAAGCCTTACGGAATAAAGACAATTGTAAGTCTAAATCCCATAATGATTGATGGAACAGGAATGTGTGGAGGATGTAGAGTTAATATCGGAAATAAAACTATGTTTACTTGTGTTGATGGCCCAGAATTTGATGGACATCTTGTAAATTTTGATGAATTATTATTAAGATTAAAAACTTATAAAGAAGAAGAACAAACTGCATTAAAACTTTTAGAAGAAGGCGAGGGATCGAAAGTTGTTAGTAAGTAAAAAGAAAACTCCAATTCCAGAGCAGGATCCGAAGGAGAGAATAAAAAACTTTGATGAGGTTGCTCTTGGATATACTGTTGACTTAGCATTGGAAGAAGCAGAAAGATGTCTTCAATGCAAAGATGCCCCATGTATAAAAGGTTGCCCTGTTAACATAAATATACCTGAATTTATAAGACTTATAAGAGAAAAAAAATTTGATTTGGCAATAAAAAAAATAAAAGAAGCAAATAATCTTCCAGCTACAACAGGAAGGGTTTGTCCTCAAGAAACTCAATGTGAAGCTTTTTGTACTCTTAAAAAAATTGGGGAACCTGTAGCTATAGGAAGATTAGAAAGATTTGTTGCAGACTTTGAATTACAAAAAGGATTTGAAACTCCTAAAATTGAGAGAAGAAACGATAAGAGAATAGCAGTTGTAGGATCTGGGCCTGCAGGTTTAACTTGTGCTGGAGACTTGGCAAGAATGGGATTTGAAGTTCATATTTTTGAAGCTTTTCATGAACCAGGAGGCGTTTTAATATATGGAATTCCAGAGTTTAGACTTCCAAAGAGAATTGTTCGAGCAGAAATAGAATATGTAAAAAGTCTTGGAGTGAAAATATTTACTAATATTATAATTGGAAAAACTTATACTATTGATGAATTATTAAAAGAATATCATGCTGTTTTTATTGGGGCAGGAGCAGGAACTCCTCAATTTTTAAATATTGCTGGAGAAAATCTTATAGGAATATACTCTGCAAATGAATTTCTAACAAGAGTAAATCTCATGAAAGCATACAAGTTTCCTGAATACGATACACCTGTAAAAATTGGAAAAAAAGTTGGTGTAATAGGCGGAGGAAATGTAGCAATGGACTCTGCGAGGACTGCATTAAGATTGGGAGCAGAAGAAGTACATATACTATATAGAAGAACTGAAGAGGAAATGCCAGCAAGATATGAAGAAATTGTTCATGCTAAAGAAGAGGGAGTTATTTTTAACCTTCTTGTATCCCCAATAAGATTTATTGGAGATGAAAAAGGATATGTTAGAGCAGTAGAGCTTCAGAAAATGACTTTAGGAGAACCTGATAACAGTGGAAGAAAAAGGCCAATTCCTATTCCAGATTCCAATTATATATTTTCCTTAGATATGGTGATTGTAGCTATAGGTACTGTTCCAAATCCATTGATTGCAAAAACTGCAAATGATTTAACCTTTACCAAACATGGAACAATAGTTATTGATGAAAAAACAGGAAAAACTACAAAAGAAAGGGTTTTTGCAGGAGGAGATATTGTCACTGGTTCTGCAACAGTTATAAGTGCTATGGGTGCTGGAAAAATCGCTGCAAAATCAATAATGGAATTGCTGTTGAATCATAATTCCTAAGCTTGCATATAATTCAATATTTATTTATAATTGTAACATGGGCGCCCGTAGCTCAACAGGATAGAGCGGCGGACTACGAATCCGTAGGTTAGAGGTTCGAGTCCTCTCGGGCGCACCATTAAGGGAGGTATTCCATGAGAAGGATATTGATATTTTATTTATTTTTAATCTTGTTTTTAATTAATTTCTCCTTTGGCGAATCTTTATGGGGATTTTCCCTACAAGAAAGAGTTTATTATTTTTCTAACTATTTAGATTTGGGACTATTTGTTTCTCCTTTAAATCTCTATGGACTCTTAGTATTTTCTCCTGATAAGAATATGAGATTTTGGGCAGGACTTGGTTTAAATGACTTCCCAAGAATAGGGGGTGGTTTCAAATTTTATCCAAATCTTGTTTTAAATATTGAATTTAGAGATAACGAAAAATATTTAGGAGTATTGATTCCCTTTGTATTAGAGAAACTTTATGGTGGATTTCAAATTAATATTGGCATTTTAGGAAGTACAAGTATAAATATAGAATCTGCTTTTTCTTATCCAATAAATAAATCTTTATCTTTGGGAACCTATATATATTTTCCCTTTACAGAACCTGGAAAAGTGTTTGTTTTTGGAAGATATTTTTGGAATAATTATTTTTGGTCTTTAGCCTTCGATGGAGAAAAGATATTATTTGGTATTTTAAAATACTTAAAATTTTAAAAAGGAGAGATGTAACTTGCCATTAACAGGTAATTTGAGAGAGTTTGATCTTGCTTCATTAATTCAGTTTATAAGTGGTAAAACAGAAACAGGAATATTAGTTATACAAAGAAGCTATAGAAATGGAAATATTTATTTTAAAAATGGAAGAGTAATTCATGCCCAAGCAGGAAATTTATCAGGAATGGATGCTTTTTTTGATCTTTTCACATGGAACGAAGGAAATTTTGAGTTTAAATCTGGAAACTTACCTAATATACCTACATCTATAGATCTTTCTCCAGAAGCTCTAATATTAGAGGCTGCAAGAGTTATTGATGAATGGCAATCAAAAAGACAACAGCTTAAATCTCTAACTTGTGTTCCTTACTTTGTTAATCCCGAATTTGCTATTCCCTCTGCAGTTCAAGTTTTACTTCTTAGAAAAAAGCCTGAAACAATGACCTACGAAGAAAAGGAGAGATTAATTTTAGCTAATATAGATGGTAGAAGAGATTTTGCTACTGTTGCTCGAATGAGTGGTGTTGTTACGTTAATGGCAATAAGTGTTGTTTTAGAAAATATATCCTTAGGAAGATTAGCTATTAGAGATTTAGTTGACTTACAAGAAATTATCCCAGAACTTGCAGGGAGTGTAAGTTCTCCTTTTACACCTGTTCAAAAAATGATAAAAGCTATAGATGGAAATAGAAATCTTGAAGAGATCCTCTTGGAAATTGAGGAAGAAAGAGGTAAAATTATTCCGGAATTTGTAAGTCTTGTTAAAGCGAGAAAAATAAGAATTAAAAAAGGAATGGAATATCTTAACAGATTAGAACAAGAGAGGTTGTATTAAAGAACATGAGATATGATGTAATCATTGTAGGTGGAGGACCTGCGGGTATTTTTAGTGCCTTAACACTAATAAATTCCCAAAAGTCTTTAAAGATTTTATTAATAGAAAAAGGAGACCTAACAAATAGAAGAATTTGCCCTGCCCGAATTGATCATAGAACTTGTATATTATGTTCTCGATGCGCTTTAGTAACAGGTTGGGGTGGTGCGGGAGCTTTTAGTGATGGAAAGCTTACTTTTTCTACAGAAGTTGGTGGATGGCTTAAAGATTACATAGGTGAAAAAAGACTTTTGGAATTAATGGAATTAGTAGATAAAATATACACAAGTTTTGGTGCAGATCAACCCTTAATAAAGCCTGACCCAGAAATTTTCGAGAAATTTCAAAAGAAAGCAATTTCAGCAGATCTTAGGCTTGTTTATTTTTCTATTAAACATTTAGGAACAGAAAATTGTGCCCCAATTCTTTTGAACATGTATGAATATCTTAGAGATAAAATAGATATTATCTTAAATAAACAAGTAGCGAAATTATTAGTAGATAAAGGAAAAATTTATGGTGTAGAACTAGAAAATGGAGAGATTTACCATAGTAATTTTGTAATAGTAGCACCAGGAAGAGAAGGAGCAAAATGGCTAAGTGAAGAGGGAAGAAGGATTGGTCTTTCTTGGTCTATTAATCCTGTAGATATTGGAGTTAGAGTAGAAATTCCTGCAATAGTTATGAAGGATTTGACGGACCATTTGTATGAAGCAAAGTTTATATATTATACAAAAACCTTTGACGATAAAGTAAGAACTTTTTGTATGAATCCCTACGGTGAGGTAGTAATGGAACAGAATGAAGGGATAATATCTGTTAATGGTCATAGCTTTGCAGAAAAAAAGACAGAGAATACAAATTTTGCGGTTTTAGTTTCAAAGAATTTTACAGAACCTTTTAAAGATCCAATTTCATATGGAAGAGCAATTGGAAGTCTTGCAAATCTTCTTAGTAACGGTATTATTCTCCAAAGATTAGGAGATCTCCTCGCAGGAAGAAGATCTACATGGGAGAGATTACAAAAAGGAATGGTAATTCCAACTTTAAAAGAGGCAATTCCTGGAGATCTAAGCCTGGTTTTGCCTTACAGATATCTAGTTAATATTATTGAAATGCTTCAAGCTTTAGATAAAGTAACCCCTGGAGTTTACTCTCGTCATACTCTTTTATATGGTGTAGAAGTAAAGTTTTACTCTGCAAGAGTAAAACTTTCTCCATCGTTAGAGACAGAGATAAAAAATCTTTTTGCTATTGGAGATGGGGCGGGAATTACAAGAGGTTTAACACAAGCTTCCTGCTCTGGAATATTAGTAGGACAAGAAATTTTAAAAAGACTATCTCTTCCTATTCCTTCTTTCAAATTCTAAGATCTTCTTTTTTATAGACCAATTGTCCTTTAGAAATAGTTGCAACTACTTCAAGAGATGAATAAAAATCCTTGGGTTTTACTAAAAAAGGATCTTTATTTAAAAAGACTATATCTGCAATTTTTCCTATAGCTAAAGAACCCTTTTTCTTTTCAAGAAAAGCTAAGTAGGCTCCATTATATGTAAAAATTCTAATCGCTTCGAAAACATTCAAACTTTCATTGGGATTTGGATGGTTTATTGCGGAGTGAATTCCTAATAGTGGATCTAATGGGGTAATAGAACTATCTGATCCTCCTCCTAAAATTACACCTTCATCATATAATTCCCTTAAAGGAATTATTCTTTTTGCTCTTTCCTTTCCTAAATAATTTTCGTAGAGCTTTTCTTCTCCTCCCCAAAAATGTAAAAAACTCGGTTGAACAGAGATGTTTAATCCTAAATCTCTTGCAAGTTTTATATGTTCATTTCTTGGATATTCAAAATGCTCAATTCTATGTCTATGATCTTCTCTTGGAAAGTTTTTTAATATCTTTTTATAAGCCTTAAGAAGAAGATCTATTCCTCTATCTCCTACAGCATGAAAAGAGATTTGAAGGCCATCATTATGAGCAGACTTAATAAAATTTTCTAAAGTTTCTGGTTCCCAGTATAATATTCCATAGTTATTCTCATCTCCCTGATAGGGCTCAAAAAAGGCTGCAGTTTTGCTACTTACAGATCCATCAATAAGAAGACAGCCACCAATTCTTGGAAGATTTATTGACTTTACTTTAGAAATAGAGGTGGTTTGATAATAAATTACTAACTGTAGTGGTAGATAGTGTTCAATTCCCAACAAGAGATTAGGAGTATTAGGAGGAGAAGTATAGCCTCCTTCTAATGTATGAATAGTAGTTATTCCCTTTTCTATTGCCTTTCTTGTTATCTTTATAATTCCTTTAATTAAAAGAGACGGATCAATTTTTTGATAGACTTTCCCTATAGCTATCTGGTGAGCTCTTGCTTTTAATAAATTATCTTCTTTTTCCTCTAAAGAAGGAACATCTAAGAGCTTTTCAGCTAATGTATTTACTATACTTGAGTGGGAGTCCTTTCTTATAATAAAAACAGGATGAAAGGGAAAATTTTTATCCAATTCTTCTCTATTTATATCTCTTTTTTCCTCAACATTTTGAGGATCAAATTCTTTTGCGACAATCCATTCTCCTTTTGGGGTATTATCTCTTATTGCTTCTAGAGCTTTAAGTATATCTTCTATGGAGGTAAAGCTACTAAGATCTAAAAAGATTTCAGTAAGAGCTGTATTTGCTAAATGAACATGGGAATCAATAAACCCAGGAAGTCCATAAAAAGAAGAAAAATCAAAGATATTAAAATTAGGAGAAATAGGAGGATTTCCTTTTCCTAAATCAATTATAGTATCATTTTTTATTAAAATCCAATTTACCTCTGGATTATTTTCATCCTGAGTATAAATTTTATTTCCAATAACTAATATCTTCCTTTCTGACATATAAAAATTATACCATGGAATTGTTATATTTA
>JAOADF010000151.1 GCA_026417425.1 Dictyoglomaceae bacterium
GAACTTTACTTTATAACGCAATAAATACTGGAGATTATAATTTAATAATGGGAATAACTGCCATATCCATTATTGGAATTGCAACCTTTATTTTAATTATAGATCTTTTATACCCATTATTTGATCCAAGAATAAGGTATAAATAGGAGGAGAAAGAAAAGTGAATGTATTAAGAGATCTTTTAAGAGATGGGAAATTTAGATTTGGCTTTATAGTTATATGTATCCTTTTATTCTTAGCCTTTTTATCTTTCTTTTGTCCCTATGATCCCACAAGATGGAATATTTTTCCACGGGATCTTCCTCCTTCTTTTCAACATATCTTAGGAACAAACTCAAAGGGACAAGATGTCTTTTGGGAAGCAACCTTTGCCATAAGAAATTCTCTTATTATATCAGTAATTGCAGCACTATTCTCACGAATAATTGCTATAATTGTAGGATTAGTTGCAGGATATCTAGGGGGAAGAGTGGATAGATTTTTAATGTTCTTAAGTGATAGTTTCCTTATCTTACCTCTTCTTCCCATATTGATATTGATATCCTCTCTAATAAAAGGTCATTTAAGTTTATTTTCTTTAGGTATTCTTCTTGGGATATTTGGATGGCCTTGGGATGCAAGATTAATAAGAGCTCAGGTTCTAAGTTTGAGAGAAAGAGAATTTACATATACTTCTATTTTGTCAGGTTATTCAACTCTAAATTTAGTAATAAAAGAGTATTTCCCCTTTGTTCTTCCTTTAGTGTTCTCCACAGTAATTAACAATATGGGATGGAGTATAGGATTAGAAGTAACATTATCTATTTTAGGATTATCAAATCTTGCCATTCCTACCCTTGGAACAACCCTTCACTGGGCAATAAATTATCAAGCTATGCTTCTTGGCATTTGGTGGTGGCTACTAACTCCCATTGTAATTTCAGTGTTTTTATTCATAAGTTTATATCTTCTTTCCGTAAGTATAAGTGAATATTCGGATCCTAGAACAAGAATTCAAAGAATAGGAATAGCAAAGGAGTGAAAAAATGGCGATACTAAAAGCGGAAAATCTAAAATCCTTTTATATATTAGACATTTATGGAAGAAAACAAATAGTTCAAGCAGTAAATGGGGTTTCCTTAGAAGTTGAAGAAAATGAAATATATGGAATAGCAGGAGAATCAGGCTGTGGAAAAAGCACTTTAGTGAAGGTATTATATGGTATGTTGGAACCCCCATTAACTCTTATTGATGGTAATGTTTTTTATAGAAAAAATGGAGAGTTTATCAGTATATTTACCCTTTCTGAAGAAGAGATTCAAGATCTGAGATGGAAATTTATTTCCTATATTCCTCAAGGATCTATGAACGTTTTAAATCCCGTTATAAAAATTATTGATTCTTTTTGGGACTTTATTGGAGCTCATGTAGCAAAGGATGAAAAAGAGAAGATGGAACATTCATTATTTGAATTTTTTAAGATGTTAGGCTTACCCTCAAAAACCTTATTTGCCTACCCTCATCAGCTCTCGGGTGGTATGAGGCAAAGGGTAATCGTTGCCTTAGCAACCTTTTTAAACCCGAAAGTAATAATTGCAGACGAGCCAACTACTGCCTTAGATGTAGTAGCCCAAAGGGGAGTATTACAACTTTTAAAGTCTGTTCAGAGTATTTTAAATAATACAATAATTCTTGTTACTCATGATATGGGAGTTCATGCAACAATATCCGATAGGATTGGAATTATGTACGCAGGAAATATAATTGAAGAGGCAAAAACAGAAGAATTATATGAAAATCCTCTTCATCCTTATACCCAATATTTAATAAGATCTTTACCTAAGATAGGGGATAAATCTTATAAAGTAAGTGCCCCAGGAACTCCCCCGTCCCTTGCCAATCCCCCATCGGGATGCAAATTCCATCCAAGATGTAACTATGCTATGGAAGAATGTAAAATAAATGTTCCAAAATTTGTGGAGATAAAACCTCAACATAAGGTTGCATGTTTCCTATATTCAAAGGAGGTAGATTCATGACAAATAATAACTATATTCTAAAAATTGAGAATTTAACAAAGATATTTACGTTAGGAAATATCTTTTCGAGAATAAAAATTGTTGCAGTGAATAATGTTTCCTTTGAGATAAAAGAAGGAGAAGTATTTACTTTAGCAGGAGAAAGTGGAAGCGGAAAAACTACTGTTGCAAGGATAATTTTGGGATTTCATGAGCCCACTTCGGGAAGAATAATTTATAAAGGAAAGGATATAACAAATTTAAATAAAGAAAATAGAAACTTCTTCAGAAGTGAAGTACAAGCAATATTCCAGAATCCCTTTGAAACTTTTAATCCCTTGAGAAAAGTTTCCAGCTATTTATATGAGACCTTAGAAAACTTTAAAATTACAAAGGACAATATGGACGAAGTAGTAGAGAATGCCCTAAGATCCGTAGGATTATCAAGGGAAGAGGTTGTAGATAAGTATCCCAGTGAGTTCTCAGGAGGACAGCTTCAAAGAATATCAGTAGCAAGGGCATTAATAACAAAACCATCTCTTTTAATCGCAGATGAGCCTGTATCCATGATAGATGCTTCCTTAAGAATGTCCATTGTAAATCTTTTTAAGGATTTAAAAGAAAAAAGTAATGTAAGCGTTATATATATAACCCACGACCTTGCCACTGCATATTA
>JAOADF010000011.1 GCA_026417425.1 Dictyoglomaceae bacterium
CATTCTTCAACAGGCACGCAGTTGAGCATGCTCAAGCTTAAAAGCTCGAACATCGCTCTCCTACTCACTGTGGACATACGGTTTCAGGTTCTATTTCACTCCCCTCCCGGGGTTCTTTTCACCTTTCCCTCACGGTACTATGCGCTATCGGTCACCAAGAGTATTTAGCCTTAGGCGGTGGTCCGCCCTGATTCGCACAGGATTCCCCGTGTCCCATGCTACTCGGGATTAAGGTCCATAGCCTAAGCACTCCTTTCGCCTACAGGGCTCTCACCTTCTCCGGCCGGCCTTCCCAGACCGTTCAGCTAAGAGTACTTAGTCCTACGGGAAAGTTGCGGCTTCCCCCAACCTTATCCCTCTACCCCTGTGTGGCAACGCCCGCAAGCTTCTCCACCACACAGGTTTAGGCTCCTCCCCTTTCGCTCACCACTACTCAGGGAATCGATTCTCTCTTTCTTTTCCTCGGGGTACTAAGATGTTTCAGTTCCCCCGGTTCCCCTCCCTAAGAGTTTCCCCTTAGGGATACTCTGGCATTACCCAGAGTGGGTTTCCCCATTCGGAAATCCCCGGATCATAGCTTGCTCGCAGCTCCCCGGGGCGTTTCGCCGCCTGCCACGTCCTTCTTCGGCTCTCGGTGCCAAGGCATCCACCGTATGCCCTTTTTACTTTGGTGCCCGGCTGATTATTACATCATGCCTAATTGTCTAAGGTACAATCATCTTGTGGAGCTGATATGGTTGAGACCAATTTTTTTGTGTTCAAGCAAGTAAAAATTTTTATTTGCTCCACTCAATCATGGCAAAAATATATTATAAGAAGAATAAATTTTTGTCAAGGGTTTTAAAAGAAGATTAGAAAGGATAGAGGAAAAACCTATAAAATATTACCATGAACTTAGAAAATTTTCACTTAAATTTGTAAAAGAGACTTTAAGAAAATTACTAAAAAGCATAATAAAAATGTTTCTAAAACTGCTAAAATCCGAATTATAAATATAGGTGTGAAAACAAGAACTAGAGTTAAAACTAAATACCAAGGAGGACTAAACATCTAATAGAAATAGTAGAAAAATCTAATAAGGAGAATATGAATATTTTTTATGGATACATACAAAAAGATACAAAAGTAAAAAAAGAATTTTTAAATAAGGTACAAAAATGGCAAGATACAAAGAGTATTTTCTTCTTTTTTAAAACATTATTTTATTTTTAATGCTTTTTATCTTGATGGAAAATACTAGATCAATCTTATTAGTTATTGCTTTAGATGGAATTCTGGAGTATATTTTAGATATAATTTTATAAGTTATTATTAAAAGAAATATTAGAAGGAGACTAATATGATAAGGGAAAAAATTAAAAAGATTTTAGAGGATGCTCTAAAGAATTTACAGAAAAAAGGTTTAAGTATTAATGGGATAGATATAATAATTGAAGTTCCAAAACAAAAGGAATATGGGGATTATGCCACTCCTATTCCTTTATTAATAGCACAAAAAAATCAAAAACCTCCTTTAGAGATAGCTCACCAATTAGTTGATACCATATCAACAAAAGACATTTTTAGAAAGATTGAAATAGCAGGACCTGGTTTTATTAATTTTTTTATTTCCGATAAAATTTTACTGGATATTATAAATTATATTAGAAAAGATTTAGATGGTTTTGTAAATATTCCTCATACTCATAAAAAAATACAAGTGGAGTTTGGTAGTATAAATCCTACAGGACCTATGCATATAGCCCATGCCAGGGGAGTAGTAATTGGAGATTCCCTTGCAAATCTTTTTAGAAGAATAGGGTGGTATGCAGAAAAAGAATTCTATATAAACGATGCAGGAAATCAAATAGACCTTTTAGGAGGATCTTTATATGCAAGATACTTGGAAATTCAAGGAATAGATTGTGAATTTCCCAAGGATGGATATAAAGGAGAATATCTTAAAAATTTAGCTTATGAACTTTTAAAGGAAAAAGAAACAATCGACTCCTTGGGTGAAAAAGAAAAAATAGAGTTTTTTAAAGAATATGCTCTAAATAAAATGTTAGAAAATATCAAAAATACCTTAAAAAATTTTGGGGTAGAATATGATTGCTGGTTTAGTGAAAGAAGTCTACACAAAGAGGGAAAATTAAAAGAAGTATTAGAAATTCTTGATAAAAATGGTTATATTTATACAAAAGACTCTGCCCTTTGGTTTTCTTCAACAAAATTTGGGGATGAGAATGATAGAGTTTTAGTAAAAAGGGATGGCTCTCCTACTTACTTTTTAGCGGATATTGCCTATCATTTAAACAAAATTAAAAGAGGATTTGATTGGATCATAGATGTTTGGGGTGCAGATCATCATGCTCATGTACAAAGGATGAAAGCTTCTTTACAAGCCCTTGGATATTCTCCTAAGATTTTAGATATAATTTTAGTTCAAATGGTAAGACTTCTTCGAGGGAAAGAAGAGGTTAGAATTTCAAAGAGAACAGGAGATTTTATAACGTTAGAAGAGGTACAAGAGGAAGTAGGTAGGGATCCAATAAGATTTTTCTTTTTATTAAGAAGTGCAGATAGTCAACTGGATTTTGATATTGAATTAGCCAAAAAACAGGCGAATGATAATCCTGTATATTATGTTCAATACGCCCATGCCCGATCTTGTAGTATTTTAAGACAAGCAGAAGAAAGGGGAATAAATCTTAAAGATTTAGATCTTGCGGATTTAACTCTACTAAAAGATAAGAAGGAAAAAGAGCTTTTGACTATACTAATGAGATATCCTGATAAGTTAAGTGATATTACAAGAAATTTGGAAATACATCTATTACCCCATTATCTTTTAGATCTTGCTACTGCTTTTCATACCTTTTATGATTCCTGTCGAGTATTATCCCAGAACAAGGAATTAACCTTAGCAAGACTTAGTTTGGTAGATTGTGTTAGAATAATTATAAATGATGGGTTGAAAATATTAGGAATTTCTTCCCCAGAAAAAATGTAGAATTGGAAAAGGAGGGAGGAAAATGAAAATAAGATGGTATGGACACGCTTGTTTTCTCTTTACAAGTAAAGATGGGATTAAAATTTTAACAGACCCCTTTGATAAATCTGTAGGATATCCTATTCCCGATATAGAACCTAATATTGTTACTACAAGTCATGAGCATTTTGATCACAATTCAGTGAATCTTTTAAAAGGCAAATTTATAACATTAAAGGGAGTTTTAGAAAAAGAAGAATTGGGAATAAAAATCAGAAGTATTAGCTCCTATCATGATGAATCTCTAGGTTCTAAGAGGGGGGAAAATCAAATCTTTATTTTCAATATAGATGAAATAACTATAGCTCATCTTGGAGATTTAGGACATGTGTTATTAAGAGAAGATATAAAAAAATTAGGAGAGATAGATATTCTTTGTATTCCAGTGGGAGGAGTTTATACTATAGATGCAAATCAAGCATTAGAGATTGTAGAGAAGATTAAACCTAAAATTGTAATTCCTATGCATTATAAGACTCCGAATTTAAAGTTTGATTTAGCTCCTGTAGAAAGTTTTCTTTCCATTATAAAATATCCTATAAAAAGATTAATAGAAAAAGAAGTTGAAATTAATAAAGAAACCTTACCAAAATCCACTGAAGTATGGGTTTTGCCTTATTAAGGAGGAGGATTATGACAAGAAAAGAAGCTCTAAATTTAATAAAAGAATATATAAACAATAATAATTTAATTAAACATATGTTAGCTACAGAAGCTATAATGAAAGATCTTGCAAAACACCTTAATGAAAATGAAGAGCTTTGGGGATTAACAGGTTTACTTCATGATATTGATTATGAATTGACAGAAAAAGATCCAGAAAAACACAGTCTATTATCCGTTGAGATATTAAAACCTTATGATTTTCCTATGGAGATGATTGAAGCAATAAAAGCTCATAATGAAATTCATGGATTTCCAAGAAATAGCCTATTAGCAAAAGCTTTATATGCAGTTGATCCTCTTACAGGATTAATTGTTGCATCCGCTCTAGTTCATCCTGAGAAAAAATTAGAACCTTTGGATGTAGATTTCATATTAAGGAAATTTAAAGAAAAAAGTTTTGCAAGGGGAGCAAATAGAGAACAAATAAAATCTTGTGAGGAACTCGGATTAAGCTTAGATAAGTTTATAAGCATAGGATTATCCGCAATGAAAAGTATTTCAAAGGAATTAGACTTATAGGAGGTTAATATGAATTCTAGTTTATTGGAATATAATTTCTCACTTAAATGCGAAGAAGAAAACTTTTCCTTTTTAATCCTTACTTCTTCGGAAGGACTAGTTTTAAAAAGTAGTTTGGAAGATAATATTTCAGAAATATTAGGAGCCTTTATCTCCTTAATTTATAAAGAAAGTAACAATTTATTTGAAAGTTCTTTTAAAAATGATAAAATAAAAGAATTATCTTTAAATGGAAATTCAGAAAAGATTGTCATAATGCCCTTTCAAGTAAATGAGATGGATTTACTTTTAGTTGCATCTTCTTTAAAAAGCAAATCTTTAAAAAGAAAAATGAAGAAAATTCAAAAGGAGGTGACCTTTTGCCTACAAGGATAGTAACGAGAATAGCAATATACGCAAGTATATATATTGTTTTAACTCTATTATTCAGTGCTATTAGTTATGGTCCCATACAATTTAGAATCTCAGAATTTCTTACTGTATTCCCTTTTATAGATCCCTTTGCAATTCCAGGATTATTTTTGGGATGTTTTATAGCAAATTTTTTTAGTCCTTTGGGTTGGATCGATGTGGTCTTTGGAAGTTTATGCACCTTAATTGCAGGATATTTAACATATAAGATGCCAAGAATTCATCTTGCACCTCTCCCACCAATTATAGTAAATGCATTAGGAGTAAGTTTGTATCTTCATGTATTCTTTAAACTTCCCTATCTATTAAATGTTTTCTATATTGCCATAGGAGAAGCAGTAGTGACTTATTTGATTGGTCTTCCCATCCTTATTTATATTTATAGAAATCCATCTATCAAAGAGAAATTTTTTGAGATGGGAGTGAAAAGATGAATAAAAAGTTGAGTATTGAGGAAGAACTTTCTATATTAATGGATAATACTGTGGAAGTAATTCCAGAGGATGGATTGGAAGAAAAGGTAAAAAAGGCAAGAAAAGAAGGAAGACCTTTAAGGGTAAAATTAGGGGCAGATCCATCCGCTCCTGATTTACATTTAGGGCACGCAGTAGTTTTAAGAAAGATGAGACAATTTCAAGAATTGGGACATCAAGTAGTTTTTATCATTGGTGATTTTACTGCAAGAATAGGAGATCCTTCGGGAAGATCTGAAACAAGAAAATCATTATCCCCAGAACAAGTTAAAAGAAATGCTCTAACTTATCAAGAACAAGTAGGTAAAATTTTAGACATATCAAAAGCGGAAATTAGATATCAAGAAGAATGGTTTGGAAAAATGAAACTGGAGGATGTAATAAACCTACTTTCTAAATACACTATTGCAAGAATTCTTGAAAGAGATCACCTTTCTTTAAGATTTAAAGAGAATAAACCCATATTTCTTCACGAGGTTTTATATCCTTTATTGCAAGCCTATGACTCTGTAGCTATTCAAGCGGATATAGAATTAGGTGGAACTGATCAAAAATTCAATCTCTTAGTAGGAAGGGAGATACAAAAAGAATTTAATCAGGATCCACAGGTTGCCATGTTAATGCCTATATTGGAGGGAATTGATGGAAAACAAAAAATGAGTAAAAGCCTTGGAAACTATGTAGGAATTACTGAATCTCCTAATAACATGTATGGTAAGATAATGTCTATTCCTGATGAGCTTTTAATTCGATATTTTCAATTGGCAACAGATTTATCTAAAAGTGAAGTGGAAAAAATAGAAAAAGGATTAAAAGATGGAACTCTACATCCTCGAGATGTAAAGGCAAGATTAGCAAGAGAGATTGTTAGAATGTATCATGGAGAGCAGGAAAGTAAAAAAGCAGAAGAAGAATTTGAAAAAATCTTTAGACTAAGAGAATTACCAGAAGAGGTAGAAGAATATATATTAAATGAGAAAAAAATTTGGATTGTAAAACTTTTAAATCTTGTGGGAGCTGTAAAAAGTAATAGTGAGGCAAGAAGATTAATATCTCAAGGTGCAGTAGAAATTGATGGGGAAAGAATTTTAGATATTAATTTAGAATTGAATGTTGAGAAACCTGTAATTTTAAGGGTTGGAAAATATTTCTTTAGAAGGTTGATACCAAAATGAGAAAAAAAGTTTTATTTGCTTTATTAACTATCAATTTACTAATGGGAAATAGTAAAGGATTAATAAATGAATTCTATTTTAATCCATCAAAATTAATCAAACCTCCTTATGAAATTACAATAATTGATGGTAATAAAAAAGTTATGAAAATAAAAACTAGGGCAAATTTTGTATGGGAGGTTATAAAGGAAGGCAAAATAAAGATAAATAAAAAAGATAGAATAACTCCTCATCCACGAGTTTCTATTACTCCTTTCATTAAGACAATAAAAATAGATAGAGTTGAAGAGAAAAAAGTTAAAAGTTATGTCATAGAAAAACCTGATATTATCTTTAAAGTTTATTTTGGAAAAAACTATAAGGAAAGAAGAATACAAATGGGAAGAGAAGGAAGAATAGAAGAGGAATGGAAGTTGTTGTATATTAATAAAAAATTAGAAGAAAAAACTCTATTAAGTAGAAGAATCTTAGTTGAGAAAATACCTACAATTTATGAAATCACATCGCCTATATTGAAAAATCTTAAGCTTTCTTCTGCAACCTTTAGGTTAAAAAAATCTTTAACCTTAACAGCAACAGCTTATCATCCATGGGAGGGAAATGGGGTAGATGATATAACTGCTCTTGGATGGAAAGCAGTAAAGGGAGTGGTTGCTGTAGATCCAAGATATATTCCATTAAGAACACCATTATATATTCCAAGATATGGATTTGCTATTGCAGGAGATACAGGAGGAGCAATCAAAAGAATGCGAATTGATTTACTCTTTCCTACAAGAAGAGAAGTTTTAAATTTTGGGAGAAGAAAAATAATTGTTTATATATTAGAAAGAATCAGCTGATATGGATTTAACAAATAAAGAAACCCTAATCTCAATCCTTAATAAAAATAAAATATACTTAAAAAAAAGCTTAGGACAGAACTTTTTGATCAATAGAAATATTATAGAAAAAATTATAATTTATGGAGAATTAAAAAATACGGACATAGTTTTGGAAATAGGAGCAGGAATTGGAACTTTAACCCTTGAATTGGCAAAATATTCTAAAAAAGTTATTGCTATTGAGATTGATAAAAGGTTTGAAAAAATTTTAAGGGAGTTATCAAGAGATTTTAATAATATTGAGATAATAATGGGAGATGTATTAAAAATAGATTTATTCAATATTATAGAAAAGCCCTTTAAAATTTTTGGAAACTTACCCTATTATATATCGGGAAGTTTTCTTGGTGAATATTTAAAGAAAGGACCTTATGCAGATATAATGATGCTTATGCTCCAAAAGGAAATGGCAGAAAGAATTATGGCAAAACCAGGAAATAAAAAATTCAGCCCATTATCTCTTTTACTTCAGTTAACCTATAAAGTAGAAGTAGTTTGTCCTGTACCTTCCCATTTCTTTTTTCCCATTCCAGAAATAGACTCTCTTTTATTAAAGTTTAAATATTCTCCTAATTTTGAAAGAATAAAGGATAAAGAATTATTCTTTAGAATAATAAAATCTGCCTTTAAGTATAGAAGGAAATATCTTTTAAATAATCTTAAAATGGAATTTCCTTCCTATCCTTTAGAAGAAATTTTTAAAAAACTAAATATAGATCCAAAAGAAAGAGCAGAAAATCTAACTTTAGAAAAATATATTGATTTAAGTAATAATCTTTTGGAATATGATATTAAAAATATACTCTTATGCTAAAATAACTTTATTTCTTGATGTAATAAATAAAAGACCAGATAATTATCATGATGTGAAGATAATTTTACAAAATATTGATATGTCAGATTTTTTGTTAATAAAACTTCTTCCCTTCCCCCATTTTTTATTAAGATCAAATTATATGATTCCATTAAAAGAGAACTTAATATATAAAGCTTATAAAAGTTTTATTGAAGAGACAGGAATAAAAGTAGGTTTATATATTAATCATTTAAAAAGAATTCCTCTTCAAGGTGGTTTAGGAGGAGGAAGTTCCAACGCAGGAAGTATCTTATTTGCTTTAAATTTTTTAACGAAGGCAGGACTTAAAAGAGAGGATTTATCAAACATGGGTATAAAATTAGGTTCCGATATTCCTTTTTTTTTATATGGTGGAACTTCCTTTGTTGAAGGAAAGGGAGAAAAAATAACAAAGCTTCCAAATTTATCTAATTATTTTGTCTTATTAATCACACCCCCCTTTGGAATTAACACAAAAAATATGTATTCCCAAATTGATCCTCAAAATTTAGGAAATCATATTAACTGGAATTATGTGCTTAAAGAGATAAAAAATAATAAAATACCAAAACTTTATAACTTTTTCGAAAATATAGTGTTTAAAAACTATCCTTTAATAAAAGATATAAAAGAAATATTACAGGAATTCTCTCCTTATGTTTCTTTATCAGGAACAGGTTCAAGTATTTTTGCTTTATTTAAAGATAAAAAAGAATTAACTATTGCAAAGGAAAAAATTTCTTTTAATTTAAAAGGATGTAAAATAAGAGTACACAGATTTATTAACAAAGGTTATTCAATTATGAGGTGATAAAATGATTGGCTTAAAAGAGGTCAAGGATGCCCTTGAAAGAATTTCTCCTTGGATTCATAATACCCCTTTGAGTTTTTCTCAAACCTTTAGTGATATGACTCAAAAGGAAGTATTCTTAAAATATGAAAATTTTCAAAAAACAGGATCTTTTAAAATAAGAGGTGCCCTTAATTTCATTAGCCAATTAAATAAGAGAGTTAAAGGAGTTATCGCGTCTTCAGCAGGAAATCATGCTCAAGGGGTTGCCTTTGCAGGAAAATTATTTTCTATTCCTGTAACAATTGTTATGCCTGAAAATACCCCTCTAGTTAAAATTATTTCCACAAAAAATTATTCTGCTAACATAATTTTACATGGTTCTTTATATGATGAAGCTTATGAATTTGCTTTAAAAAAGGCAAAGGAAGAAAACCTAATATTTATTCATCCCTTTGATGATCCCCAAGTTATTGCGGGACAAGGAACTATCGGTTTAGAAATTCTCAATACTATTCCTGATTTAGAAGCAATTGTAATTCCTATTGGTGGTGGTGGATTGGCAAGTGGAATTTCTATTGCTATAAAAGAACAAAATCCAAAAATAAAAATTTACGGTGTTCAGACTTTTGCTTTTCCTACATACTATGAAAGTTTTAAAAATATTAATTTAGAAAATAAACCATCCTCAACTATTGCAGAAGGAATAGCAGTAAAAAAAGAAGGTGAAATAACAAAAAAATTATTAGAAAAATATCTTGATGATATATTTTTAGTGGATGAAATGGAAATTGCTCAGGGAATTCTTTTTTTATTAGAAAGAGCAAAAACTTTAGTAGAAGGTGCAGGTGCTGTATCTTTATCAGCGTTGTTGAAAAATTACAAAATAATTAAGGAAAAGAAAGTTGTTTTAATATTAAGTGGGGGAAATATTGATGTAAGTTTACTTTCAAGAATTCTAGAGTATGGACTAATTCAATCAGGAAGATTGGTTCATTTACATATTAGAGTTTTAGATGTTCCAGGTCGCCTTTCAAAAATATTAGAAATAATTGCCCAAGAAAAGGCAAATATTGTCTCTATTCATCAAGATAGAGCAAATCCTCTTTTTCCTATTGGTGAAACAGCGGTGGACATTACCTTGGAAACAAAGGATTTTCAACAGATTAATAGATTAGTTGATAAAATAAGAAAAGAAGGATATCCTATAGAAATTTTAGAGAAAGGGGAAGAATAAAAGATGGAAGAACTTATGATGATGTTAAAAGAAATTACAGAGACAGGTGGTGTTCCCGGATATGAGAAGGAAATAAGAGAGGTAATTAGAAAATATATTGAACCTTTCGGAGAAATTTTAGAGGATAGACTGGGAAGTTTAATTATAAGAAAGAAAGGAGAAAAAGAAAATCCAAAAGTAATGCTATCTGCACACATGGATGAAATAGGATTCATGGTAAAAAGTATTACAAAGGAAGGGTTTATAAAATTTATTCCCTTAGGTGGGTGGTGGGATCAAGTATTATTATCCCAAAGGGTAATAATTAAAACCAGTAAAGGAGATATTATTGGAGTTATTGGATCAAAACCCCCTCATATATTGTCAGAAGAGGAAAGAAAAAGAATTGTGGAAAAGAAAGATATGTATATTGATATTGGGGCAAAAAATGAAGAAGAGGCAAAAGAAATGGGAGTCTCACCAGGAGATCCTATTGTTCCTATAAGTGAATTTACTCCTTTATCTAATAAAAAACTTCTTTTGGGAAAAGCATGGGATGATAGAGTAGGATGCGCATTAGGAATAGAGATCCTTAAAGAATTAAGGAATATAAATCATCCCAATACAGTATATATGAGTTTTACAGTTCAAGAAGAGGTGGGTTTAAGAGGAGCAGCCACAAGTGCTTACTTAGTAAATCCTGATGTGGGAATTGTTTTAGAATCCGATATAGCTAATGATGTGCCTGGAATAGATCAAGAAAAGCCTATATCTTTAGGGAAAGGTCCATCTTTAATTCTTTACGATGCAACTATGATTCCCAATGTTAATCTTCGAAGATTATTTATTGATTCTGCAGAGTCTTTAAATATACCTTTACAATTTTCTGCCTTAGAAAGAGGAGGAACCGATGGTGGTAGGATTCATATAAATGCTAAAGGAGTTCCCTCTATAGTTATAGGGGTTCCTGCAAGATATATTCACTCTCATGTTGGTATTATTCATTTAGATGACTTTATATCCGCTAAAAAATTAATTTTAGAGGTGATTAAAAAGCTCGATCAAGAGACAGTAAATAAATTATGAGAAAAAAAAGAGCTAAGGTTTTAGCCTTATTATCAGGAGGATTAGATAGTATCTTAGCAGTTTGGCTGATATTGCAACAAGGAATTGAGGTTATGGGAATAAATTTTACCACTCCCTTTTTTAATTCTAAAAATGCAATAACAGCATCAAAATTTTTAAATATCCCTTTAGAAATAATTGATATTACTGATGAGTATTTAAATATTCTTAAAAATCCTAAATATGGATATGGTAAAAATCTAAATCCTTGTATTGACTGTCATGCCTTTATGCTTAAAAAAACCTTTGAATTAATAAAAGAATATGAGGCGGATTTTATAATTACAGGAGAAGTCTTAGGAGAAAGACCCATGTCTCAAAATATAAAATCTCTAAATTTAGTAACAAAATATTCAGGAGTAGAAGATTATGTCTTAAGGCCTCTTTCAGCTAAACTTCTCCCCCCTACAAAGCCTGAAAGAGAAGGTTTAGTAGATAGAGAAAAACTTCTTGATATTCAAGGAAGATCGCGAAAAATACAACTGGAATTGGCAAGGAAAATAGGATTAAAGGAAATACCAACTCCATCTGGTGGATGTCTATTAACTGAGAAATTCTTTTCTAAAAAATTATTAGACTTATTAAAAAATAAAGAAAATATCACAAGAAGAGACTTAGAACTTTTAAAAATCGGAAGACATTTTCGTATTTCTGATTATATAAAAGTAATTGTAGGAAGAAATAAAGAAGAAAATGAAAAATTATTAAGTTATTTTAGTGAGAAGGATAGTTTATTTAAGGCAATCGAACCAAGTGCTGTAGTTTTAGTACCTGACCAAATTATAGAGAGAAAAGAAGACAAAGAATTTATTGCAAAGATATCTGCATATTATAGTGATCATAAAGAATATCATGAAATCCCTGTATTATATAAAACATTCTATAATGAGGAAATACTGTTAGTAAAAAATCTTTTGAAAGAAAATTTAGATTTTTCGAAATATAATATAACATGCAAGTAATATTTTCTCATAACTATTTAGATTTTGATGCTTTAGCTTCTTTATATGCAGCAAAGAAACTTTTTCCCCAAGCTTGGGCTGTACCAAGCAGAAGTATGGAAAGAAAAGTCTATGAGTTTTTTTCTTTATATAAAGATTTTTTGAAATTTCAGGAGAAGCCACCTGAGAAGGTAGAAAAGATTATTCTTGTTGATAATCACTGGTTAAATAGATTAGAAAAAGACTTTCAAAAATTACTTGAACAAGAAGAAAGGCCATACATAGAGATATATGATCATCATAAATCAGGAGATATTAAAGGGGATAAAGAATATATAGAAGAGGTTGGCGCTACGACAACAATCTTAGTAGAATTAATTATTAAAAATAATATACCTATAGACCCTATTGAAGCAACTATATTCTCTCTTGGAATCTATCAAGATACAGGTGGCTTTACTTTTTCCACAACTACCCCACGGGATCTAAAAATATGCGCCTATCTTTTGGAAAGAGGAGCAAATTTAAATATTATCAATTATTACAATAGAGAAAGGTTAACTGATGAACAAAGAAATCTTTTAAATGATTTAATTCAAAATTCTAAAGAAGAAGATATTAGTGGTTATAAAATTCTTTGGGTTCCCTTAGAGAAGGATAAATACATTGAAGGTCTTTCCATTTTGGCTCATATATTATTAGATGAGAAAAATGCGGATGCTTTATTTATTCTTCTAAAGATTAAAGATAAAATATATTTAATGGGAAGAACAAGAACAATCCGAATAAATCTTTTGGAATTGCTTAAAGAATTTAATCCCGGAGGACATCCCACAGCATCTACTGTAGTTTTAAACAATTTTCATCTAAAGGAGATAGAGAATTATCTAAGAGGAAGAATAAAAAGATTATTACCATATAACCTTTTAGCTAAAAATATTATGTCCTATCCAGTAGAAACCATATCTCCAGATACTACAGTTTCTGAAGCCCATAAAATTATGACCCGATATGGGTATGGAGGATTATGTGTACTAGAAAAAGATAGATTAGTAGGAATAATTAGCAGAAGAGATGTGGAAAAGGCTATAAACATGAAATTATCAAAAAGAAAAGTGAAATCTTTTATGTCAAAACCTGTGATAACAGTAGATCCTGATACTCCATTATCCTTTGTGGAGCAATTACTTGTAGAGAAGGATATTGGAAGGGTTCCTGTAGTAAAAGATGGAAAAATCTTAGGAATTATCACAAGACAAGATATATTAAAATTTCACTTTATGAAAAATCATCTACCTTTACCCTTGGGAAATGTTGCAATTCTTTCTGAAGACCTCCTTAGAGATTCTTTTTGGTGGGAGATTTTACAGAATATTAAAAACATATCTTCTCAACTTAATATTTCTATTTATGCAGTTGGAGGATTTGTAAGGGATTTATTATTACAATATCCCAATATGGATTTAGATATTGTAGTAGATGGTGATTTTAAGCCCTTTCTTGATAGTTTGATAGGTAAACTCAAAGGTAAAATTAGAGTTCATGAAGAGTTTGGAACAGCAGAAATTATATTGGAAAATGGAAGCAAAATTGACATTGCCAGTGCAAGACAAGAATATTATCCTGCTCCAGGAGCACTCCCCCAGGTTGAAAAAAGCTCCTTTTGGATAGATCTAAAAAGAAGGGATTTTACTATAAATACCTTAGCTCTTTCTCTAAATCCTGATAGATGGCTGGAAATCATTGATTTATATGGTGGTCTTGAGGATCTATCAAGAAAAGAATTAAGAGTCCTTCATAATTTAAGTTTTATAGAAGATCCTTCAAGAATCTTAAGAGGTATAAGATTGGAAAAAAGATTGGATTTTACTTTTGAAGAAAAAACTTTTGAATTATTAAAAGATGCTATTGATCAGGGATTTTTAAAAAAGCTAAGTAAGGAAAGAATAAAGGAGGAGATTTTATTAATATTAAAAGAGCCTGAACCTGAAAAAATTTGGAAAAGATTAGAAGAATTAGAAGCTCTCTCTTATCTTATTCCTATAAGAAATTTACCTTCAAATTTTGAGAAACTAAACAGAGATATTAGGAAAGAAAAAAATTTGGATCAAATTACTTTACAGATCTTAAATCTTTTAAGAGAAGTAGAAAAAGATAAAGTCATAAATTGGTTAAAAGATTATCATTTTTCTCATAAAATTATATTTTTAATAAATAATTATTTTGACTATACTGAAAAAGAATTGGATAGAAAAACCTTAGAAAAAATTATTGAATTTCCATTAGAATTAATATTCTTCTTAAGTTTAAGTGCTAAAGATAATGAAAAATCTCAAGTTCTTTTAAGGATAAAAGAATTAAAAGAAAAGAATCTTCCATATTTAAAAGGTAAAGATATTATTAACTTTGGAATAAAAGAAGGTAAAAAAATAGGAGAACTATTGAAAAATCTTTTTATAGGACATTTAGAAGGAAAATTAAAAAATAAAGAAGATGAGATTAATTTTGTAAAGGAAATTTCTAAAT
>JAOADF010000031.1 GCA_026417425.1 Dictyoglomaceae bacterium
CCTACCTTTGTGGTTACTAAGGATAAAAAATCTATGATTTTGGATTCTTTTGCCCTTTTTAGAATTTCAGATCCCCTTTTATTTCTTAAAACTGTAAGGGATGAAACAGGAGCTCAAGCAAGGTTAGATGACATTATCTATAGTGAAATGAGAAGGGTTGTGGGACAATATGATTTTGACGATATTGTCTCTGGTAGAAGAGAAGAAGTTTTTGAAGAAGTGACAAAAGCATCTCAATTAAAGGCAAAGGAATTAGGGATTGAAATAAATACTGTTAGAATGAAGAGGATTACAGTTCCTCGAGAAAATTTAATGAAAATCTATGATTCAATGATAGCGGAAAGACAAAGACAAGCATCATTATATAGAGCAGAAGGACAAAGGGAAGCTCAAAGAATAAAATCAGAGGCTGAAAAGAAAAAAGTTATTATCTTGGCATCTGCATATAAAAGGGCACAAGAATTAAAAGGAGAAGGGGAGTCAGAGGCAGGAAGAATTTTGCAATCCGCTCTTTCTACAAATCCAGAGTTTTATCAATTTTTAAGGACCTTAGAGGTTTATAAGAAAGCCCTTCCCGGAAATGTTCTTATTATAACTCCAGATTCTGAGATATTTAAATATTTAAGAGGAAAATAAGATTATGTGGAATTCCTTAATTTATTTTGAATATCTTGAATTATCTTTTTTATGGAAAGATCTGTTTGGTATAATTCTTGGATTTTCTCATAAGCATGAAGAACGGTTGTATGATCTCTTCCTCCAAATTCTTCCCCAATTTTGGGAAGGGAAATATCAGTGAGAGTTCTTGCTAAATACATGGCAATTTGGCGAGGTAATGCTACCTCTTGCGTTCTTCCCTTACCTACAATTTGATCAGGAGTAATATGAAAATAATTGGCAACTTCTTGAATAATACTTTGAATGCTTATTGGGATCATGCTTGGTGATTGCAAAATATCTTTTAAAACAGTTTTTACAAGAGAAAGATCAATAGGCATATTGTTTAAAGAGGCAAAAGCAACAGTTCTTATTAACGCTCCCTCTAATTCTCTAATATTTGACTGAATTTGTTGCGCTATAAATTCTACAACTTCATCAGGAACTACGACTTTTTCTGCTTCTGCCTTTTTCTTTAAAATAGCTATCCTTGTTTCCAAATCTGGAGGTTGAATATCTGCCATTAGTCCCCATTCGAATCTTGATCTTAGTCTATCCTCTAAGGTTGGAATTTCCTTAGGAATTCTATCACTGGTAATAACAATTTGCTTTCCTGCCTCATAGAGGGCATTAAATGTATAGAAGAATTCTTCTTGAGTTCTTTCCTTTCCTGCTAAGAATTGGATATCATCAATTAGAAGAATATCTATATTTCTATATCTTGTTCTAAACTTACTCATTCCATCTTCTTTAATGGCATCAATTAGCTCCACAGTAAATTTTTCCATGGATGAATAGACCACTTTCAATTGGGGCAATTTTTCTCTTATGTAGTGTCCAATGGCATGAACAAGATGGGTTTTCCCTAATCCTACTCCTCCATATATAAAAAGAGGATTATAAGCTTTGCCAGGATTTTGACTAACTGCTAATGCTGCTGCATGAGCAAATCTATTACTATCTCCTACCACAAAGGTATCAAAGGTATATTTAGGATTTAGATTTAAATAATGTAAAACTTCTTCTGAAATTTCCCTTTGAGGATGTTCTTCTTCATTATCTTCAGTAAATAATTCAATTTTCCATTCTTGTTGGGAAGATTTTTTTAATGCTTCTTCTATTAGTTCCACATAATGTTCCTGAAGCCATTCCTTAGAAAATCTATTTGGAGTTTGAAGTATAAATTTTTCCCCCTTAATTCCTAAAGGTTTTAAAGTCTTTATCCAGGTTTCAAATCCAGGTCTACTTATCTCTAAGGAGATTATATCCAAAGCTTTTTCCCAAGCATTTTTCCAGTCTTCCATAACCAAACCCCTTAAAATAGATTATATAAAAGTGCCAAAATTAATTTTAACAAATATATTTTTGTAGAGCAATTAAAAAATTTTTTTGGAGAAATCAGGATTTTCATGTATAATTAAGCTGAGAAAGATTGTTTAAATGTGAGGAAAAATGGAAGGAAAAGACTTTCTTAAAAAAGTTCCATTGTTCTCTGAGTTATCAGAGGAAGATTTAGATCGTCTTATTACTATCTCGAGGGAAAAATTTTATCCTAAGGATTCAGTGATTTTTCAAAGGGAAGAAGTTGGTAATTTCTTCTTTCTTATTTGTTCTGGAAGGGTAAAAGTGGTAATAGAGACAGAAGATGGAAAAGAGGCAATTCTTTCTATTCTTTATCCTACGGAATTTTTTGGAGAGATGTCTCTATTGGATGGGGAGCCAAGATCTGCATCAATTGTTGCTCTTGAGGATACTCGAGTTTTAATAATACAGAGGGACGAATTTTTAAAACTTCTTTATACCCATCCCGAAATGTCTTTAAAAATTTTAAAAACCCTTTCCCTTAGACTTAGAAAGGCAAATAGACAGATTGAAACCTTAATGTTCTTTGATGCACCAGGAAGAATTGCAAGAATTCTTCTGGATATTGTTTTAGATAAAGGTATAAAAACAGAGAAGGGAATTGCAGTAGATTTAGATTTTACAAGACAAGAGCTGGGAAGTCTTATAGGTGTCTCGAGAGAAACAGCTACAAGAACCCTAAAAACCTTTGAAGATGAAGGAATAATAACTGTAGAAAAGAATCATATTATAGTTCATAACTTAGAAAAGCTTAAGAAAAGAATATATTAATGCATCAAAGACAGATTATAAAAATAAAAGAGCCTGTAGAAGATAGGCTTGATAAATATTTAACTCAGATATTACCCTTTACCCGTTCTCAAATTCAAAATCTTATAAAAGATGGAAATATAAAAGTAAACGGAAAACTGGTAAAGGGAAGTCAAAGGTTAAAAATAGGAGATGAAATTGAGATAGAAATACCACCTCCAGAATCTACGGATCTAATACCCGAAGATATAAAATTAGATATTATTTATGAAGATGAGGATCTATTAGTAGTAAATAAGCCAAGGGGTATGGTAGTCCATCCTGCTTGTGGCCACTATACTGGGACATTAGTTAATGCATTATTACATCATGTGGGTAGCCTTTCTCAGATTGGAGGAAAAATAAGACCGGGGATTATTCATAGATTGGATAAAGATACTACAGGACTTATTTTAATTGCTAAAAATGACTTTACCCATTTATCTCTTTCGGAACAATTAAAAAACAGAACATTAAAAAGAATATATTGGGTCTTAGTGGAAGGAGAAGTTCCATGGGAGGAAAAAAGGGTAGAATTACCCATTGGAAGACACCCTGTATATAGAAAAAAAATGGCAGTGGTGTCTTTAGGAAAACCTGCAATAAGTTATTTTAAAGTATTAGAAAGATTCAAAGGACATACTCTTCTTTGTGTAAATCTTGAGACGGGAAGAACTCATCAGATTAGAGTACATCTAAGTTATTTAGGGATTCCTGTGGTAGGAGATGCTATTT
>JAOADF010000071.1 GCA_026417425.1 Dictyoglomaceae bacterium
ATCATGAAGAAGACCTGATATCACAGAATTTTCATCCATACCAAGATCTATAAGGATTTTTGCAACTTCTATAGGATGAATAATATAAGGTTCTCCAGATTTTCTTTTTTGGCCTTTATGGGCATTTTGAGCAAATAGAAAAGCTTTTTCCAAATTTTCTAAGGAATATTTTCCTTTTGCCTCTTTTAAAATTTCTTGAAATAGTTCAATTTCTGTTTTCATAGCTATTCAAAATTTTAATTTAATATTATAACAGAAAAATATTTTAAGTAAAACAATCATCCTAACACTCCCAACTTTTTCAGGAGATTTTTCCTGAATATTGAAAGCTATTTAGAAGAAGATTTTAGAGAAAGAAATTATTGAAATTCATATTATTATAGATTTTGTTTGTGTTTCTTAAGAAAAAATAAAAATAAAGGGAATATTATAAAATAAACATAAGACCAATAGAAGCAAATATACCTAAGAATCCACCAAAATAAAAGGGAGCCTGAGGTCCAAAATAGGACCAAAGTAAGCCTGCCAAGAAAGAGGCAGGAAAAAGTCCAATCCCTACTAAAGTGGCATGAAGTCCTATAGCAGTTGCTTTAATTTCAGAAGGTGCAAGATCTGAAATTAAAGCCTTTTCTACTCCTTCGGTAAGAGCTATATATAATCCGTATAATGCAAATAAATACACCAAAGTATTAAAGTTATTTGCTAATGCAAAACCTAAATATACTAAGCCATAAAATAAATAACCTAAAACTAATACTCTTTTTCTTCCAATCTTATCAGAGATATATCCTGCAGGAAAGGAGAATATAGCATATATTATATTATACAATAGATATAGGGATAAAACAGTTATTATATTTATGTTTTCCTCTATGGTTTTTGCTCTTAATAATAAAAATTGATTTGAGGAGTTTCCAAGAGTAAAAATAAAAGTAAAAATTAAAAATGCTCTTAATTTAGGATTTAAGTTTTTCCATGCAAAGGAGGATGGATTTTTTCCTATAGAGCCTTTACCTGTTTCCCTTAGGAGGAAAAGAATTCCAACTCCTAAAAGTGCTGGAATTAAGCTGAAAAGAATTACTAACTTAAAAACTGGAATATACTCTTTTAAACTTGAAGTTTCACTTAAATTAAAACTTTTTATTATATAGATTGCCAATACTACTCCTAATACTGCTCCTAAGGTATCCATTGCTCTATGAAGTCCAAAGGATTTTCCTCGTTCCTTTTCCTTAGAAGATTCTGCTATTATAGCATCTCTTGGTGCTGTTCTTATTCCTTTTCCGAAACGATCGACAAATCTTCCTAGAAAGACCCCTACCCAATTACTAGTAAAATACAAAATTATTTTACCTATAGAAGAAAAAGAATAACCTACAATAGCTAAGGGTTTCCTCTTTTGGATTTTATCAGATACATGTCCAGAATATACCTTGAGAAGAGATGCAAGGCTTTCTGCAACTCCTTCTACAAATCCGAGGATGGAAGGTCCTGCACCAAGAGCTAATATATAGAAAGAGATTAAAGGATAGAACATCTCAGTACTAATGTCAGTTAAAAAACTACCAATTCCAGTAATAATAATGTTCCACATTTGTAATCTCCTCTTAAGATTTTTAATCTTGTTAATTATACCATAAATTGTATAATTTAAGTCGTGAAATTTAGATATAAATAAAATTAAAGTCTTGGAGGATACATGATGGGAAATTTTTATGTTTTTTTATCTACATTTTTTGTTATTCTTTTAGCAGAGCTTGGAGATAAAACTCAACTAGCTGTGTTATCTCTTTCTATTCATACAAAGGCTCCCTTCATTGTGTTTTTAGGAGCATCTATATCTTTATCTTTGTTAAGTCTTATAGGAGCATACTTTGGGACTTTTTTGTTAAAGTTAGTTCCAAGAGATATTATTGAAAAAATTGCTGGTCTGGTATTTATTTTGGCTGGAATTTTTATGATTTTGAAAAAAAATTGAGAAAAAATATATAATAGATATATTATACTCAATTTTTTTGTGATTTTTTTAAAAAATCTCTTTATTTTTTTATTTTATACTATTTGTTTTTATTTTTCCTTATGATAAAATATAAATTTGTCTTAATCTTAAAGAAAAGGAGAATGACAATATGAATGAAGGAAAAATAAAAAAAGAGGTCTTTTCGTCAGAAAGATTTAATATAGATTCCTTACCTGATTTATTAAAAATTCAACATGAATCTTTTGAATGGTTTCTTAATAAAGGACTAAGAGAAGTTCTTGAAGAATTTAATCCTATTGAATCATCTCGTCAAGGTCTTTCTTTATATTTTCTTACTGGTAAAGAAAATATAAAGTTAAAAGACCCATCAAAATCACCAGAAGAATGTTTAGAGAAAGGACTTACTTATGAATCTGCTCTTTATGTGGATGCATTGCTTGTCAAGAAAGATATTGATAATCCCATACAACAAGAGGTATTTTTTGGAAATATTCCTAAGATGACTGAAAGAGCAACCTTTATTATTAATGGAACGGAAAGGGTAATAGTTAATCAAATTATTCGTTCTCCTGGTATATATTTTCAAGAGGAAGGGCATAGCATAATTGCTACTTTAATTCCTACAAGAGGCGGATGGATTGAATTCGAAATAGATAATAGTGGACTAATATATATACATCCTAATGGTATGAAAAAATTTTTAATATCTTTATTACTTAAAGCCTTAGGATATGATTTAGAGTTTTTTAGAAATATTTTATCAGATGATGATTTAGTGTATCTTAAGAATACCTTTGATAAGGATGGAGGACTTTCAAGAACAGAAGCTATATTTGAAACTTGTCAAAAATTAAGACCCAGTGATGTACCAAGTAGAGAAAAAGATGCTTTAGATCAAATTAGGCAGTTATTATTTGATCAAAAGAAATATAATTTAGGGAAAGTAGGGAGATATAAACTAAATCAGAAACTACGTATCAATATTTCTTTAGATAATCATGCGTTTACTGAGGAAGATTTGATAGAGATAATTAAACATTTAATATGGGTAAAAAATGGAAAAGAGGAAGAGGATGATATAGACCATCTGGGAAATAGAAGAATAAGATCTGTGGGTGAATTATTACAAATGCAATTTAGAACAGGTCTTCCAAGAGTGGAAAAAATAGTAAAAGAAAGGATGGCACTTCAGGGACCTGAAGATGCAACACCTCAGAATTTGATAAGTACTCGTCCTCTAAATTCAGCAATAAGAGAATTCTTTAATAGAAATCCTCTTTCCCAATTCATGGATCAAACAAATCCCCTATCGGAGCTTTCACATAAAAGAAGAATTAGTGCTTTAGGACCTGGAGGTTTAACAAGAGAAAGAGCAAGCTTTGAAGTTCGAGATATTCATCCATCTTATTATGGAAGGATTTGTCCTATAGAGACTCCTGAAGGTCCTAATGCTGGTTTGATAAACTATCTTGCAGCTCTCTCTATAGTGGATGACTTTGGTTTCTTAAGAACCCCATATTTTAGAGTAAGAAATGGAAAAGTTTCTGATGAAATAGTTTATCTATCTGCAATGGAAGAGGAAGATTATACTATTGCATCCTTTGATGTACACATAGATAAAAACAATGAGATAACTGATAGATTAGTAAACGCAAGAAGAAAAGGAAGATTTATATTGTGTTCTCCAAAGGAAATAGATTTTATTGGTATTTCCCCGTATCAAACTGTTAGTATATCTGCAGCTTTGATACCTTTTTTGGAACACGATGATGCTAACCGAGCTTTAATGGGAGCAAACATGCAAAGACAAGCTGTACCTTTGCTGAACCCAGAACCTCCCTTAGTTGGAACTGGAATAGAGGAGATGGTTGCAAAGAATACAGGAGTTTTAGTGATATCTGATATTGATGGAATTGTTAAAAAAGTAACTTCCACAGAAATTGTTGTTGAAACGAATAATAGAGAAATAAGAACTTTTAATCTTGTAAAATACAGAAGGACCAATCAAGGAACTTGTTGGAGTCAACGACCCCTTGTGAATATTGGAGATAAGGTCAAAAAAGGAGACATATTAGCGGATGGACCTTCTACTTCCAAAGGTATACTTTCTCTGGGCAGAAATGTTTTAGTCGCTTTTTTGCCTTGGGGTGGATACAATTATGAAGATGCAATAATTATTAGTGAAAGACTAGTAAAAGAAGATATTTTCACATCAATACATATTGAAGAATATGAAGTAAGAGCTCGAGATACAAAATTAGGTCCTGAAGAGATTACTCGAGATATTCCTAATATTAGTGAAGAAGCAATTAGATACTTAGATAAAGATGGAATTATAATGATTGGAGCAGAAGTTGGTCCTAATGATATATTAGTTGGAAAGGTAACCCCTAAAGGGGAAACAGAATTATCTCCTGAGGAACGATTGTTAAGGGCAATTTTTGGAGAAAAGTCGAGAGAGATTAGGGATACATCCTTAAGAATGCCTCATGGAGAATGGGGTAAAGTTATTGATGTAAGAGTATTAACAAGAGATAAAGATGAATTGCCCCCAGGGGTAAATAAAATTGTAAAAGTAAGAGTGGCTCAAATAAGAAAAATCTCAGTAGGTGATAAACTAGCAGGAAGACATGGTAATAAAGGAGTAATCGCAACAATTCTTCCTGAGGAAGATATGCCATATTTACAAGATGGAACTCCTGTAGATATAATTCTTAATCCCTTGGGAGTACCATCAAGAATGAATGTAGGACAAATTTTAGAGACCCACTTAGGTTGGGCAGCAAAAGAATTGGGTATTTATGCCATCGTTCCACCCTTTGATGAGGTTATTGAGGAAAATAGATCTGCAAATTTAGTAAAGCAAATGCTGAAAAGAGCAAATTTACCGGAAGATGGGAGAGTTATTCTATATGATGGTAGAACGGGAGAACCTTTTGACCAAAAAGTAACAGTTGGTTATATGTATATAATGAAACTTATACATTTAGCTGATGATAAGATACATGCAAGATCCGTAGGACCATATTCTTTAGTAACCCAACAACCTTTAGGTGGAAGAGCTCAATTTGGTGGACAAAGATTTGGAGAAATGGAAGTGTGGGCTTTGGAAGCTTATGGTGCAGCTCATACCTTAGAAGAAATGTTGACTTATAAATCTGATGATATAAAGGGAAGAACAGAAGTTTATACTGCAATA
>JAOADF010000001.1 GCA_026417425.1 Dictyoglomaceae bacterium
TCTTACCTACAATAAGATCTGTATATGTTCCATCAACACTTCCATCAACTCCAATACTTACTTTAACTCCTTTAAATGGTAATTCTGCTAATCCTACTAATTTTGCAGTTTTTGCTCCTACAAGCCCATTGACATCTACTGCGAAATTGCTACTTGCAGTATGATCATAGACAAGAGAAACATTCTTTATTCCAAATACTGCTTCTGATACACTAACATCTAATTTATTAAGTTTAGGATCTATTTTCGAAGTTATACCCTTGAGAGATATACTTGTAGATATTTTTACACCATCCACAGGTACAAATGTTAAATTCAGAGTTGTAGAATCATCAACAACAATGTTCTTTGCTTCTCTAAATTCCTTCTTTGCAGTAACAGAAGTAGATCCACTTACTGTAAATTTAGCAATAGATTTCTCAATTCCTGCTACCTTTTCCTGAACACTAGATATTGATTCTTCAAGAGAAGAAACTTTTTCTCCCAAGCTTGTAAGACTTATTGCTAAATCATCAACGAGAGTATAAAGGTTTTCAGTTCCAACGTCTATTTTTTCTATTGTTGCTAATAATTTATCTACTTCTATAATCACTTCTAATACTTCTGGTTTCAATCCTGATTCAATAAGAGATACTCTATCAGCCAATTCTGCTACTTGATTTTGCAAACCTGCTATATCATCTTTTATTGTAGGTAATTCTTCAACAAGAATGGCATCTACATCAGCTCTTAAAGCCTCAAGAGTATCACTATGTTCCTCAACCAAGAGTCTTAATTCTTCTACATTTGGAATTTCTATCTCTGCTAATTTTTCCTCTAATAGCGCAATTACTTCGTCCATTGTAGGTCTATCAGTGAGAAGAATTTCTACATCAGATACTCTAACTTCAAGATCTTCTACCATAGCTGATAAATTATCAACAGTTTCAGTTAATCCCTCAAGAGCATCTACTCTTTCAGAGAGAGAAATAAGATTAGATGATAGATCATCAGTTACTACTAATAAATCAGAAAGTCCACTTTCTAAATCTGATATAAGTGCTTCTACATTATCTAATCTTTCAACAACACCTGATATTTTTTCCTCTACTTCATATAAGCTTGCTTTCTCAGTTAATGCTACCTCTACATCTACTAATCTACGGTCAATATCTCCTACTAATCCCTCTAAATCACTTACCCTACCAATTAGCTCTTCCATTACTTCTCTTGTTATTTTTTCAATTAGTTCCTCAAGTTTTACCTCCACTACCGCTCTGATATGTTCTTCAGTCACTTCTATCTTTTCAATCTCTGCAATTTGAGTAGCAAGATCTGCAATTTGCAATTCTAAATCTTTAACTGAGCCCTCAAGAGCATCTATTCTCTCAGAAAGAGAGATTAAGTTAGATGATAGATCATCAGTTACTGCCATTAAGTCAGAAATTCCATTTTCTAAAGTTCCAATACGTATATCTAAATCTGATACAACTGCCTCAACATTATCTAATCTTTCAACAATACTTACTAATTTGTCTTCTATTAATGCCTCTACTTCTTCTAAACTTACCTTCTCCGTTAATGCTACCTCTATCTCAGATAACCTGCTATCTAAGTCTCCTACTAACCCTTCTAAATCACTTAATCTTCCCTCTAATTCACTTATGTCAGGTATCTCTATCTCTGCTATCTTCTCTGATATTAATGCCTCTACTTCTTCTAAACTTACCTTCTCCGTTAATGCTACCTCTATCTCAGATAACCTGCTATCTAAGTCTCCTACTAACCCTTCTAAATCACTTAATCTTCCCTCTAATTCATCTAATCTTGATACTACATCTCCTAAACTTTCATCAACTATAGTTTTTACATCTTCTAAAGAAGCTTTTCCTTCCAACGCAGACTCTACATCAGCCACTCTTCCTGATAATTCATCTAATACTGCCATTAAATCATCTACCTTACTGCCTAAGAGAGTTAATTCTTCGCTAAGCTCCTTCACTAAGGTTTTTAGTTCTGCAATATCTTTTGCTGGAATAGCAAGTTCTGCAAGTTTGAATTGTTGAATTAATTTATAAAGCAGAACCGCTATTTGGTATCTTGTAACATACATGTCACCACCAAAAGTATCAGGTTTTATTCCTGTAATTATTCCTATCTCTGAGAGGTATTTTACTGCTTCTGCTGCCCAATGAGTGGGAGGAACATCTTTAAATCTAGTCTTTACTTGAGCGAAAGTCAACGAAGATAAACCTAAACATAAAATTAAAGTAAATATCAAAAATTTTCGACTCATGCTACCCTCCTTAACAAATAATTTTTAGAGAGAGTTTCCATTACCCAGATAAGGTAATGAACTTCCTCCCTAAATTACAGAGGGGAAAAAGTACATTGATAATTTTTAAAAAATTCCTTTCTTTAATCACCTCCTTTTGTATAATTGTTGACTTTATTTTATCACTAAAATTACAATTGTGTCAAATTTTAAATTCTTTATCTTTATATTTTAAAATAACCTTTTAGAAAAGCCTCCTCTGCTGTTTGACTTTCATGAAACCTTTCGTATAATAAATTAATATATAACTATGGAGGTATCAATCATGGGAAATATATTATTGGGAATTCTAATTTTATTAATAGCGGTTGATCTAATATTAAGACTAAAAAAAATAGAGAAACCTAAAATGCAAAAATTTAAAGACCTTAAAGAATTTAAATCAAATACTATTATGTTAGACTCAGCTGTTGCACCAATTTATTGGGCATATTTAATAATAAAACATGGCTTAGAAAGAGGAAAAGACTTTAAGATTCAAAAAGAAGAAACTAAAATTGGAAGAGATGAAGGAAATGACATAATTTTTTCTCATCCCACAGTTTCAAGGTTTCATGCAAAAATTATAAGAGAGGGAGAAAACTATTACATAGAAGATTTGAATAGCGCTAATGGAACATTTGTAAATGGTATAAAAATCCAAAGAGAGTTATTACATGATAACGACATTTTACAATTTGGAGATATAGTCTGTATATTCAAGAAGATTTAAGTTTTTTAGTATATATTAAAAGATAATCGAAACCCGCTATCAAAGATAAAAAAAGACCTATAATAAAGATAATTTCTGCAAAGGAAAGTTTAATTAAAATCATAATAACAGAGATAGAAGTAAAAACTGTTGCGAGTTTACCGAAAATTCGTGACGATATAATCTCTATCTTTTTTGAAAGAAAATAGAGACCTATTAGTATCATTAAACTTTCTTTTATAAAAAAAACTATTACTAAAAAAAAGGGAAGATAACCGTTTAAACCAAAATATAGAAGGCTCGTTATAATAATAATTTTGTCAGAAACAGGGTCTAAAATTTTTCCTAAATTACTAACTTGATTCAATTTACGCGCTAAGTATCCATCTAATATATCACTTAAAGCTGATAAAAGAAAAAGAATTAAAGCTAAGAAAAAATTTTTATCAAGTAAAGAAAAAATGTAAAAAGGAATTACAATAAACCTTAAAATTGTTATTAAATTTGGAATAGAAATTACTTGTGTAATATCATTAAGCCAGCACCTATTCCACCCGCATCTTCTCCTAATTCCGCCCATGCAAAACTCACTCTCTCTTTCACATAATTTAAGGCTCTTTTATAAAATTCCTCTCTCATAGGCTTTGCAATATACTCTCTTACATTAGCAACTCCACCGCCTATAACTATTCTTTCAGGATCTATAATGTGAACATAGTTAGCTAATGCAATACCTAAATAATATCCAGCATAATTGAAAATATGCAGAGCTAAATCATCTTTTCTTTCCGCAGCTTCCAAAATGGTTTTAACAGAAACTTTATTTAAATCTCCATTACAAAGTTTCCAAATAATACTCTCTGAATGTTGAGGTAATAAATTTCTTGCATATCTCTCTATAGCGCTTCCAGAAGCAATAGCTTCTATACAACCCCTATTACCACAACCACATAAAGGTCCATCAGGAAGAACTGTTGTATGTCCAAATTCTCCGGCGATACCGTGAGCTCCTCTCCAAATTTTACCATCAAGAATAATTCCTGAACCAATACCCGTTCCAATTGCTATTGATAGCATAGTTCTTGTTCCTTTTCCAGCTCCAACAAGCCATTCTGCCCAAGCTATTAAATTTACATCATTTTCTATTTCTATGGGAAGATCAAAAAAGATAGAAAGTGCTTCCCCAATAGGAACTTCTTGTTTCCATTCTTCACCTAAATTAGGAGCATAAATTGCTACTGATCTTTCTCTATCAACAATACCTGGAAATCCAATCCCAATACCTTCAATATCTCCTAAACCTAATTTTGCTTCCTCAAGGACTTTTATAATCATTTCTTTTATTTTCTTAATAACTTGATCTTTACCCTTTTCTACCTCAGTTGGTCTCTTATCTCTTGCTAAAATATTTCCCTTTTCATCTACTAATAAGACATTTATCTTTGTTCCACCAAGATCCACACCTATTGCTCTAGGCATCATCAACCTCCCTATCTGCTAATAATGAATTCGAAAGTCAAACTTCTCATAGATTCTTCAAGATAAATATCAGGTATAATAAATCTACCTGGAAGTCTATATGAAGGAATATAGAAAAGAAGAATGCCACTTACAGTAGCACCAGGAAAAATTCTTCCATCCTTAAATTTCATAAGATCAAACTTTTCTATTAATTTTACAAGCTCCTTTTCCTTCCTTTCATCTCCAAATTCAACGAAAAGAGAAAATTCAGGAGGTTTTTGAGAAGAGAAAAGAAACTCTAATGAGAACCGAGGATAGGGTTCTATTCTCTGATATGTTATTTCTCTTAGAGGTGAATATTGTCTATTTAATGAATCAATAATTACTGATTTAATTAAAGGATAGGCCCATATAGCTTCTTTCCTTAAATTGGTAATTTCTAAATTAATTACTAGAATATCTTTAGATAAAGTAGTCCACTCATAAGGATCAAGAAGAGAAAGTCTTATTTCTACTCCCTCAATATTAATAACTTGAGGCTTTATAGCCAGAGGTTTAACACAACCAGCGACTATAGTTATTACTGCTAAAAAAAATAAAAATACTAATTTTTTCATTTTTTATCCTCCCTTCTTTGTTTCATTTTACAATAAAGATTATTTAAAAGCAATTATCTATACTTAGCTCTCTTGACTTGACAAGTTACTTGATTATTTTATATATATTTTAATTAGATATACTGAGGGGTACACTTATTTCCTCCAAAAACTATAAGGGCTCTTATATTCTTTATAAAAACATACTCTAAATTCCATAGGAGGTGAAAAGAAATGAAAAAATTAGGGACCGTAGCTTTTTTGAGTACTTATCCTCCTCAAGAATGTGGTATTGCAACTTTCACTTATGATTTAGTAAATGCTATAGATAAATATTTTCCATATATTAATACCCAAGTTATAGTGATAGAAGAAAACGACAAAGAGTATAAATTTAATAATAAAGTGGTCTTTAAAATTAAAGAATACAATCCAAGTGATTATATTCTTAGTGCTCGATATATAAATAAAAGTAATATTGATATGGTTAACATTCAACACGAGTTTGGAATATTTGGGGGAAAAGATGGAGAGTATTTAAATCTTTTTCTAGATGTTATTAAAAAACCCGTTATTACAACTTTACATACTGTTCTTACTCAACCTCGTGAAGAACAAAAAAGGATAATTCAAAAGATTGCTCAAAGAAGTGAAAAATTAATAGTTTTAAGTAATACTGCAATTCAAATACTTAATGATGTCTACTCTATACCCAAAGAGAAAATTACAGTTATTCATCATGGAGTGCCGATATATAATTCTTTATCTAAAGAGGAAGCAAAACAAAAGTTTGGTCTTTCAGATAAATTAGTTATTTCCACTTTTGGACTAATAAATCCAGGAAAGGGTATAGAGTATGCTATTGAAGCAATATCTTTTCTTGTTGAAAAATATCCCAATATAGTCTATCTAATTCTTGGGGAAACTCATCCTAAAGTAAAGAAAATATACGGCGAAGACTATAGAGAAAAACTGATAGCCAAAGTAAAAGAGCTTAATCTAGAAAATAATGTTATATTCGTAAATAAGTATTTGACTAAAGAAGAACTAATAGAGTATTTAATAGCAACAGATATTTATATTACTCCATATTTAAATAAAGAACAAATTTGTAGTGGAACTCTTGCTTATGCAATTGGCTTTGGAAAAGCTATAATATCTACACCATATCTTTATGCAGAAGAAATGCTAAGTAATAACAGAGGAATCTTAGTTGATTTTAGAAATGCTAAAGCAATTTCTGAAGCTATAGATAGAATTCTAAAAAATCCAGAGTTTATGAAAACTCTAGAGAAAAAAGCATTGGAATTTGGAAAACAAATGAAGTGGCCCTATGTGGCTTTAAAATATGTATTTTTATTTAAATCCATAATAAATTTCCCAAAAAGAGTCGAAGTTTTATATTAACACTTTGGAAAGGAGGTGTAGGATACCCTATGATAAAACTTCCAGGATATCCTACCCTTACCCTTTCCCATTTAAGAAGACTTACTGATGATACGGGAATAATACAACATTCCAAATATTCTGTACCTGACAGAAAAACTGGCTATACAACTGATGATAATGCAAGAGCCTTAATAGTAGTAGTAAAATATTATGAGATAACTAAAGATAAGAATATTTTGGAGTTTATTATTAAATATTTAAGCTTCATACAACATGCCCAGAAAGAAGACGGATATTTCCATAATTTCATGAATTACAATCGAGAATTCATAGATGAAATTGGATCAGAAGATTGCTTTGGGAGATGTCTTTGGGCTTTAGGTTATATGATAGGACACATAGATATTTTCAACTTACACTTAGCAGGAAGAGAAATATTTGAAAAGGCATTAAGAAATATAAAAAATCTAAATTCTCCAAGAGCAAAAGGATACAGTATCCTTGGCCTTTATCATTTTCTTGAAAAATATAAGAAAAAAGAGATTTTAGATTATATAAATGAACTCTCAGAATCTCTTGTAAATCAATATAAGCACACTAAAGAAGAAAAATGGGAATGGTTTGAGGAGTATCTTACCTATGGAAATGCTATCATTCCTATGGCTTTATTTTATGCTTATGATTTAACAAAAAATTTAGAATTCTTAAGAATTGCAAAAGAAAGTACAGAATTTTTAATAAGAAATTTAATTAAAGAAGATTATTTAGATGTAGTAGGAAATAAAGGATGGTACTATAAAAACGGTATAAAAAGCGAATATGATCACCAACCTATTGAAGCAGGATATATGACTCTTCTATTTTTATCAGCTTATAATACTACTTTAGAGAGAAGATATTTAGACTTTGCTTGGCTTTCCTTTGATTGGTTCTTTGGAAAAAACAAAAATAGTAAAGTTTTATATGATGAAGAAACAGGAGGATGCTTTGATGGTCTTACTCCTGAAGGTGTTAACCTTAACCAAGGAGCAGAATCTTTATTGGTTTATCTTTTAGCTTACTTATCCTTATATCAATATTTTGAGAAAATTAGACATGAAAGGGATTTATGTATTATTAATGCTCTTAAGTAAAGATGAAAAGTTTAAAGTTTGAATTAATTGGAGATATTGATTTTCTCTTAAGTTCTGAAAGTATAGAAACTCTATTTAGAAAAACTAAATAATGTAACTATCTTATAATTCTTGACAAAACTTTTTCTGATTATTAAAAATTAATTTTAGTCGTAGAAAAAAATAAGGAGGTGACGCTGGAATGCCAATCTATGAATTTATCTGCATTAATTGCAATGAAAGATATGAAATAATGACTACCTTAGGAGATGAACCTCCAAAGGTATGTCTAAAGTGCGGAGGAACCTTAAAAAAAATGTTTTATCCAGTAGGAATTGTATTTAAAGGTTCAGGATTCTACACAACCGATTATAAAAAGAAATCGGAAAAAACTGATAGTGAAAATAAAGATACGGGGGAGAAATAAAAAATCTCCCCTTTTTATTCTCTTTTCATACATAATACGATTAATCGATGAGAAGCTAAACTATACTTATGACCCTCATAATCACCAATAAATCTTAAAACTTTAAACCCTTCTTCTTCTAATAAATTACTTAATTCACTAGCAGTATAAAGGTAAATCTTTCTAAAAAATTCCCTCACTTCTCCAGACTCCCTATTATATACAATCCTTCGGGATATATAATATCCACTTTCAGGCTCAAATTTATGCTCTGAAAGGAGTACAAACTTATCCATTATATTCCAAGAATATGGAATAAAATGTCTTAATAATGCTTCTCTATTTTCAATATCTATGAATAATTTTCCTTGAGGTTTTAATATCTTATATATCTCTCTTAAAGTTATTTTATCTTCTCTATACGAATGTAAACCAAAACTTGTATATAAAGATAAGACTACATCAAATGAATAAGTTAATTGATTTAAATCTTTATATTCTATGGGATAAAATTCCAAATTTATAAGATTTTCCTCTCTTGCAGTTTTTTTAGCAATTTCTAAAAGCTCTAAAGATCTATCTACGCCAATAACCTTATAACCTCTCTTTGCCATCTCTATACTATGCCTTCCAAAACCACATCCTAAATCTAAAATCAACATGTTCTTTTTTAAAGGAATCACTACTTCTAAAAAATCTACTTCTTTTCTTGTTCTTTCTGGTGTTAAATGACGAGCTAAAAACTCATAATAAGATCTACTAAAATATTCATCTCGCCAATCTCTGTTTTTCTCCATATTTTTGTTTTAAATAGTATAAAAGAATTGTTAAGTCACCTATGTTAACCCCTGGAATCCTCTGCGCTTGCCCAAAGGTTTGAGGTCTTATTTTTAGCAATTTATCTCTACCTTCGCGAGAGAGATGAGGAATATTTTCATAATCAAAATCTTCTGGAATTTTTAAGTCTTCATATTCTTTAAATTCTGCTATTTTTGACAATTCTCTTTGAATATATCCCTCATACTTTATTTCAATCTCTACTACTTCTTTCCAATCTTTTCTTAACTCTCCACCTAAATTCAGCTTATCAAGATCTTCATAAGTAATCTCAGGTCTTTTTAAAAGATTATTTAAAGAAATAGGGGTCACTAAAGGGTTTGTTCCTTTCTCTTCTAAAAGTTTATTTAATTCTTGAGTTGGAGAAACAATTGTCTTAACTAATCTCTTCTTTTCGGAGGCTATAGCTTCCATCTTCTCTTGAAACATTTTCCATTGATCTTCGCCAATTAATCCCAATTTATATGCCTTTGGAGTTAATCTCTGATCCGCATTATCACACCTCAAAATTAACCTATATTCCGCGCGAGAAGTTAGAATTCTATAAGGTTCATCTACTCCTTTAATAACTAAATCATCAATCAGTACTCCAATATATCCTTCGTCTCTTCTTATTATTAGAGGTTCTTTTCCTAGAAGACTTAATGCAGCATTAGCCCCTGCAATAATTCCCTGTGCAGCAGCTTCTTCGTACCCAGTAGTTCCATTAATCTGTCCTGCAAAATAAAGTCCCTTTATCTTTTTTGTTTCTAAAGTTAACTTCAACTGATGAGGATATACAAAATCATAAGCGATAGCATATCCTGGACGTATTAACTCCACCTCTTCCATACCTGGAATAGTTCTCAGAATTTTCAATTGAATTTCTTCAGGAAGACTTGTATATATTCCTTGAACATAAAGCTCAATAGACTCTTTACCTTCGGGCTCTAAAAAAACCTGGTGGGTTTCATGATTAGGAAACCATATATATTTTTCTTCAATAGAAGGACAATACCTTGGTCCCTTTTTAACCATTCCACCAATTCTTGATGCAGTTAAATGAATATTTGCCAAAACAACGTCTCTTGTTTTTAGTGTAGTTCTTGTAAGATAAGATGGAATTTGTTCTCTATATTCAGGTTTTTCCCAAAAAGAGAAAGAAGGTAAAGATTCGTCCCCAGGTTGTGGAATAAGTCTATCAAAATCTACAGTTCTTTTGTCTACCCGGGGTGTAGTTCCTGTATTAAATCTTCCTAATTCTAATCCTAATCTTCTTAAAGCATCCGAGAGTCCAAAGGAAGGAAATTCTCCCATTCTTCCTGCAGGTTTTGACCACGTACTAATATGAATCACACCGTTCAGAAAAGTTCCCGGAGAAATGACTATTCTTTCCCCATAGATCTCTTTTCCTGTAGATAATATTACTCCTTTTACCTCGTTATTTTCTACAATAATCTCTGTAACTTCTCCTTGATAAATCTTTAAATTACTCTGTTGTTCCAAAAAATGCCTCATTAGTCTTGGATATTGCCATTTATCTACCTGAGCCCTTAAGGCTCTTACTGCGGGCCCCTTTGATGTATTTAACCACTTAACTTGAAGCATACTTTTATTTGTTATTCGTCCAATAGCTCCTCCTAAGGCGTCTATTTCCAGTATAAGTTGTCCCTTTCCTGGACCTCCCATAGCAGGATTACATGGGAGCCAGGCAAGAGTATCATAATTCATAGTTATAAGTAAAGTCTTCACTCCTAAGCGAGAAGACGCATATGCTGCCTCACAACCAGCATGTCCTCCACCGACTACAATTACATCATATCTTTCCATTTCTACCTACCATTAGAATTCCTAATTTTACCAATATAAATATAATTAAACCTAAAGTACCTGTAAGAATAAGTAATGCTATCTCTTTATTATAATACAAAAGAGATAAAATAATAGCAATTAAACTCATAGATATAGTTATAAGATAAATAAAACCAATACTTTGTCTTGTATCCATACCTATTTTTAAAAATCTATGATGAATATGATCTTTGTCAAATTTCCAAGGAGGTCTTCCCTCGATTATTCTTCTAATTATTGAAAAAATCGTATCTAAGATAGGAAATCCTAAAATCATGATAGGAACGAATAAGTTTATTAATGTACTAAACTTTAACACTCCAGTTATAGATATAGCAGACAGCAAGAAGCCTAAGAACATAGCTCCTGAATCTCCCATAATTATAGATGCAGGAGGAAAGTTAAAAAATAAAAATCCCAATACTCCTCCTAGCATTGTAGAAAGAAAAATTGCAGTTTCCATTCTTTTTAATAAAAGAGCGATAATTAGAAGAGAGAAAGAAGCTATAGCGGAAACACCTGCTGCAAGCCCATCTAATCCATCAATAAAATTCATAGCATTAGTTATGCCCAAAAGCCACAAAAAAGAAAAAACATATGCTAACCATCCCGAAATAGTTATATCTGTATATGGAATCTTAAAGGATTCTAGTCTTATACCTATAAAAACTGAAACTAGTATTGCTAAAAAAGTTAACCAAAATTTAGGCGCAGGTTTTAACTCAACAAAGTCATCTATTAATCCAATAATAAAGATCAGACTTCCTCCTAAAAGAACTTTTTCAATAATTATGGTTTTATTAAATATAAGATTCACTAGTAGAATTGATAAATAAAAAGCTACACCACCTATTCTAGGAATAGGTTTATCATGAACTTTCCTCTCATTTGGATAATCTAAAACTCTGAGCTTAAAAGCTATATTTCTAATAATAGGGGTTAAGATTATCGAAATTATAAAAGAAATAAAGAAAGTTATATATAACATCATTGTTTCTCCTTTTTATCCTTTAATTCATATGCTAATATAATCGCCTGTGCAATTTCCTTCATAGGCTTTCTCTTATCCATACTAGCCTTTTGAATTAACCTAAAAGCCTCATGTTCTTTCAATCCTTCAAAATCCATAAGAAGACCCTTCGCTCTATCTACCAATTTCCTTGTTTCTAAAGCATCTTTCAAATCTTTCACTTCCTCTTTTAACTGTATAAATTCTTTAAATCTTGCTATAGCTATCTCAATAGCAGGAAATAAATCTGTTTCTTTAAAGGGTTTTACAAGATATGCTACGATACCTACTTCTTTTGCTTTCTCTACCAATTCTTTATCAGAATAAGCAGTTAAAAAAATAACAGGAGCAATTTCTTCTTCTGTTAGAATCTTAGCAGCCTCTATACCATCCATTCCAGGCATTCTAATATCCATTATAACTACGTCAGGTTTTTCTCTTCTTGCAATACTTACAGCAGACCGTCCATCAGAAGCTTCTCCTATCACTTGATATCCCTGACTTTCTAAAAGTTCTCTTAAGTCCATTCTTACAATAGGCTCATCCTCTGCAATTAAGACTTTTACTGATTTTTTCATTTTTAAATCCCCCTTACTTTATTTTAAAGTTTTCCTTCAGATTATTTAATATAGAATAATCAGTCATATCCCATCTAAGAGGAGTAATAGAGATTTTTCCATTTTTAATTGCTTCTATATCTGAGCCCTTCCCATTATTTTCTCTTAATTCCCCATAAATCCAATAATATTCTCTTAACCATGGATCTAATCTTTTTTCCACTCTATTTTTATAATGAAATTTACCTTGATAGGTAAATTCAACCTCTACATTCTCTAAGCTTTCAAGAGGAGGAATATTAATATTAAGAAATACCCCATAAGGAATAAATTTTATAACTAAAGGTATAATCTTTAAAAGAAAATCACAGGCAATTTCAAAATCTTTTTCTCTTCCCTCAGGAGATACAGAAATCGAAATAGCAGGAATACCATTTATAGCAGCCTCTCTCGCCCCAGAAACAGTTCCAGAATAGATGACATTATTTCCCAAGTTGTATCCTTTATTTATTCCAGAAATAACAATAGAAGGAGGATAAGGTAAAAGAGAATAAAGACCTAAAAGAACACAATCCGCAGGAGTTCCATTACTGGACCATATTTTAACACCTTCTTTACTTATGTAAGGATAGACACGTAGGGGTTTATGAAATGTAAGAGCATGACTTCCCCCACTTCTTTCCCTTTCGGGAAGAATACCATATATTTCTCCAAAAGATTTGAATTTATTAATAATAACTTCTAACGATGGAGAATTTATTCCATCGTCATTTGTTATAAAAATAATCATAAATTATCTTCTTGTCTCTCCTTTGCTAAGAAGTATAATATATTATACTATAAACTTATTGCTTTTCTTTCAATTTTAAATATATTATGGTATAATTCCCAAGGTAAATTTTAGAAAAATAAAGAAGGAGAGGGATATATGGCACATACAAAGTCAGCAATTAAAAGAATTAAAATTAACGAGAGAAATAGGATTAGAAACAGATTAAGATTAGGAAGAATTAAGTTTTATACTAAAAAATTTCTCTCGCTTTTAGAGGAAAACAAAATTGAAGAAGCAAAACAGATTCTTCCGCAGGTTATCAGTGTTATTGATAAGGCAGCCCAAAAGGGAACGTTACATAAGAACACTGCTGCGAGAAAAAAATCTCGGCTTATGAAACTTTTGAGAGAAAAGTTAGCAAGTTTAAGTTAAAACTTTTTATTTATTCTTATTAAAAATTTTTCTAATAATATTCTTGGATTTTTACTTGTAGATTTAATTTCCTGATCTAACTGCCGCAGAAGAAAATACAACTCAAAAAGTTCTGCGGCAGTAAAATTTGTTAAATTTTGAAGAGTTTTTTTAATCACAAAAGGGTGCAAATCAAGTTTTTCTCTGATTTCTTCTTCTGAAAAACCCTCTTTTGATAAAGCATAAATTCTTAGAATTTGTCTAATTTGCTTAATAATTATATCTAATATTACCATTGGATGAATACCTTCATTCCATAAAGTATCTAGTCCGCTAAGAAGTAAATATACATCTCTTTTATATAGAGCATCTAAAAAGGTAAAAAATGCTACTTCCTTTGGGGATGAAACTTTCTTAAGATCTTCTAAAGTAACTTCTTTTCTTTCTCCAACAAAAGAAACCACTTTCTCTAGTTCTTTATATAAAAAAGCTAAATTGTCTCCCCACGATATGGTTAAAAAATACTGAGCGTCAGAATCTAATGTAATATTTAATTCCTTAAGCTTTTCATTTAGCCATCTCCTAACACCTTCTGCCCTTAGTTTTGAAAATTCAACAATTCCATTTCCAGGAATAATCTTTTCCAAATAGTTTTTTTTCTTAATCTCTTCTTCCCCATTCGCCATGAAAACAATACAAGTATTCATAGGTTTTTTTAAAAGAGAAATAATCTTATCTTTTTCCTTTGGTTCCTTTAAATTTTGACAATGTCTTATAACTAGTAATTGATTTTCAAAGAGAGGAGGAGCCTCCAGAAAAGGAATAATCTCTTTCCATGTTATATCTTCTCCAAAGAATACATGATAGGAGGCGCTCTTAAATCTATTTCTTAATGACTCTAATGCATCCTCCATAAGAAATTTTTCTTCTCCAATGAATAGATATACTAGTGGAATTTCCTTTTGTTTAATTAATTTTTTAAACTCCCAATAATTCATTTCTTGTATTCTTTAAAATAAAAGGAAAAATAATAAGTATCAAACTTAGTATCAAACTAATTTTATAATTTATAAGTATAAATTGCAAACCAGAGAAAAGTATATTTATAAGAAATTCAATAATGGATATTAGGAAAGAAGTGAATGGAAAAATATTCAAGAGAATTAATAAAAATGAAAGAAAAAGAATCAAATGAAAAATTGGAATAGAAAAAAGATTCCCAATGAGAGATAAAATATGAACTCTTTCAAAAAAATAAATATTAAAAGGCATGAGAAAAATAAATAACCAAAAAGAAGATTTCCATAAGTCTTGATAGTATTTTTTAATTAAGGGAATTTTAAAAGATGGAGTCAATATAAGTCCAAGAGTTGCGAGATAAGATAACTGAAAACTAATATTGAAAATATTTAAAGGTGAAAAAATTAGAGAGATTAAACAAACCATAAAGAAAGAATTAATAATATCTTCTTCTCTTATAAAATTTTTTGCTAAGATACTATAAAAATACATAAATACTGCCCTCAATACAGGAGGTTTATTTCCAACTATAAAAGCATAGAAAAATAAGAATAAACTTATAACAAACCTTAAATTTTTAGAATTAATTAAAAAAACTAAAAAACTCACTAATAATGTAATATGAAGCCCAGAAATTGCTAAAATATGTATTGTTCCAGTATTTATAAAAAGATCCTTTACTTTTTTACTCACAATTCCACTTTCTCCTAAAATAACAGCTCTTAAAAAAGATGAAATTTCAGGTTTACTTAATAATAAAATATTTTTTATATAATTTTTAACCCTAATTCTTAATAACTTAAGAAAAGAAAGTCTTTTCCCTACAACTTTAAAATATTTTGTATTTCCAAACAAAATTATTCCTTCCCCCCAAAACTTGTAAATATTTTCTCTTCCTACTGGAAATACTTTCAATTCCTCTAGATAAATTATATCTCCTATATTTATCTCTCTATTCTTATCAACTGTGAGAAGAATCTTCTCCTTCTCATTAAGAGGTCTAAAGATAACTTCTTTTATCTTTTCCCTTTCTTCTACTTCCTCAACTATTCCCTTAACTTTCTCAAGTTTAAAACCTCTAAAATAACTAAATTCTGGAATAGAAGATTTAGAAAGAAAAAATCCTAAAAAAAGGAAAAATAAAAAAAGAGGTGTAAGAAATAAATATTTTTCTTTGATAAGTATAAGAGAAAAAATAAAAATAGCTAAAAAATAAATTAAATCTCCTCCAATCCTCTGAAGGAAAATCCCACAAATAAAATATATTAAAAAGAAAAAAGATGGTGGAAGTTTATCCAATTACCACTCTATAAGATCTTTTATTTGCTCAATTTTTTTCTTACCAATTCCTCTTACTTTCTCAAGATCTTCTAAACTTTTAAATGGACCATTTTGTTCTCTATACTCAACAATTTTCTTTGCCAGAGATGGACCGATACCTGGCAAATTTTCTAATTCTTTCTCAGAGGCAAAATTAATATTTATCTTGTTATTCGAAAAAACATTTCCTTTTATTGTGGAGGATAATGTGGGAGAGATAAATTTTTCAGGAACTAGTATTTTATTTCCATCTTCTAAATATTCTGCTAAATTTAATCTATCTAAATCAGCAGAAGGAAGTGCTCCTCCTGCTGCTTGAATTCCATCTATAACGCGAGAACCCTCTAATAATTTATATACTCCAGGATTTGCTACCGCTCCAGCTATATGAACTATTATAAAATTCTCAAAAATTGCTCTTTCTTCTTTTTCTTTTTGATTATTTCGAAAAAGACTTCCTAATATTAGAATTAGAACTAAAATTATTGAAAAGAATAGAATATATTTTTTATAATTATCTTCCATCATCCCTTTATTGTAACCTTCTTCCCTTCCTGGAGCTTTTTGTTACTTAAAGCTATTTGAAGTTTTAATACCTCTATAGCCTTATCTAACTGAATATCTCTCTCTTTTCCTACATTTTCAGGTGCCATTTCCACAATATAATCAGGAACTATTCCTTCATTATGTATACTTCTCCCTGAAGGAAGTAAATATCTTTCTGTTGTTATTATTAAAGCAGAACCATCGGACAAGGAAAAAATGCTCTGAACCACACCTTTTCCAAAAGTTTTCTCCCCAACTAATACTCCTTTTTGATAGTCTTTTATAGCTCCAGATAATATTTCTGAAGCACTCGCAGAATATCTATTAACCAGAACTACAAGAGGTTTTTCCCAAATCAAATTACCAGTAGCATATTCTCCCCATCTATTTGCATCTCTATCTTCTCTATAAACTATAACCCCTTTTGATAAGAAGTTGCCTATAATCTTATTATTTTTATCCCTTATAACAGTTTGAACTTGATCTCTATTACTTATAAAGAAACTTGCAATCTCTACAGCGGATCTTAAATCACCACCTGGATTATTTCTTAAATCCAAAATTAAACCCGAAATATTATTTCTTTTCATTTTTTCTATAGAGGCTCTCAACTTTTCTGGAGAATTTTGTGTAAATTCATAAAATCTAATATAACCAATATTATCTTTTAAAATCTTATCTTCAACAACAGGTGCTTCTATTTTTACTCTTATCAATTCAAACTCATAAATTTTCTTTTCTGATTCTCTATATATCTTTATTTTTACTTTTTTACCTAACTCTCCTCTAATCATACTTACAACTTCATCAATAGTCTTCCCTTCAACAGATTGATCATCTACAGCAATAATCTGATCGCCAGGTTTTATTCCAGCTTTATGAGCAGGTGTCCCTTCTATAGGGGTTACTACAAAAATTTTGTCATCTTTTTGCTCCAATCTCATTCCTACCCCATAAAAAGTTCCTTTTATATCTTCACTAAAGGTCTTAAAAGCTTTTGGATCAAGAAATCGAGAATAAGGGTCATTAAGCCCTTTAATCATTCCTTTTATTGCTTCATATTGCAATTTAGTATTATCTATATTTTTCTCAATAAAAGCATTTTTAATATAAAAAAGCACTTCTAAAAAAGTTTTAATATCTTCATATACTATTTCTCTAGCAGCCCAAATTTTAGTTATGATAAATATAGAAATAACTAGAATAGTAAGACTTATAATAATCTTTCCTTTACTCTTCATCAGTTTTCTCCTCCTAAAAATTTTATTTTAACCAAGATAATGGATCTTGGGGAATTCCATCAACTCTCACTTCAAAATGTAAATGAGGTCCAGTACTCAAACCTGTACTTCCTACATATCCTACAATTTGACCTTCACTTACTTGCTCTTCTAATTCTACCACAATTCGAGAAAGATGAGCATATAATGTTGTTACTCCTCCTCCATGATCTAGTATTACTAGTTTACCGTATCCTCCATACCAATCCGCATAAATAACCTTTCCAGGAGCCACTGCCTTTACAGGAACGCCATAATCTGCCAATATATCAATTCCTGTATGCATCATATAAGCTCCACCTAAAAGGGGATGACGTCTTATTCCAAAACCCGATGTTATAGCTCCAATAACAGGCCATGAAAGTTTCCCTTTTTGGGCTTTTTTCAATCTAGAGGCAGAAGCTAGTCTTCTAATCAATGCCTCAATTTCCTTTGATTCTCTTTCTAGAGTTGCAATTGTTTGTTGCTGTAATCTTTTCTGTCTTCTTATCTGCTCAAGATAAACACTCTTTTCTTTCTTTTTTCTTTCTATATAAGCTTTTTTTTCTTCAATCTCTCTTACCAAGATCTCTATTTTTCTTTTTTCTTCTTCCCATTCCTTTCTTTTTTGAGCTAAATCTTTACATTGGTTATCTATTTTATCTAATCTCCTAGCCTCACTTTTAAAAATATTTTTAAGATAATAGGGAATTGCTAACAAATCAAAAGCAATTTTGTTTCCCCAGAAAATCTCCCAATAATTCTCATTATTACTATTTTCTTTAAAAATTTCACTTAAGGCGATTTTATAATTTAGACTTCTATTTTTCAAATTCCTTTCCATAATTTTTAACTGAGTAGATATTACTATAAGATTTGCTTGAGCTTGTCCTAATCTTGCTTCCGCATTAACTAATTCTCTTTCTGTTTTTTCTAATTGCTGATCAATTTTACTTATTTCTCTTGCAATATTTAGTTCTTTAGTCTCTAAAATCTTAACCTGTTCCTTTAATAAAGTTATTTTTTGTTTTTTTTGTTTAAGCTCCTGTTGTTTCTTAGTCAAAAGGTCTGTGGTCTCTCCTACTTTAAATAAAAAAGATATAAACGATAATATAAAAATAAAAAAGATAATTTTTCTCTGAATCATTCTCTCAACCTATACCAGCCAATAAAGGCTGATGAAAAACTCAATATTAAGCTAGAAAGGAAAAAGAATAATCCCCAAAGAACAAAATGTCTTATGTTTATAAAAGAAATATAAGGAAGAATATTCGAAAAATTATCTTTTAAAAAATATAGAATATAATATAAAACAATAAGAGAAGATACAGAGGAAAAGAAAATTGTAAAGAAATTCTCAAGAATCTGAGATACAATAGAAAAATTAGGAAAAGCCACTTGAGAATGAGCCAAAAGCTCAATAATTATGATAACATAAGCAAGACTTCCTATAAGAATAAATATTTTCTTTAGATTATTTGCAATTCTACTTATGTTAAGCCATTGATCTCGAAGCTCTAAAGAATATTTCACCTCCTCGACATTGGGATTAGATATGAGCCAAGAAACCAAGTCTTCCATTTTCTCAAGAGAATACAAACTTATTTCTAATGCTTTTGGCAGATTAGCAGGGGATACCCAAGCAAAAATTTCTTTTTCACCTCCAAGAGATTCCTTCAACCTTTTCCAAGCAGTATTTTGATCTATAAAATTTATATTCATTATAGGAAATTGAATTTTAATATCCCTTTGTATTCTAGATATATTCTCATCAGAAATATTTGACGGAAAAAAAGCATACACTTTAATTCTATCCTGCCATATGGACAGAGAACCATTAAGAGATGTTATAAAAAAAATTAAAATAAGAAAAATTAAAAAAAACACAAAAAGACCTATAAACATGAAGAAGCTTTTTTTAGAGAAGCTATACCAACCTCTCCTCAATTCTTCCCACATTTTCTCACCTTAAATACTATATACTATAAAAAATTAATACTAAAAGGATTCCAATAGCACTACCCAAATTAAATCTAAGATTTAATCCAAATGTCAAGTTTATAAAATAAAGATCTAAAGTCCAAGGAGAAAAACCAATATTTATGCCCTCAGTAAGAATTGGAATTTTGTCTTTTAGAGCCTCTGCAATAACCCCTCCAATAATTACACCTAAAATTAATAGGAATATCAGTAATCTTATAGACCACTTATTCCTTCTCATTAATTTCCTCCTAATATAAAGGACAATCTTTTAATTATCCAATTTGCTAAAATTCCGTTAAAGGTTCCTGTAGTTATAGCAAATATTAATAAAAAGGGAATATAGAAAAAAATACTTTTATGAGAGATAAAAAAGGATACTATCATTAATTGAGAAATATTATGAGAAAGAGCACCAAGTATACTTATAAAAGTAAGGCTAAGATCCTTCTTATTAAACAAAAAACCCATAGTTAAAGCGCTAATTATTCCCCCCATTAAACTTAGAAAAAAAGAAAAACCAAAAAGACCTCCTAATATCATATTCACAATCAATACTCTAAGAATAGAGATAATTAATCCTTCTTTTAGACCCCACCAATAAATTCCTATCAAAGTTATTATATTAGCTATTCCAAGTTTTGCTCCTGGAAGCGAAGATAAAGGATTTAGAAATAATGCTTCTAAATAATATAATATACAAGCAAGAGAAATCATAATTCCTAAAAAAGAAACAAAGTATATTCTATTTTTAAATTTTATCATTTTTCTTCTTCAAAATAAATATTATCAGACTTCCAGATTTTTCCATCCTTTTCTACAATAATTACTCCGACATCTCTAAATTTACTTTTCCAAAGATCCTTTCCTCTTTCTCCTAAAACAAAAAATAAAGTTGATAAAGCATCTGCAGTAATTCCATTCTTACTTATGATAGTTACACTCATTATTTCCGAAGAAGGAATTCCTGTCTTAGGATTAATAATATGGGGATATCTTTTACCATTGTTTACAAAGAATCTTTCATAATCTCCCGAAGTAGCTACTACTCCACTTTTAATTTTTATTTTTCCAATAATTCTTCCTTCTTTTCTTGGATGTTTAATTCCAATTATCCAATAATCTCCTTTTAAAGGCTTACCGTATACCCCAATAGTTCCACCTATATCTAAATAAACTCTTTGCAAATTAAGATTTTTAGAAATCTCCAAAAGTCTTTGAACTGCATACCCTTTTGCAATTCCTCCTAGATCTAATGACATTCCTTTTCTTTTAAGTCTCACTTTTCCTTCAGATATTTCTAGATCTTTCCAATTTACTTTACTTAAGGCTTCTTTTAATTCTTTATCGTTAGGAATATACAAACTTCCATTATAAAATCCCCATAATTCCATTAGAGGCCCTATAGTTGGATCAAATAGACCTTCGGAAATTTGAGCATAGTATTTTGCTTCCTTAAGAACATCTTCAACTTCTTTAGAGACCTCTATCCAATCTCCTGCTTTTTTATTTATTTTATAAACTTCACTTTGGGGATTGAATCTATTTAACTTTTGATCTAGTTCTTCTAATTTTTTCCAGCAAATCTCTTTTGCTTTTTCGCTATCCTTTCCCCAAAAATAAATAGTTATAAAGGTATCCATTAGGATACCACTTTTTTGAGCTTCATATTTAGAAAAATTCTCCCTTATTAGATAGGCGCCTATTAAGATTATAAATAAAAAAATTAAGCTTTTTAAAACTCTCATTACTTAGTTTTTAATAGAATTAGAGCCTTTGTAGGACATTTTTCTACACAAATTCCACATCCATCACAGATTTCATAATTTATCATAGGAAGTCTTCCTTGCATTGTTATAGCCCCTTTTGGACATACTCGAGTACATATTCCACAACCAATACAAGCTCTTGAACACACCTGTCTTGCATCAGGCCCAGGTAAAATTGTTTTACATCCTAAAAGTAAAGGGATATTAATAGGAAGAAGAGTCAAAATTCCCCTTGGGCATTCCTTAACACATAAACCACATCCCGTACACTTCGTAGAATCAATCTTTGGAAGTCCATCTTCTCCCATATATATTGCAGAAAAAGGACAGACCATAACACAGTCTCCATATCCAATACATCCATTGGGACATCCTTTCTCTCCTCCCTGAGTTAGATGTGAGGCCCTACAAGTTTTGATTCCTTTATATATAAACCTATTAACAGCTATTTCCTTTCCACCTTGGCAATTTAAAAAGGCAATATTTTTAGTTATTGTAATTTCTTCCTCCAAGCCTAAAACTTTTGCTACTTCCTTTGCAACTTTTTCTCCTCCAGCAACACAACCAGTACTTTTAGCTTTCCCTTCTATAATTGCTTGAGCTAATCCTTCACATCCAGGGTAACCACAAGCACCACAGTTAGTTCCTGGCAAAACTTTTAATATCTCAGAAAGTCTTGGATCAATTTCCACAGCAAATTTTTTTCCTGCAAAAGCAAGAGTGCTTCCAAAAACTAATCCTATTCCTCCTAATACTAATGCTGCTAATAAGACTATACTCATAATTTCCCTCCTTTTAATGTGCCATTCCTTGGAATCCTAAAAATACAAGAGCTAATAATCCAGAAGTTATAAAAACTAAAGGATAACCTTTCCAAAAATCAGGGATATCTGAAAAAGCTAATCTTTCTCTAATAGCAGCTAAAAGAAGAAGAGCAATAGTATAACCCACTGAAACTCCTAAAGAATAAATAATAACTTCCAAAAGATTATAAGCCATATCTATATTAATAAAAGTTACACCTAAAATAGCACAATTTGTTGTTATTAATGGCAAATATATTCCCATAGCCCTATATAGATAAGGAGAAGTTTTTCTTATTACCATTTCCACAAGCTGAACTAATGCAGCAATGACTAGTATAAAGGCTATTATTTTTAAAAATATAAGATTTAAAGGCTGTAATATGTAGTAATATATGAAAAAAGTCACAACAGAAGCCATGACTGTTACAAAAGTAACAGCAATACCCATTCCTATAGAGGCATCATATTGAGAAGTCATTCCTACATAAGAACATAAGGCTAAAAATCGCATAAAGACAATATTATCTACTAAGGAAGCAAATAAGAATAATGTAAACAATTTTCCTAAAATTACCATAGCTTCCTCCTAATTATTTATCATGAGGAGTAAATACTTTTTTTGAGATATTCTTCTTAATCTCTTTCATAGACCAGTTTAGTATACCTATCAATAGACCGATCCCCCAAAAAGCCCCAGGAGGCATAATGAAAGCAAGGGCAGGCTTAAAAAAAGAGGGCATTATAGGAATACCAAGAAGAGTTCCTGATCCTAAAAGTTCTCTTATACCTGCCAAAACTGTTATACTCCAAAAGTAACCTATACTCATTCCTAAACCATCAGCTATAGAATTCAGAATATTATTCTTATAGGCAAAGGCCTCAGCTCTTCCAATAATAATACAATTAACAACAATTAAAGGAATGAAAATACCTAGAGAATGATGAAGTTCAGGCATATATGCAGACATTACTAAATCAGTTATAGTAGTAAAAGTACCAATAACAATAATAAATATAGGAATCCTTATATTGTAAGGTATTATCGGTCTAAGCAAAGACACAAAAATATTTGAAAATATCATCACAAAGGAAAAAGCAAATCCCATACCAATCCCATTCGCTAAATTTGTAGTAACCGCAAGAACAGAACATAATCCTATCATCAATATTAATACAGGATTTTCTTTAAAAATTCCATTTACGAAATTTACCCAAAATTCCCTTGCCATAAAAACTCCCCCTTATTAATCCTTAATGACTAAAGCTTCTTTTACAGCTCTTAGTACTGCCCTTGAAGATATGGTAGCTCCAGTAATAGGTTGAATATCTTTTTTAAGTTCCATATTAGGAGAATTCTTACCAATGAACTGATTTAAAAATTCATCTTTAGTTATTTCCGCTCCTAAACCTGGTGTTTCTTGTTGAGAAATAATCTTAACTTTTGTGATCTTTCCTAGAGTATCTATACCCACTAAAAGATTAATATCACTACTATATCCTCGAATAACTAATTCAACAACTTTTCCAACTTTTTGATTATTATTTTTTCCTTCATATACTCCTATAATTTTAACCATTTTATCTTTAGGTTTAGGAATATCACTAATATTATCAAAGTGTTTTGCCAGAGGTAAAATTTCCTGAAGGGCTTGAAGCTTTTCTTTTTCTTTTTGCATTGCAATAATTTTTTGAGTCTGAATATAAACATAGGCTAAAGCTCCTGCTGCTATAGCACATATTATCATAAGAATCACTCCATAGAGAACTATTTCTTTCATTTCTTCACCTCTCCAAATTTATGAGGCTTAATACTTCTATCTATTAAAGGTGTAAGAGCATTCATGACTAATATCCCATATGTAACACCTTCTGGATAACTTCCAAATATCCGAATCATTAGAGTCAGAAAACCTGCACCAATTCCAAAAATTAATCTACCTTTAGGAGTTAAAGGTGTTGTTACCCAATCGGTAGCCATAAAGAAGGCTCCTAAGAAAACTCCACCTGATAAAATTTGAAATATTGGATCCTTTCTGAATAACAAAGATAAAACCATTATTGATAGGATATAACTAATTGGAATTCTCCAATCAATTATATTCTTGTAAATAAGCCAAATACCCCCAATAAGTAGAAAAAGAGCAGAAGTTTCTCCTATAGATCCTGAAACTTTTCCTATAAATAAATCCCAGTAAGAAGGTAAAGAATAAGGTAACTTTAACTTTTCTATTGCTAGTGGAGTTGCTGTAGAAACAGGAGTGGCAGAAGTTAATGGGTTTATCCAAGAAGTCATAATTACTGGATAAGAGGTTAATAGAAAAGCTCTACCTACCAATGCTGGATTTAAAAAATTCCCTCCTAATCCACCAAAAATTTGTTTTGTTAATATTATTGCTACTCCTGTTCCAATCACAGGAATCCATAAAGGAACTCGTGGTGGTAAGGTTAAGGCTAAGAGTAAACCTGTAACCACCGCACTAAAATCTAATAAGCTATTTAAAGATTTTCTTCTAATTAAAAGAGCTAATCCCTCCCACATAACTGCGGAAACTATGCTTACAAGTATAACAAACAATGAATAAATACCAAAAAAATAAATTCCTGCTATAGTAGCAGGAATAAGAGACATAATCACATTTAACATTACTTTACTCACATCTTCATCAGCGAAAATGTGAGGTGAAGAAGATACAATTAACTCTTTTTCTTCCATAGGATATTCCTCCTATTTTCTTCGCTTTTCAAAAATCTCAGATTTTGCCATTCTAATCCACTGAACTAAAGGTCTTCTAGAGGGACAAATATAACTACATGAACCACACTCCATACAATCCAGTGCTCCTTCTTTTTCTGCTAATTCTGTTTTCCTCAAACGAGAATACTCCGCAATAACAGTTGGAATAAGATTCATAGGACATACATCAAGACATCTTCCACAGCGAACACACGCAAGAGTATCATTGTTCTTTATAAAACTTCGTGGAAAGACTAAAACTCCAGAGGTTCCTTTTACAATGGGAGTTGCTAGGCTGTAGATAGTTACTCCCATCATAGGACCACCAAATATTACTTTTCCAGGCACATCTGAAAATCCTCCACATTCTTCTATAAGCTTGAATACTGGAGTTCCAATGCGAACATTAAGATTCTTAGGCTCCTTAATACCCTCCCCTGTTACTGTTACACCTCGCGATATTAGTGGTAATCCTGTCTTAAAATGTTCAGCTATTGCACATGCTGTTCCCACATTATTAACTATAACTCCTACATCTAGAGGGAGACCTCCAGAGGGTACTTCTCTTCCCAAAATAGCTTTTATCAATTGTTTTTCAGAACCTTGTGGGTATTTTGTCTTTAAAACTACTATTTCCATATCTTTTTTTAGATATTTCTTTAAAATCTCTCCTGCATCCTTTTTATTATCTTCTATGGCAATAATTCCTTTTTTCACCCCTAAAACATACATTAATATCTGAAGACCTTCTATAATCAATTCTGGTTTCTCTAACATTAAACGATAATCAATAGTTAAATAAGGTTCACATTCTGCTCCATTTAAAATTACAACATCAATTTTTTTTTCAGGAGGTGGAGTTATTTTAACATGAGTAGGAAAAGCAGCACCACCTAATCCAACAATTCCTGCCTCTCTTATTTTTCTTCTTATCTCATCAGGAGATAGATTTTCCCAAGAAATTGGAGAAATATCAGGAAAAACCTCATCCTTTCCATCACTCTCTATTTCTATTGTTAAAACAGGTTTTCCTGTGGGATGTGGATGAAAACCAATTTTTCTCACAAATCCTGAGGTAGGAGCATGAATCGGTGACGTCACAAAACTTTGTGCATCCCCAATTTTTTGGCCTTTATAAACATAGTCTTTTACTTTCACTAAAGGCTGAGCAGGAGCACCTGTATGTTGTTGAGTTGGAATAAAAAATCTTTCAGGTAAAGCGATAGAAGTTATTGGCGAAGATTTTGATAAATCCTTTTTTGTTGGAGGATGAACGCCACCACGAAAAGTTAAAAAACCCATATATACCTCCTTAATTTTTACTCCAACATTTTCATTCTTTCTAACAGTACCTCTTTTTTTCTTAATAATTCTCTATACTTTTCTCTTTCTTTCTCAATTACATGAGAAGGAGCTTTTTCAATAAAGGATAAATTATTCAACCTTTCTTCTAGATTTTTTATTACTCTTTCTAATTCTTCAATTTCTTTATTTATTTTTTCTTTTTCTCTTTCTAAATTTATTAAACCAGAAAGATAGATATAATAACTTGTATTATTTACCAATACATGAGCAACATTTTTCTCATAAATCATATGCTCAGATTCTACAAGTTCTATCTTTGCTAAGTTAGTAAAATATCCAGAAAATCCCTTTAAAAGAATTTTCTCCTTAATGTTATCAGTAAAGAAAAATACTTTTATTCTTTCAGAGATAGGAATATTAAACTCTGCTCTTAAGGCTCTTATTTTTCTTATAGATTCTTTTATAAATTCCATATTTATTTCACTTTCTTCGTCAATAAAATCTTCCTCATAATTAGGCCAAGGATTTATCATTATACTTTCTGAATGATAGGGAAGCTTCTGCCAAATTTCTTCAGTTATAAAAGGCATTACAGGATGTAATAGTAAGAGATTTGTTGTTAACACTTTCCACAAAATAGATTGAGCAATAAGCTTACTTTCAGGATCCTCTTTATTAGACAATCTTGGTTTTACTAATTCTATATACCAATCACAAAATTCAGACCAAAAGAAATTGTAAATGGTCTTTACATATTCACTAAATCTATAATTTTCTAAGTGTTCTGTTACTTCTTTTATTTCTTTTTGAAGTATACTAAGAATCCATTTATCCGAAAGAGATAACAAATGAGCCTTTAAATCAACTTTAGAATAATCTTTATCCTCCAAATTCATAAGCACAAATCGAGAAGCATTCCATAGCTTATTAGCAAAATTCTTAGTGTTTTCAAAATTCTCTTCATGAAATCTTAAATCTTGCATCTCTGTACACTGAACTGCAAGGCTAAATCTTGTAATATCCGCCCCATATTTCTCAATAAGCTCTAATGGATCCACCCCTGTACCCTTTGATTTACTCATTCTTTTACCTTCCTTTGTAAGAACAGTAGGATGTATATAAACATGATAAAAAGGAACATCCTTTTTAAATTCTAAACCCATCATTATCATCCGAGCAACCCAAAGATTAATAATGTCCCTTGCAGTACTCAAAACAGAAGTAGGATAATAGTATTCTAAATCAGGATTTTCCTCAGGCCATTTCAAAGTTCCAAGAGGCCATAAAGCAGAACTAAACCATGTATCTAATACATCTTCATCTTGTTTTAAGTTCAATGAACCACACTTTTCACAGTTTTTTGGTGACTCTTCTTTAACATTAACATGTCCACAATCGTTACAATACCATGCAGGAATTCTATGTCCCCACCATAATTGTCGCGAAAGACACCAGTCTTTTATATTATACATCCAGTCAAAATATATTTTCTTCCACCTATCAGGAATAAATTTAACTTTACCTTCCTCAACTACTTTTATAGCTTCCTTTGCAATCTCATCCATTCTCATAAACCATTGTTTAGATATTAATGGTTCTATAGAGGTACCACATCTATCACAAGTTGCTAAATCATGAGTATATGGCTCTTTCTTAACAAGATAGCCTTTTTGAGTTAATAATTTTTCAATTTCCTTTCTCGCAGAATAAACATCTAATCCCTTAAACTCTCCCGCATTTTCATTCATATAACCTCTTTCATCTATAACTGTAATAAAGGGAAGATTATGTCTCTTTCCTATTTCAAAATCATCAGGATCATGAGCTGGAGTAACTTTCAACACCCCAGTTCCGAATTCTGGATTTACAGCCTTATCGGCAATTATTGGAATTTTTCTTCCTACTAAAGGCAGAGTAACATTTTTACCAATAAAAGATCTATATCTCTCATCTTCTGGATGAACTGCTACTCCTGTATCTCCCAACATAGTTTCAGGTCGTGCAGTAGCAATTACCAAATAACCTTCTTCCTCTACTAAAGGATATCTTATATACCAAAGAAAAGATTCTTCTTCAATATATTTGACTTCTAAATCTGAAATTGCAGTCCTACAACGGGGGCACCAATTAATAATTCTCTCTCCCCTATATATATATCCTTTATTATAAAGGTCTACAAAAGCTTTTATTACAGCTCTTGAATAAACATCATCCATAGTAAATCTTAGTCTATCCCAGTCACAAGAAACTCCTAATTTTTTAAGTTGTTCAATTATAGTTTGACCATATTTTTCTTTCCACTGCCATACTCTTTCTAAAAACTTTTCTCTTCCTAAATCCCATCTACTTTTTCCTTCTTTTAATAATTCTCTCTCCACTACTGCCTGAGTTGCAATTCCTGCATGATCCGTTCCAGGTATCCATAAAGCATTAAATCCTTGCATTCTTTTCCATCTAATAAGAATATCCTGAATTGTAGCATTCAGAGCATGGCCTAAATGCAAAGAACCTGTAATATTAGGAGGTGGTAAAACAATGGTAAACGGATTTTTAGTATAATCTACATAAGAGTTAAAATATCTCTTCTCTAACCAAAAAGAATACCATCTGTTTTCTACTTTTTTAAAATCATATATACTTGGAAGCTCCTCTTTCATAATTAAAGCCTCCTATCCTACACTCCTCAATAAGTTCTCCCATGAAAACATTCTACGATTATATACCATCTCAGGGGTTACAATAAATTTCTTGATATTTAATTTAGGTAATTCATACATTATTTCTAACATAAGTTCTTCCATTACTGCTCGTAATCCCCGTGCTCCCGTCCCCTTTTCTTGAGCTTCTTTTACAACTGCTCTAAGTGCTTCAACTGAAAACTCCAATTCAATTCCGTCTAAAGCTAGAAGAGCTTGATATTGTTTTACCAAGGCATTTTTAGGTTCAATAAGAATTCTAAACAACTCTTCATCATCCAAAGGATCTAAAACAGTAACAATAGGAAATCTTCCTACAAACTCAGGAATCATCCCAAATTTTAAAAGATCCTCAGGAAGAATTTCCTTTAAGATAGAACTCAAGTTTCTTTTTTTCTTAGGTTCAATTTTAGAACCAAAACCAATATTACTTACATCTAATCTTTTTTCGATAATTTTTTCAATACCCTCGAAAGATCCTCCTGCTATAAATAGAATATCCTTGGTATTAATCTGAATAAATTCCTGATAGGGATGTTTTCTCCCACCTTGAGGAGGAACATTAGCAATAGTTCCTTCTACGATTCTTAAAAGTGCTTGTTGTACTCCTTCCCCAGAAACATCTCGTGTTATGGAGGGATTTTCAGATTTTCTCGAAATTTTATCGATTTCATCAATATATATAATTCCTTTTTCAGCTCTCTTTATGTCCCAATTGGCATTTTGAATTAATCTTAAAAGAATATTTTCTACGTCTTCTCCCACATATCCTGCCTCTGTCAGGGTTGTTGCGTCCGCTATAGCAAAAGGAACCTTTAAAAATTTAGCAAGAGTTTCTGCAAGAAGAGTTTTACCTACACCTGTAGGACCAATAAGAAGAATATTACTTTTTTGAAGTTCAACATCGCCTCTTAATCTATCTCTGTAAAAGATTCTCTTATAGTGATTATATACAGCAACAGAAATAACTTTTTTCGCTTTTTCTTGGCCAATAACATATTGATCCAAAAAAGCCTTTATTTCTGAGGGAGTTGGTAATCTAAACTCCTCTTTCACTTTCTCTTCTTCATTTTGAGAGATTAAATTATGGCAAATTTCTACACATTCATCACATATAAAAACTCCTGGACCTGAAATTATCTTCTTTACTTCCTTTTGAGCCTTACCACAGAAAGAACATCTTATTTCTTTTGTCCCCATGACTCACTCCTATTTTACAATTTTTTGCTTTCTAAGATTTCATCTATAATTCCATACTCCTTCGCCTCTTTTGCAGACATAAAGAAATCTCTGTCAGTATCTCTTTGAATCTTTTCTAAAGGTTGCCCTGTATGATAAGCAAGAATTTCATTTAAAGTTTGACGAAGCTTCAATATTTCTCTTGTATGAATTTCTAGATCTGAAGCAGGTCCATATATTCCTCCTAATGGTTGATGGATCATAACCCTTGAATTAGGAAGAGCATATCTTTTTCCTCTATCTCCTGCAGAAAGAAGTATTGCAGCCATACTTGCGGCTTGGCCTACACAGACTGTAGCTACTTTTGGTTTTATATGCCTTATGGTATCATATATAGCTAGACCTGCAGAGACTTCACCACCTGGACTATTTATATAAAGGTAAATATCTTTTTCGGGATCTTCGGATTCTAAAAAAAGAAGTTGAGCTATAACTAAATTGGCAACTTCATCATTAATAGCAGTTCCCAAAAAAACAATTCTGCTTTTTAAAAGTCGAGAGTAAATGTCATAAGCTCTTTCTCCTCGAGGTGTTTGTTCTATAACTATAGGAATTAAAGTCATTCAGATCCTCCCCCTTCATTTTTCATATTTTCTTCTATCAAAAATTCTTTGACTTTATTAATAAGTATTCTCTTCCTTAGATCTTCAATTAATCCTTCTCTATTTAAAACTCTCTTTAATTCTTTTACATCTTTATTTTCAGATCTTGCCATTTCTTCTATATATTCTTCTAGCTCTTCATCACTTACCTTTATATTCTCTTTTTCAGCAATATAATTTAACAAGTAATCCACTTTGATTCTTGTCTTAGCAGATGATTTGAGATCTTCAATAAACTCTTCTTCACTTTTTCCAATACTTTCCAAATACTCTTGGAAAGTCTTTCCTTGTCTTTCTAAATCTCCTATTATACTTTTTAAAGAGGTTTCTACAACTGATAACACCATACTCTGGGGAGGATCTATTTCACTTCTTTCTAAAATTAATTTTAAAATTTCACCAAAAACTCTATCCTTTTCTCTTTCACGTTTCTCAAGAAGAATTCTCTCTCTTATACCTTTATATAAATCATCAAGTGTTTCATAACCTAACATTTTAGACAGAGTCTCATCACTTATAAGATCGTAAGCCCAAATCTTTTTAACTCTCCAAATTAAAGGGATAACTCTTCCTGCAAATTTACTATTAGGATAATCCTCAGGAAATTTTGTTTCAATTATTTTATGCTCAGCAACCTTCATACCTACAAGTTCTTTTTCTATTTCAGGATTATATTCCCCATTAATTCTTATCCATAAAGGTTCTAGTCTTTCTCCTTCTTTTGTTTCCCTTTCCACATATACTAGATCTCCCTCTATAACTTCTCTATCTTCTACTGGTTTTAATTTACTATACTTCAATCTTAACTGTTCCATGACCTTATTTATTTCTTCTTCATTTACCTCAATATTATTCATCTTAATATCAAATCCCTTATATTCACCTATTTTAATCTCCGGAACAATTTCAAGAGAAAAAGATATCTTAATTTTCTCATTTTCATTCCAAGATTGAGGTAAATTAAAGATAGGAGACGAGTATGGTTTTATCTTTTCCTTTTCTAAAACAAGTTTATACGCCTCTCTTGCAGCAATCTTTATAGCCTCAACATAAAAATCCTCACCCAAAAATTTTTCTAAAATTACTCTTGGAGCTTTACCTCTTCTAAATCCGGGGATATTAACTCTATGTATTAAATATTTATATGTTTCTTCTAAAACAATTTCCCTCTGAGAAGAGTCTATTTCTAAATCTACTGTTAATATACTTCCTTCTTCTTTTTTAAATGTATAATTTATTGCTTCTTCTCTGATAACCATCTTTCTTCCTCCCATAAAATAAATAATACCTCAGATTCTCTCTGAGGTCTTAATTATATAATCTTTGTTATTGGAGCGGGAGACGGGATTTGAACCCGCGGCCTTCTCCTTGGCAAGGAGACGCTCTACCCCTGAGCTACTCCCGCATATAAAATTGGTGCGAGGGGCGGGAGTTGAACCCGCACGGGTTTTCCCCACTAGATCCTAAGTCTAGCGCGTCTGCCTTTCCGCCACCCTCGCATTAAAAAAGCTGGTGAGCCGTGCAGGAATCGAACCTGCAACCCCCTGATTAAGAGTCAGGTGCTCTACCTGTTGAGCTAACGGCTCACCCACATATGGCGCGCCCGGGAGGATTCGAACCTCCGGCCCACGGATTAGAAGTCCGTTGCTCTGTCCTACTGAGCTACGGGCGCTTAACTTGGGGTGAACGACGGGATTCGAACCCGCGACCACTGGGGCCACAACCCAGCGCTCTACCAAACTGAGCTACGTTCACCACTTATTCTTAAATATGGCGCGCCCAGGAGGATTTGAACCTCCGGCCCGCAGATTCGAAGTCTGCCGCTCTATCCAGCTGAGCTATGGGCGCAGATAACTTGGAGCGGGAGACGGGATTTGAACCCGCGGCCCTCAGCTTGGAAGGCTGATGCTCTACCCCTGAGCTACTCCCGCTTATTCTGGTCGGGGCAGCTGGATTTGAACCAGCGACCTCCTGGTCCCAAACCAGGCGCGCTCATCCACTGCGCCATGCCCCGCTGGCTAATAAAATAATATATAAAAATCCTTGCTTCGTCAAGGGGACTATCAAAGATCCTTTTTTTATTTTTTTAATCTTTTCTTTTTCTTTATTATGTCCTGTTTTTTTGAAGTAAAAAGTTTTATTACATCATCTAAAATTAATCCAGGAATCTAATTAGATTTTTCTAAGATGTTTGCTACTGTTCCAATCCAGCTTTGCCATAATCCTTGCATTTGATCCTAACTTATAGGAAGGGGCACTAGTAAAGCAGTATTTTTTCCACTGGTTTATTTATTAGCGTTAGTAGGCGTAAAAGAATAGTAAGAAACTTTATGTAGTTAAGTATAAAAATTTTTAGTATAATTATATACATGAAAAGATTACCACAGGTAGCTGGATATTTTTATCCAAGATATAAAGAGGAGCTTATAAAATATTTAGAGAAGTTTATAGAAAGAGTAAAAAATCCTATAAAAGCTAAAGGATGTATTTCGCCTCATGCAGGATATATATATTCAGGTTCTACTGCAGGAAAAGTATACTCATGTATTGATATACCAAATAAAGCTATTATTTTAGGTCCAAATCACCATGGCTTAGGTTATCCTTCTGCAATTTATTCTAAAGGGTCTTGGTTAACCCCATTAGGAGAATCTAAAATTGATGAGGAATTAGCTGAAAAAATATTGAAGAATTCAAAATTTTTAAAAGAAGATTCATCTGCTCATGCTATGGAACATTCCTTAGAGGTACAGCTACCTTTTTTACAATATCTAAATCCTGAAATTAAAATCGTGCCCATAACTATATCTGATTATAGTTGGAAAAATTTTGAGGACTTAGCATATGCTATAAGCAATTGTATAGATGAAGAAGTATTGATTATAGCAAGTTCAGATTTTTCTCACTATGAGCCTCAAGAAGTAGTAAAAGAAAAAGATTATTATGCCATAGAAGCTATTTTAAATATAGATCCTAAAGAATTTTATGAAAGAGTTAAGAAAAGAAAGATAAGTATTTGTGGGGTAGGTCCTATTATAATCTTGCTTCTAATTCTTAATAGTTTAGGAATTAAAAATTCTAAACTTGTAGATTATAAAACTTCAGGAGATATAACCCAAGAATATGATGCTGTAGTAGGATATGCGGGAATAATATTTTTCTAAATGATTGAAAAATTAGCTATTATCGGATTGGGAAATCCAGGTTTTGAATATTCTAAAACTCGACATAATATTGGCTTTATGGTTGTAGATTATATACAAAATTATTTTGACTTTCCAAAATGGACAAAAATGAATTCCTATCATTGCTCCTTTGCAGAAGTTTCTAATAAGAAAATATATTTAATAAAACCTCAAACTTACATGAATCTAAGTGGCATTGGTGTAAGAGAATTTATTTTTAATTTCTCTTTTAATTCCAAAGAAATGCTTGTAATCCACGACGACTTAGATTTAGAGCTTGGGAGAATAAGAATTAGATATAATGGAAAAGATGGAGGACATAAAGGAATCAAATCTATAATTGAAGAAATAAATTCCAAAGAATTTTATAGATTAAGGATTGGTATAGGAAGACCGAAGTTTAAAGAAGATATTATAGAATATGTTCTTTCAAATTTTGAAAATGAAGAAAAGGAAGTTATAAACAAAATTATTAGATTAACTCCTGAAATAATCAAAGTTATTTTGGAAGAAGGATGGGAGAAGGCACAGAATCTTTTTAACAGAAAATGTTTATTTTAAAGAACTATATTAATGAAGATGAAGATCTAAAAGCTCTTTTAGAGAAGATAAAAAATAAAAAGGAGCTCAAAATCGCTGGTATTACTCAAGGTGCTCTTCCTCTTTTTTTCTATTTTTTAAATTCTTATTATAATTCTCATATTTTGTGGATTATAAATAATGAGGATAAATTAGAGACTTGGAATTTTCTTTCTCAATACATAGAAAATTTTTGTATCTTTCCTCCTTTTGTCCATCTTCCCTATGAGAAACCATTAAGATCACCTATTACAGAAAGTAAAAGAATTAAAATTCTTGAAAGAGTATTAAAAAATGAAAAATCCTTTATATTAACATCATTAAAATCATTAATTTATCCTTTACTTCCTCCTTTTAGATTAATGGAAAGCTTTATCCTTTTAAGAAAGGGTATGGAGATAAAAAGAGAGAAACTTTTGGAATATTTAAAGATGAATTCTTATGAAAGAATTGACAAAGTAGAAAGAGTAGGACAGTTTAGTATTAAAGGAGGAATTATAGATATATTTTCTCCCTCAAGCCCTTATCCTTTAAGAATTGAATTTATAGGAGATGAGATAGAATCATTAAGATTTTTTAGCCCTGAAACTCAAAGATCAATTGAGTTAGTTCAAGAATTTTCCTTACTACCTGTAAATGAATTAATAGGGGAAAGAGATGAAGAAAGATTATTTAGAAAAAGTGAAGAAAAATCTACATTTTTTGATTACTTACCCTCTGACACTTTAATAATATTCGATGATTTCCAGGAGAGTATTAAACTTCTTGAATTGTGGGAGAACAAAGGAAAAGAAAATTTTGAAAGGAGGACATATTATAAAGAGAAAATACCTGAAGATTTATATTTAAATAAATCTAATTTTTCTAAATATATTGAAAATTTTCCTAAAGTCTTAGTGAATTTCTATCAAAATCCTGACATTGTTCTTTCTTTCTCATCAGCACCTACCTATAGAGGAAAGGGAGAGATTTTAGAAAAAGAGTTAGAGAAGTATTTGGACGAAGGATGGAATATATATATACAAAGTGATTATAGAGAAATATTAGAAGAAAAGATTAAAAAATTTGTAAGTAAAATTAGGTTTTTAATTTCTGAAGAGATAAGAGAAGGATTTATTTGGGAAAAATTGAAAGTTTTAGTATTAACTGATAAAGAAATATTTGGATGGAAAAAGAAGAGACCTATAAAGGTTTCAAAAAGTAAAACAAAACCAATAGATTTAAGTCATTTTGAAATTGGAGATTATATTGTCCATATAAACTATGGAATAGGCAAATTCTTAGGATTAAAAAAACTTACGATAGAAAGGGAAACTAAAGAATATATTCAATTAGAATATGCAGACCAAAGCTATGTTTTTGTCCCCGTAGAAGAAATGTATTTACTCCAAAAGTATGTTTCCCCCAGTGATCAACCTCCATTATTAAGTAGATTAGGAACAAAACATTGGGAAAACACTAAAAGAAAAGTAAAGGATTCAGTAAAAGAAATTGCTCAAGAGTTGATAAAGATGTATGCTAAAAGAGAAATAGAAGAAGGTTACGCTTTTTCTCAAGATACAGAATGGCAGAGAGAGTTAGAGGCAAGTTTTCCCTATGAAGAAACTGAGGATCAAATTAAGGCACTTTATGAGATTAAAAAAGATATGGAGTCTAAAAAGCCTATGGAGAGGATATTGATTGGAGATGTGGGATTTGGGAAGACAGAATTAGCTTTAAGAGCAAGTTTTAAAGCTGTTGTAGATGGTAAGCAGGTGGCATTATTAGTTCCTACTACCCTTCTTGCCTTTCAACATTGGAGAGTTTTTAGAGAAAGATTAGATATTTTTCCTGTAAATGTGGAAGTTTTAAGCAGATTGAAACCAGCTTCGGAACAAAAAAGAATTTTAGAAAAATTAAAAAGAGGAGAGATAGATATTTTAATTGGAACCCATAGAATCTTACAAAAGGATGTAAAATTTAAAGATTTAGGCTTAATAATTGTGGATGAAGAGCATAGGTTTGGAGTTTTTCAAAAGGAAGGATTTAAAAAGAAATATCCTAATGTAGATATTCTTTATCTTTCCGCCACTCCAATACCAAGAACCTTGTCTATGGTTTTAAGTGGAATCAGAGAATTTTCCATATTAGAAACACCTCCTCAGAATAGGCTACCTATTGAAACTTTTGTTGTAGAATTTAATCTTCAAGTAATTCAAGAGGGAATTATAAGAGAGTTAGAAAGAAAAGGTCAAATATACTATATTTGTAATGATATATCTCGTTTGGAAGCTTGCGCTAAAATGTTAAATAATTTAGTTCCAAAAGCAAGGGTTGGTATTGCTCATGGAAAAATGGAAGAAGAAGAATTGACAAAGGTAATGACAGATTTTTATGATGGAAAAATTGACATTCTAGTTGCAACAACAATTGTTGAATCAGGTTTAGATGTTCCCAATGCTAATACTTTATTTGTGGAAAATGCTGAACATATGGGATTAGCCCAACTTTATCAACTTAGGGGAAGAATAGGTAGATCATCAAAAAAAGCTTATGCATATTTCCTACATGCTCCTTGGAAATCTTTATCTATCGAAAGTATAAAAAGATTAGAAGCATTAAAAGAATTTTCTGCTTTAGGTTCGGGATTAAGACTAGCATTGAGAGATTTAGAAATAAGGGGAGCAGGAAATTTACTAGGAAAGGAACAACATGGACATATGGAAGAAGTTGGATTTTATCTTTATATGCAAATGTTAGAAGAAGCTATTAAAGAATTAAAACAAGAGAAAGAAGAAAAAGTAAATTGTAAAATATCTTTACCTTATTCTATAGTGATTCCCGAAAATTATATTTCTAATATCAGTGAGAGAATTTATTATTATCAAAAACTTGTAAATCTTGAGAACTTAGAATCCTTAGATGAGATAAAAAAGGAGATGGAAGATATTTATGGGAAGATACCTGTTGAAGTTCAAGTCTTATTTATTATAGCTGAGATGAAATATAGAGCTCAAAAGATGAAGATATTTAAAATAGATATTTTAAAAGAAAAGGTTATATTTTATTTTACCAATGGAAAAAGAGAGATTTCTTTACCTTCTGGAGATTTTATTATTCAAGGTGAATTTATAATTAAATTTTTAAAAGAAATCTCACTGGTTTATGAAAAAAAACCGTGATATAATCCCAAGAGATTAAAAATAATAAATGAAGAGGTGATAGAAACATGGGTTTAAAAGGGATTTTTCAAAAAATCTTTATTATTCTTGTAATCATTGGCACATTAATAGGAGTTTCCATTGCTTTTATTTATCATCAAATGAATAATTATCCTGTGGTAAAAGTAAATGGTCTCTCTGTTCCAAGGGTAGATTATAAAGACCAATTTAAAAGGGTAAAGGATCAGTATGCAATGTATTTTGGTGTAGACTTTACAACAACTGATGGAAAAAAATTATTAACTACAGTAAAAAATGAAGCTGTAAAGGGTTTAGCTCAATGGAAAATAATAGAAAATGAGGCTAAAAAAAGAGGTATAAATGTAAGTAATAGAGAAGTAGAAAGTAAGTTTAAAGAAATTGAAAAGCAATTTTCTACAAAACTTCAATTTGAGATGGCTTTAGCTCAATATGGATTAACTCCAAGTTCCTTTAAAAAAGAAATTAGAAAAAGTCTATTATCCTCTAAACTCATAGCAGAAATTGGTAAAGATGAAAAAGTCAAAGAGGATGAGATGAAAAAGTATTATGAGGAAAATAAATATTTATTTGAAAATCCCAAACAATATAAGGTCTCTATAATCTTAATTAAAGATGAGAAAAAAGCAAAAGAAGTTGCAAAGGAAATAAAAGATAAAAAGATATCCTTTGCTGATGCTGCAAAGAAATATTCCGAAGATTCTTCAAGTAAGGATAAGGGTGGAGATTTAGGGTATATTACCTCAGGCTATCTACCTTCAGAAGTAGAAAAGGTTACTTTTACTCTTCCCTTAAATCAAATAAGTAATCCAATTAAAACTAATCAAGGATATTATATAACCAATGTTAGTGAAATAAAGGAAGCATATACTGTTCCATATATTCAGGCAAAACCAGAAATTGAGAAAACTCTTCTCGATGAGAAGAGAAGTAAAGTATTTAATAAATGGTTAGAGGAACAATATAAAAAAGCAAAAATAGAAAAGGACTTTTCTGATAAAGATATATGGATGAAACTCTGGAGAAAGTTAATCCAATTTCAACAGATCTTTTATAGAGAAGATGCTAAAACCCCATTACCTTCTACCGAAGAGTCTTAGTTAAAAGATCAAGGAAAAATCAGAGTTCTAAAATACAGAAAGGAACTTATCTAAAGATAATAATCTTTAAAAAATATTGGGTATCCCTTGTTTTTTTTTAAAGTAATGCTATAATTATAGAGAAAATCAAGGATATTTTAGTAAGATGAAATATAGGTAGGTTCATATGGAAGAATTATGTAAAAATTTTATTGAATTGGTAAATATTCTTAAGAGGGTGAGAAGAGAATGCCCTTGGGACAAGAAGCAAACCCCTTATTCTCTACTAACTTATTTTTTAGAAGAAGCCTATGAACTTGTGGAAAGTATTCAGGATAATAAAGAGGAAAGTATAAAAGAAGAGCTAGGAGATGTTCTTATCCATGTAATCATGCAAAGTATAATGGCAGAAGAGAAAGGAAATTTTAAGCTATTAGATGTCCTCAAATTTGTTAATGAGAAACTTATTACAAGACATCCCCATATCTTTGGAGAAAAAGAGGTAAAAGATGTGAAAGAGGTTTTAGTAAACTGGGAAAATATAAAACAGGAGGAAAACAATAAAGGAATATTAGATGGGGTTCCAAAGACATTACCATCTCTTCTTGCTTCTTTAAGAATTCAAGAAAAGGTGTCACATGTTGGATTTGATTGGAAAAATGCAAAAGAAGTAATTCCTAAATTAAAGGAAGAGATAGCGGAATTAGAAGATGTTTTAAATGTTGAAAGAAAAGAGAAAATAGAAGAAGAAATTGGAGATTTGTTATTCAGTATTGTAAATCTTTCTCGACATTTAGGAATAAATCCAGAACTTGCATTGAAAAACACTAATGAGAAATTTATTAAAAGGTTTAGATTTGTGGAGGAAAAAGGAAAGGAAACAGGAAAAAAATGGGAAGAACTAACATTAGAGGAAATGGATAAATGGTGGGAATTCTCTAAAAATCTTTTTTAAAAATCTGCCTGGAAAGGGGGTGAAAAAGAATGAAAAAGGCAGAATTTATTTCTAAAGTGGCTGAGAAGGCAAAGATTACAAAGAAAGAAGCCACTAAGGTAGTTAACAGTGTAATAGAGACTATTACTGAGACTCTTGCAAAGGGAGAGCCAGTTCAATTCGTAGGTTTTGGGACCTTCTCTGTAAGAAAAAGAGCTGCAAGAGAAGGAAGAAATCCTCGTACCCAACAGCCAATTAAAATTCCAGCAACAAAGGTACCAGTTTTCCGTGCGGGGAAAGAGTTAAGAGAAGCTGTAAAGAAATAAAACAAAACCTTCAGGCTGGGGATCCCCCAGCCTGATTTTCCACAAAGGAGTGAAATTATGGCAAAGAAGCTTTATTTAGAAGAGGAACATATGAAGTTAAATCCTAAATTCATAGAGTTTGCAGGATGGCATATGCCTTTAGAATACAAAGGAGTAACGAAAGAGCATCTTCAAGTAAGAACCAAAGCTGGAATATTTGATATATCTCATATGGGAAGAATAAGAATTAAAGGAAAAAGTTCCCAGGAGTTTCTTCAAAAAATTACCTCTAATGATATTAATAAATTATACTCAGGAAAAGCTCAATACTCATTAATCCTATCCCCAGAAGGCACTATTTTAGATGATATTATTGTTTATATGCTAGATAATAATGAATATCTTCTGGTAGTTAATGCTGGAAATAAAGAAAAAATAATATCTTGGATGAAAGAAAATAAATCTAAGGACTTAGAAATAGAGGATGAAAGTGAATTTTTAATTTTACTTGCATTGCAAGGACCTTTATCGGAATCAATTTTACAGCCTCTTGTAAAAGAAAATCTTTTAGAATTAAAATACTATCATTTTTATAAAACTCAAATATTTGAAACGGAAGTAATTCTCTCGAGAACTGGTTATACAGGGGAAGATGGTTTTGAAATTTTTATTCCTAATTATAAAGCCAAAGAGTTTTGGAAATATTTCATGGAAAATACTAGTATCCTTCCTTGTGGTTTGGGAGCAAGGGATACTTTAAGAATTGAGATGGGATATCCTCTGTATGGACATGAGATCGATGAAAATACAACACCTTGGGAGGCAAATCTTTCTTTTGTAGTAAAACTTGAAAAATCTCATGATTTTATTGGAAAAAAAGCATTAATTGGGTTAAAAGATAAAAGAAATAAGTTTTTAATTGCTTTTGAACTTTTAGAGAATGGTATACCAAGACAAGGATATGGGATTTTTCACAATGACGAAAAAATTGGTTGGGTGACCAGTGGGACTTTTTCTCCCATTCTAAAAAAGGGGATTGGTCTGGGATATTTAAGAAGAGAAATTTTAGAAGATAATTTAGAAGTTGAAATTAGAGATAAAAGAGTTAAGATAAAAATAGTTAAACTTCCCTTTGTTAAGAATACCTCTATTAAGAAAGGAGTGAGGTAAATGTATCCTGAGGATAGAAAGTATTCAAAGGAACATGAGTGGATAAAAATAGAAGGCAAAGAAGCCATAATTGGAATTACTTATTACGCTCAAAAGGAATTAGGAGATGTGGTATATGTGGAACTTCCCGAAATAGGAAAAGAAATTAAACAAGGAGAAGCCATTGCTACCTTGGAATCTGTAAAAACGGCATCGGAAGTTTATTCACCTCTTTCAGGAAAGGTTATAAAAGTAAATGAAATCTTGAAAGATAAACCTGAACTAATAAATGAAGATCCTTATAATAATGGATGGATTGTTGTGTTAGAGATTTTCAATCCCCAGGAATATGATAGTCTTTTATCTTATGAAGATTATAAAAAACTTGTAGAGGAATAAAATATGCCTTATTTTCCCCATACACCCAAGGAAGTAGAAGAGATGCTTAATTTCCTGGGGATTAAAAATATTGAGGAACTTTTTGAAGATATCCCAAAATCTATAAGAGAAAAAGCAAGAGAAAATTTTAATTTACCAAAACCCTTATCGGAAATAGAAATTTATAAAGAATTAGAGGAAATCTCCAATAGAAATATAGGTAAAAATTATATTTCTTTTTTAGGGGGAGGAGCATACAATCATTATATTTCTCCTCTTGTAAGACAAATTATTTCTTATCCTACTTTTTATACCTCATATACTCCCTATCAACCTGAGGTGAGTCAGGGATTCCTCCAAGCTATGTTTGAATATCAAAGTCTTATATGTGATCTAACAGGCATGGAAGTTGCCAATGCATCTTTATATGAGGCAGGTTCAGGAGTAGCGGAAGCAAGTTTAATGGCTTATAGAATAAATGGAAAAAAAGATATCTTGGTATCTCAAGGAGTTCATCCTGAGTATAAGGAAGTATTAAAAACATATCTTAATGGCATGGATCTCAATTATAAGGAAATCCCTCTAAATGAAAAGGGAGAGACAGACCTAAAAATATTAGAAAAATCTTTATCCAATGAAGCCTCATGTTTTATAATTCAAAATCCCAATTTCTTTGGAGTAATAGAGACAAAACTAAGTGAAATTTCCCAATTGGTTCATAAAAATAACTCTTTATTGATCGTTATTATATATCCCATATCTCTTGGAATTTTAAGAGCTCCAGGAGAATACAATGCAGATATAGTAATAGGAGAAGGACAATGTCTTGGTTCTCCTTTAAATTTTGGAGGACCATACTTAGGAATATTTGCTACAAAAAGAGAATTTATAAGACAAATTCCAGGAAGATTAGTTGGAGAAACTAAAGATTTAGAGGGAAAAAGGGGTTTTGTTTTAACATTACAAACAAGAGAACAACATATAAAAAGAGCAAAGGCAACATCTAATATTTGTAGTAATGAAGCCCTTACTGCCTTAGCAACAACAATCTATCTCTCCCTTTTAGGAAAAAAAGGATTAAGAAAGGTTGCAGAATTATGTTATGATAGAGCTCATTATGCAAAAAAGAAACTTTTAGAAAATATTGACGATTTAGAACTTACTTATCCTTCTTATTTCTTTAATGAATTTGTAATTAGATTTAAAAAGCCTGCTAAAATCATCTATAAAATTTTAATGAATAAAAAAATTATTGCAGGAATTCCCTTAGAAAAATTTTACCCAGAAAGAGATAAAGAACTTCTTTTAGCTTTTACAGAAATGAATAGTAAAGAAGAGATAGACTATTTGGTAAATAGTATGAGGGAGGCTTTAAAATGAGAGAAATTCCACTACTATCTGAAATTAGTAATGAAGATAGAGAAAGTATTTCTTTACCAAAAGATATCGAATTTTCTCCTTTCGAGGAGCTTCCAGAGGAACTTATAAGAAAAAATTTACCTTTACCCCAATTGAGTGAGATAGAGGTAGTAAGGCATTTTACAAATCTTTCTCTAAGAAATTTTGGGGTAGATTTAGGATTTTATCCTTTAGGTTCCTGCACAATGAAATATAATCCTAAAATTAATGAAGATATAGCCAATCTTCCTGATTTTACTAAGATCCATCCCTATACTCCAGAGGATTTATGTCAAGGGTCTCTTCAAATAATCTACGAACTAGAGAAATTATTGTGTAGTATCACTGGAATGGATAAATTTACCTTCCAACCATCAGCTGGAGCCCATGGGGAATATACAGGTCTTTTAATTATAAAAGCCTATTTTAAAGATAGAGGAGAAGAGAGAAATACGGTATTAGTTCCTGATTCTGCTCATGGTACTAATCCTGCTAGTGCAGTTATGGCAGGTTTTAGAACTGTAGAAATTCCATCGGATGAGAGAGGATTAGTAAATCCTAAAATTTTAAAAAAATATATTAGTAAAGATACTGCTGTATTAATGCTAACTAATCCCAACACCCTTGGTCTATTTGAGAAGGATATAGAAGAAATTTCAAATATAGTTCATGAAGAAGGAGCCTTATTATATTATGATGGAGCAAATTTAAATGGAATTATGGGATATGCAAGACCTGGTGATATGGGATTTGACGTTATTCACCTAAATCTCCACAAGACCTTTTCCACTCCTCATGGTGGAGGAGGTCCCGGAGCAGGACCGGTAGGAGTAAAGGAATATTTAGCTTGCTATCTTCCCAAACCCTTAGTTGACTTTGATGGAGAAAAATATTATCTAAACTTTAATATTCCAAAGAGTATCGGAAGAGTTAGAAGTTTTTATGGAAATTTTTCTGTTCTTCTTAAAGCCTATATTTATATTAGATTAATGGGAGAAGAGGGGTTAAAAAAGAGCACTGAAATGGCAGTACTCAATGCCAATTATCTAAAGGAAAGATTAAAAAGTATTTTTTATGTTCCCTATTCAGCTATTTGTAAACATGAATTTGTATTATCAGGAAAGAGACAAAAGGAAAAAGGGGTAAAAACTTTGGATATTGCCAAAAGAATATTAGATTTTGGGATTCATGCCCCAACTATATATTTCCCTTTGATAGTAGAAGAAGCTCTAATGATTGAACCTACAGAGACAGAAACAAAATATACCTTGGATTATTTTGTATCTGTTTTAGAGAAAATAAATGAGGAGATTGAGGAAAATATTGATATAGTAAAGACAGCTCCTCATAATACACCAGTAAAAAGATTAGATGAAACCTATGCGTTTAAGAACTTGAAGGTAAAATGGGATTTACAGTTGTAAAACCCAAAAAAACCTTACCGTTAAGTATAACTGGAGAATTATGTGAGCTTCAATGTGATCATTGCAAAGGTCATTACCTTAGAGGGATGATACCTCTTTCTGAAATTGAGAAAAAAATTCAGAATAATAATTATAAAAGTATATTAGTTAGTGGAGGCTTTGATTTTAATGGAAAGTTATCAAATATACCTGTAAATATCTTAGAAGATTTAAAGAAGAAAGGATTTAAACTTAACTATCATTTAGGATTGATAAAAAAAGAAAATATTAAAAATATTATGGGAATTATAGATGAAGTATCCTTTGATCTCATTTTAGATGATGAAATAATTAAAAGTATTTTTCATCTAAATAAAACCGCGGAAGATTTTAAAAAAACTTTTAAACTTTTAAATAAATATTTTTCCGTAAGCCCTCATATTGTTTTAGGATTAAATTGGGGAAAAATTGAAAAGGAATATGAAGCTATTGAGTTTTTATCAAGATTTAATCCTATAAAGATAATTTTTATTATCTTTACTCCCATCAAAAATACTCCTATGGGGCATATTTCTCCACCACCCATAAATATGCTCAAAAAATTTTTCCTTTTTATAAAAGAAAAAATGCCCAAGGTAAATCTTTATTTAGGTTGTGTAAGACCTTCAGGTAATTATAGAGAAAAATTAGATCTTTTAGCATATGAGATGGGATTTAAAGCAATTGTAAATCCTCATCCAAAGGTTTTAGAGTATCTTAAAAAGTCTAATTTAATAGAAGATTATTTTTATGAATGCTGTGCATTTTTAAAATGAAAATTGGTGTATCCTATGGATGCTTAGAAATTTTAAAGAAAGGTAAGATAAGAGAAGATTCACCAAAAACTTTATATCTTCTGACTCCAGGAAAATGTCAAAATAATTGTGCCTTTTGTAGTCAAGCAAGGGAAAGTAGAAATAATGAGCTATATCTTTCTCGAATAACATGGCCTTTTATAGAAGAAAATGAATTATTTTCCTTGTTGAAGAATAATATAGACTATTTTAATAGAATATGTATACAGGTTACAAAAACAAAGTTCTGGATAGAAAATATTATTAATCTGATTTATAAGCTAAAAAAAATTAGTTTACCTCTTTCCCTATCAGCACCCTTGGAAAATTTAGATGAGATTGAAAAATTTTTTGAATTAGGAATTGAAAGAATAAATATATCCCTTGATATAGTAGATAAGGAGTTATATATAAGATTAAAAGAACAATCTTGGGAAGATAGGATAAAACTAATAAGAGAAGCAGGTAAGAAATATAAAGAAAAAATAACCACTCACATAATAATTGGATTGGGAGAAAAGGAGAAATTTCTCTTAGAAATAATCAGCGAATTGATAAAAGATAGAATAAATATTGCATTATTTGCTTTTACCCCATTACTAGGAACAAAATTAGAAAATAAAAAACCTCCCGATTATTTATCTTATAGAAAGATTCAAATTATAACTTTTCTCTTGAAAAAAAACTTAATAAATTTTGAAAATTTAAGATTTAATGAGGAAGAAAGATTAATAATTGAAGATTGGTGGTTGGAAAAATCTTATCCTTATTTTAAAGAAATATTTTTAACCTTAGGATGTCCCCATTGTAATAGACCTTATTATAATGAGTCTCCAAGAATAACTCCCTATAACTTCCCAAGATTTCTCAAAGGAGAAGAAATAACTGAAATAATGGATCTTTTTAAGGGGAAAAAAAATGCTCTTTAAATTCCAAAAAGATTTAGAACATATTTTTTCCATATTACATGATTTATCTGAAGATAGGATAAAAATATACTTAGTGGGAGGCTTTATAAGGGATTACTTTCTTGGTAAAGAGAGTAAGGATTTAGATTTTATAATCTATCCCTTTTTTTATAAAATTTTAGAAATACTTTCCAAAGCTATTAATGGAAAAATTTTCCCTTTAGATGAAGAAAGGAGATATTTCAGAATTATAGCAAAATTAAATAATGAAAATTATATTCTTGATTTTACTCCACCAGAAAGAAAAGATTTATTAGAAGAGCTTAAGAGGAGAGACTTCACAATAAATTCTATTCTCTTTGATCTAAATAACTATAGAATTATGGACCCTCTTGGAGGTATAAGGGATTTAAAGGAGGGTAAATTAAGGGTTTGTTCAGAATATAGTATTTCAGAAGATCCTTTAAGAATTCTAAGAGCCTTTAGATTTGTTTCTAATCTAGGTTTTAAAATATCTTCTTCTACAGAAAAATTCCTAATAGAAAATAAAAAGAGGTTAAAAAAGATAAAAGGAGAAAGGATTCATGATGAAATTTATAGGATTTTAAGATCTTCTTTTACCAAGGAAGTTTGGATAAGAATGCATCAACTAGGTATACTGGAAGAAGTTCTTCCGGAACTGACAACTCTTGAGAATATTCCTTGGAGTGATCCTCATTATACAAACCCATTATTTCATTCCCTTGAAGCTCTTGGTAAATTTGAATATCTTTATTATTATCTTAATAAACTATTTCCTGAAACCTATATAGTCCTTGAAGAATATCTTAAAGGAGAGATTTATTCTGAATTTACAAAAAAGGAATTATTAAAATTTGCAATCTTAATTCATGATATAGGAAAAGGAGAAACCTTTTCCAAAGATAATAATGGAAAGGTTCATTATTATGGACATGAGAGAGCTGGAGTTCTTATGGTAGAAAATATTGCAGAGAGGTTAAGATTTAGTAGAAAAGAGGAGGATTTTATAAAAAAATTAATTAAGTATCATCTTTATCCCTTTTTTATTTTTAAGGATAAAAAGTCTAATAGATCTAAAATTCTAAATAAATTAAAAGAGGAAACCATTGGTTTAATCTTATTATTTATAGCAGATCAATTTTCTATAACTCCATCTCAGGAGCTTTTATATTTTTCCCAAGAAATTTTTGATCTATATTTAAAAAGAAAAGAAATAAAGCCCCTTCTTTCAGGAGAAGAAATTATGAAATATTTTTTCTTAAAACCATCCTCCTTAATTGGAAAACTTAAAGAATCTTTAATTCAAGCACAACAAGAAGGTATAGTTAAAGATAAAAAAGAAGCTTTAGAATATTTAGATAATATTTTAAAAAATGAAAAGCCTCAGTAAGCTATTAATTGATAAAGTCTTTGATAAATTCTTTGAAAATATTTTTTTCCCTTTTGCATGGGGAAAGGAAACTCTTAAATTTTTATGTTATTATCAAAGAGGAGAAGAAAAAAAATTGTTGAAAGTTCTAGATGAAGTTAAAAATTTTCAGCTCTGGACAAATAAAAATCAGAATATCCTAGAAAGATTTATAAATATGTTAAATGAAATAAAAGATCTAAGAGAAGGTATATTAATAAAGAATAGAAAATTTCAAGAGGAAGAGGAAATAGTAATAAATTTATGGGAGGATATTACAAGTTTCATTAAGAAAAATAGTATACCTTTATCTTTAGAATTATTAATTTTCCCAAATAAGGAAATAGGTAGGCAAAATCTTTTATGGGAAATTCTAACTTGGTATTTAAAGGTCTCTAAATTTATAACTTTTTCTATAAATTTTAAAAATTTTCCTAAATTAAATTCAGATTTTTATTACCAAGGAAACAAAATTTATCAGCCAAACATATATTACATTTTAGAGGAAGAAAAGAATTTTTTAGCAAATCTTCTTATTAGTATGTCAGGATTTCCATCGAGGGAAGGGATAAAAGAATTTTCTCTTCCCCAAATGATAGTTGTGGAGAAATTTTGTAAGGATTATTTTTTATTAGATTCTCAATACTTCAATTTAATTTTCTATCTTTCGTAAACTATAATCTCAATACTTTTTAACCACAATTCTCCATTAGCATCTTTTTCTAATTTTATTTCTACTTTATTTGTAGCCCCTTTTAACCAATAAGAAGTTATATCAAAGGAAGGTGAAATATAAATATTACTCCCAATATCCCATCCTCTAACTATGCTTTTATCATTTACTAATATCTCTATAGGAGTCCAATTCTCGGCATAGGGAAGAAGGGGGGTCATTAAGTAAATTTTTAAAATCACTCTAAAGGGAATTAAATCTTTACTTACAGGGGTATATAATCTTAAAAAGCTCTCAGGTCTAACAAGTGCTAAATGATAAGAACTATCTTCTTTTTCCTTTTTTACTCCTTTTGATATTTCATAAATTAAATTCCCAGACATAGGTTCTTTTGAAAAATCTAAATAATAAATATCTTTTGCTATTCCTAAGTTAAGAATTAGTAAAATAAGAAAAGAAATAACAGTGAATTTTATCCTCATGAAAACCTCCTTTTCACATTATTCTTTTTTTGCTCGAGGATGAAAAGAGGAATACACCTTTTGGATCTGTTCCTTAGTTATATGGGTGTAAATTTGAGTTGTTGATATTCTTACATGTCCCAATAGCTCTTGAACAACTCTTAAATCCGCACCACCTTCTAAGAGATGAGTAGCAAAGGTATGTCTCAAAGTATGAGGAGTAAATTTTCTTTTTAACATTGTAGAGTATTTAGAAATAATTAATCTTACTCCCCTATCAGATAATGGTTTTCCTTTAGCATTAAGAAAGAAAATATTAGTATCAGTTTTTAAAAGTTTTGGTCTAACCCTTTCATAATAAAACCTTAGGATTTGGAGAGTCTCCTCTCCTAAAACTACGATTCTTTCTCTTGATCTTTTACCAAAAACTTTAATCTCTCTCAATTCCCAATTAATGTCTTTATCTCTTATTTTTGTAAGTTCTCCTACTCTAATTCCAGTAGCATATAAAATCTCTATGATAGCTCTATCCCTTATCTCTAAAATTTTTTCTAAGGATGGGAGAGATAACAATTTTTCTATTTCCTCTTGAGAGAGAAAGTTGGGAAGTCTTTTTTCTATTTTAGGGGTAGAGAGATAAATAGATAAGTCCTCTTTTATTTTATCATATCTAAGGAGGTATATTAAAAAGCTCCTAAGACTTATAATTTTTCTCGCAAGAGTTGTTCTCTTATATCCCTTTTGAGATAGATATTGTAAAAAACTCCTTATAGTTCTTTTATTCTCAAAATCTAAATTACTTATTTTACAAAAATCATAAAAGTCAGAAAGATCTACTCTATAACTTCTTAACGTGTTTTCTGAGTAGTTTCTTTCAAATCTTAGATAATTTAGAAACTCCTTTATTTCCTCTAAAAGTTCCATAATTTAAATATTAAATCTTTTTATCATAACATTAAGAGATTCTAATGCTCTTCTTGCCATTATTTCATGTTTTAGTCTTTTATCTTTTATAGATCTATTCAAGGGAGGCAACAAACCAAAATTAGCATTCATAGGTTGATAATTATTTATGGGAATGGGAGATGATACGTAATTTAAAAGGGCACCAATCATGGTATCTTCAGGAAAAATTATTAAAGGTTTTTCCTTTAAAAATCTGTAAGCATTTATCCCAGCAACTATTCCCATACTTGCAGATTCTATATATCCTTCTACTCCAATTATTTGTCCTGCAAAAAATATCCTTTTATCTTTTTTAAACTGAAGGGTTGGTTCTAAATATTTTGGAGCATAAAAATAGGTATTTCTATGCATAACTCCATATCTAACAAATTCTGCCCTTTCTAAACCCGGTATCATACGAAAAACCCTTTTTTGTTCTAACCATCTCAAACGAGTTTGAAATCCTACTAAACTATAAAGGGTTTTATATTTGTTCTCAGGTCTTAATTGAACCACAGCATAAGGTTCTTTCCCTGTTCTTGGATTAGGAAGTCCCACAGGTCTCATTGGTCCAAATCTTAAGGTATCTATTCCTCTTTTTGCCATAACCTCTATGGGAAGACATCCCTCAAAATATCTTTCTTCTCCTTTAAAATGAGATTCAACAACTTCTGCCTTTGTTAACTCTTCTACAAATCTTTTATACTCCTCTTGATTTAAAGGAGCATTAAGATAACTTTCCTCTCCCTTTCCATGACGTGATGCAAAATATAGTTTATCAAAGTTTAAAGAATCTGCAGATACTATGGGAGAGACTGCATCATAAAAATATAAAAAATCAGCATCTAAAAGATCTTGAAGCCTTTTTGAAAGATCAGGAGAAGTTAATGGTCCTGTAGCTATAATAATAACTCCTTCCTTTGGAATATCTTTTACTTCCTCTCTAATTATTCTAACATAAGGATTTTGAGATAAAATTTCCTCTACTCTTTTTGAGAAGAGTTCTCTATCTACAGATAAAGCAGTTCCCGCTGGAATTTGAGTTTCCTCCGCAATTTTCAAAAGAAGAGAATCTAAAATCCTCATTTCCTCTTTTAATAATCCCGAAGCATTAGTTATTTCTTTGGATTTAAAAGAATTACTACAAACAAGTTCCGCTAAATATCCTGTTTTATGGGCTGGAGTTGAAACCTTTGGTCTCATTTCATAGATTTCTACAGGAATCTTTCTTTTCGCAATTTGCCAAGCAGCTTCGCAACCAGCAAGTCCTCCTCCAATAATTTTTACAGGAATCATTTACCCTTTCTCCTTTTAGTCCAAACAATATAATCACAAGAAGAGTTAGAGCATTTTAAAAAGTTTTTCCCTTTTAGAAGAATATTTCCACATTTAGAACACTTTTTATCTATAGGTTCATAAGAGGATGCAAAGGAACATTCAGGATATTTACTGCATCCCCAAAATTTATTATTTTTTCCATTTTTCTTTGACACTTTCTTTATAACTGGGGCTCCACATAAAGGGCAAGGTCCCTTTGCATATTCAAAAACAGGTTCTGTATATTTACACTTTGGATAATTGGAACATGCATAAAATTTTCCATATTTATTTTCTCTTAAAAGTAATGGATTTCCACATTTAGGACAAATTTTCTCAGTCCTTTCAACTATAGGAATTCTTTCAGTTTCTTCATAAGCTTTATCTAATTCTTCTTTAAAAGATGGGTAAAACTCTTTGAGAACATCTTCACTCATAATTTTACCTTCTTCAACCTTATCTAAATTTTCCTCCATAGTTGCCGTAAATTTTACATCAATAAGATGGGGGAATTTTTCTATTAAAAGATTATTAACTATCTTCCCCAAGGTTGTAGGAACTAAAAATTTTTCTTTTATTTCTACATATTTTCTTTCTTTAAGAGTTGAGATTATAACCGCATATGTACTGGGTCTTCCTACACCATTTTTTTCCAATGTTCTTACTAAGGTAGCTTCTGTATAACGAGAGGGGGGTTGAGTAAAAAATTGTTTTGGTTCTAATTCTTTTAACAATAATCTTTGATTTAATTCTAAAGGAAATGGAAGAATATATTCTTCCTCTTCTTCTTCATCTTTATAAAAAGTTAAATATCCCTTAAATTTTAAAGTTTTTCCTTTCACTTTAAATAAATAATCTCCAGCAGAGATTTCCACTTCTAATACATCATAAACTGCAGGAGACATCTGACTAACTAAAAATCTTTCCCATATTAAGGAATACAATTTATATTGATCTAAGTTTAGATAATTCTTTATAATCTCTGGCTCTCTATATAAGGAAGTAGGACGAATAGCTTCATGTGCTCCTTGAACTCCTAATTTCTTTTTCTCCTTTCTCTCTTTACCTAAATAATCCTTCCCATATTTTTCTTTAATAAACTTTTCCGCTTCTTCTCTGGCTTCATCTGCTATTCTTGTAGAGTCTGTCCTCATATATGTTATCAATCCAACCCTTTCTTCACCAATATCTACTCCTTCATACAAACTTTGAGCTATTTTCATGGTTTTTTCCACGGGAAATCCAAATCTTTTACTTGCTTCTTGTTGCATTGTACTAGTTATAAAGGGGAAAGGAGGATTTCTCTTTTCCTCCTTTGGGAAAAGGTTTTTAACTATAAAATCTTTATCTCTAAGTTCTCTTATTATCCTTTCTGCAGATTCAAAATCTTTTATCTCAATTTCTTTATTCTTAAAAGAAATTAATTTTACAATTAATTCTTTTTCTTTATCATTATTAGTTAGATGAGCAAAGATTTCCCAATACTCTTGAGGAACAAAATTTTCTATTTCCTTTTCTCTTTCACAAACTAATCTTAAAGCAACAGATTGAACTCTTCCCGCGGAAAGACCTCTTTTTACTTTATTCCACAGAAAGGGACTTAATTCATAACCCACAATTCTATCTAGAATTCTCCGAGCTTGTTGAGCACTAATCTTATTCCAATCTAATTTTCTTGGGGATTCTAAAGCCAGCTTTACAGCCTTAGGTGTGATCTCATGAAATTCAATTCTTGAGAATTTTTCTTCCTTTACTTTTAGAACTTCTGTTATATGCCATGCAATAGCTTCTCCCTCTCTATCAGGATCTGTGGCTAAGTATAAATGTTCCGCATCTTTAGTCTCTTCTTTTAAACTTTTTATTATTTTTTCCCTGCCAGGAAGGATTATATATATTGGCTTAAAATTCTCCTTTATTTCTATTCCCATTTCCTTTTCAGGTAAATCTCTTATATGACCGTAGGAAGCCACAACCTTAAATTCACTACCCAATATTTTCTCAATAGTTTTTGCTTTAGCAGGTGATTCTACAATTATTATCTTTTTCTTCTTCATTCCCATACACTCCTTTTTTTTGCATACCTATTTCCTGGATATTCCTCAACAAGTCCTTTTGCCTGCAAAGATATTATAATAAACATCAATTTTGAGATAGATAGATCTAATTCGTTCACAATATCCTCAATAAATATAGGGTCAAAGGACAATTTTTGCAATACCATATCTTCTTCAGGAGTTAGAGTAACTTTTCTTTTTTCCTCTATAAAATAAGAAATCTTAAATTCTTCTAATATATCTATAATATCTAAAATCAATTTTGCTCCATCTTGAATTAATTTGTTTGTTCCAAAACTTTTCTCATCAGTTAATCTTCCAGGAATTGCAAAAACTTCTCTTCCTTGATCTAACGCAAAACTTGCAGTAATTAATGCTCCACTCTTTTTTCCTGCCTCAACCACTAAAACTCCTTGAGATAATCCACTGATTATTCTATTTCTTTGAGGAAAGGTATAATAAGAAGGTTTTGTTCCTAAGGGATATTCAGATATTAAAGCTCCCTTTTCTTTTATTTCTTCTGCCAATCTCTCATTTCCTTTTGGATAAATATAATCTATAGAGCTACCAAGAACTGCCCAAGTTTTTCCTCCCTCTAAAGCACCTTTGTGAGCAGAAGTATCAATTCCATAAGCTAATCCACTAACTATTATAAATCCAAGAGAAGAAAGTTCCTTAGCAAAATCCCTCGCTAATTTAATACCGTAAGGAGTTGGTCTTCTTGTGCCTACAATAGCTGTCTCTTATACACATCT
>JAOADF010000024.1 GCA_026417425.1 Dictyoglomaceae bacterium
TCTTTAATTCCAGGAAGCTCAACTACAATTTTATCTGCCCCTTCTCTATATAAAGATGGCTCTGTAACACCTAATTGATCAATACGATTTCTTATCACTTCTAAGGTTCTTCTTATAGCATCATCAGTAATTTCCACATTAGGTGCCTTCTGACACTGAAGAGTGACCCTAATACCTCCTTTAATATCCAATCCTAATCTAAAGGGATGAGTTAAAAGAATCCATAAAGAAAGGGCAAAAACAATAATAATAAAAGCAGTTTTATACTCTGAGCGTATATTCATAAATTCCCTCTCCTTTCTCTATCTTAATCCTTTTTTATGTAAGCTACTCCATCAAGAACCATTTCCATAATTATTCCTTTACCAAAAGAAACTTGAATAATCTTCGTCTGCTTATTTATAGCTATTATTTGTCCAATTAATCCTCCTTTTGTAACAATTTTATCCCCTGCCTTTAAAGAATCTAACATTTCTCTTCTTCTTTTTTCCTCTCTTCTTTGAGGGACAATAGCAATAAAATAGAAAATTGCAATAAACAATCCCCAAAATATTAAAAGACTTATTAAACTTCCAGTATTTTGGTCCATAGCTCCTCCTTCTCTAATCTATTTTCTCTATCAGATTTTAGATAGTTTTCTAAGAACTCCCTCTTAAAACTTTCATACCTCCCTTCTTTGATACTCTCTCTAATATTTATCATAAGTCTAAATAAGAATCTTAAATTATGAATAGTCAAAAGTCTATAGGATAAAGTTTCATATTGAAGAAAAAGATGTCTAATATATGCTCGGGTAAATTTTTTACATGAGTAGCAATCACAGTCTTCTTCTAATGGAGAGAGATCTTCTTTGTATTTTGCATTCTTAATATTTCTCCTTCCCTCTCTTGTATAAAATACCCCATGGCGAGCAAGCCTTGTAGGTAAAACACAATCAAACATATCTACCCCAAAACTAATAGCAATAACTAAGTCCTCAGGAGCTCCTACTCCCATTAAATATCTTGGCTTATCTTCAGGAAGAAGCCCAACAGTATATTCAGTTATCTCATACATCTTTTCCTTAGGCTCTCCAACACTTATACCCCCTAAGGCAAAACCAGAAATAGGTAAATCAAGCATTCTTTTTACTGCTTCTTCTCTTAAAGATGGATAAAATCCTCCCTGAACAATTCCAAACAAATTTTGATAATTTTCTCTAAGCTTTTTATAATCAATACTTCTTTTTAACCAGTTCAACGTGAGATTTAAAGCATATTTGGTTTCCCAGAAACTTGAAGGATAACCTATACATACATCTAAGGGCATAATTATATCAGAACCTAAATAATACTGGATTTCCATAACCAGTTCAGGAGTAAAGAAATATCTTGTTCCATCTATATGAGAGTTAAAATATATTCCATCTTCATCTATTTTCCTAAGTCTTGCCAAACTAAAAACTTGATATCCACCGCTATCAGTAAGAATGGGACCATTCCATCCCATAAATTTGTGAAGTCCTCCCGCATTTTTGATAATTGTAGAGCCTGGTCTTAAGAAAAGATGATAAGTATTTCCTAAGATAATTTCTGCTCCTTGTTCTTTAACTTCTTCAGGAGTTAAAGTTTTTACAGCCCCTTGAGTCCCTACAGGCATAAAAACAGGAGTTTTAAATTCTCCATGTTCTGTAATAATTTTTCCTAGTCTTGCCCTACTCTTAATATCTTTTTTGAATATTTCGAACTTCATACATTTCACCTCAATATACAAACATGGCATCTCCAAAGCTATAAAATCTAAACTTTTCTTCTATTGCCTTTTGATAGGCTCTTTTCATAAGATCATATCCCATAAACGCAGAAACTAACATAAGTAAAGTAGATTTTGGTAGATGAAAATTCGTGATAAGACCATCAATTATTTTAAATTCAAAACCTGGATATATAAAAAGAGAAATTAATCCTTTACCAGGCTTCACCATGTTATTTTCCCTATGTCCTTCTAATACCCTTACCACTGTTGTACCTACTGCAATAATTCTCCTTCCTTCTTTCTTAGCAAGATTAATTTTTTCTGCTGTTTCTTCTAACATCTCAAAATATTCAGGATCTAACTTATGCTTTGTGATATCCTCAACAATAACAGGTCTAAAAGTTCCTAATCCTACATGTAAAGTTAGATAAAGAATTTCCACTCCATTATTCTTAAGAGAATTTAATAATTCTTCTGTGAAGTGTAAACCTGCAGTAGGGGAAGCTACCGCTCCTAATTTTTTTGCATATATAGTTTGATATTTATTTGGATCATCTAAAGGTTTTTTAATATATGGAGGAAGAGGAATTTTACCTATCTCTGGTAGAACTTCATCAAATTTTTCTGTTGAAAAGCTAAGTAAAAAAACACCTTCTTCTTTCTTTTCTATAACTTCTCCATATATTTTATCAGTAAAAAAGATCTTAACTCCAATTTTTGCTCTCTTTCCCGGTTTTATTAATACTTCATACTCTTTGCTTCCTATTTTTTTCAAAAGAAGAACTTCCATCTTTGCTCCTGTTTCCTTCTTTCCATAAATTCTTGCAGGGATAACTTTTGTATCATTTAAGACTAAAACATCTCCAGCTTTTAAAAAATTTTTAATATCTCGAAAAATATGCAAAGTTATTTCCCCTGTTTTTCGAGAAATGGCCATAAGTCTTGAAGAATCTCGAGGATTTGCAGGCTCCTGTGCTATTAATTCCTCTGGTAAATAATAATCATAATCTGACAGTCTTAGTACCATTTTTGAACTTCCACTCCTTGATAATAATACTTTATTATATCTCTATAGTTATATCCTTTTTCTGCCAAAAATCTTGCCCCTTTTTGAGAAAGTCCCACGCCATGTCCCATTCCTCTCCCAAGTATATATATACTATTATTCTCAAATTTTATATCAAATAAAGTGCTGGGAAGATTAAAAATCTCTCTCCAAAGAGTACCTTTTACTAAAAAATCCTCAATATTACTTCTTATAATAACATTTTTTACCCTTCCTGTAGAACTTTTTTCTAATTCCATAGTAAAAATCTCTTGGAAAGTCGCATTAAAATTAGTAAGTTTTCCTTTAATTTCTTCAAGGGAAAGAATAACTACCCATGTATCATTATTAAGTTCTTCCACATCTTTAACACTTCTTAAATAGGGATAATATCCACCCCATACATCCTCAGAATTTTCTGTTATTCCTCCAGAAGAAGAATGATAAAAAGCTTTTATTAATTGACCATTATAAGTTATAACTTCTCCCATTGTCTCTCTAACAGCCATATTTGTTTTCTCTCTCTCAAAATTTACTCCTTTATAGACTTGACAATGAACATTGGCACAAAGATCAAAAATTCTATGTCTACCTAAACTTGATAAAGCATAAGTTCTTGAAGATACTGTTTGTGCTTTTAGTGCCTCTAAAGGATAGGATAAAGGCATCTCTGCAGGAATAACTCCCATTAAATAATCTTCTAAATTCAAAATGTTTATTATCCATCCATTTTCATTTATTTCCATTATTCCTCTATATACCATTGAGTTTACAGCAATTAATTTATTTTTTTGGGGATATAAAAGAATTGGTAAAGTTAATATTAAAATATCCTTTCCAAAATTAAGGATTGCATTTTCCCTTTCAATCTTTAAAGTAAAGCTTCCATTTCCTTCAACTTCAACTTTAGTATGAGAATTTATAATCTCTCCTACCCTTGTTAAATTTATTTCTTTATCTATTTT
>JAOADF010000097.1 GCA_026417425.1 Dictyoglomaceae bacterium
CTAAAATCGAAATCTGTGGATTCATTAAATATCGCGACGAGTTAGACTAATTCTTCCTTGAGAATCTATAGAGTCTACTTTAATTAATATTTCATCTCCAAGATTAATTTCCTCTCTAACCTGTCTTTTACCTTTATTTACAGTTTTAAATTTCGAGACATGTAAAAGTCCTATTTTCCCAGGTAATATCTCAATAAAGGCACCATAATCAGTAACTCTTATTACTTTACCAAGGAATACTTCTCCTTCTTTAATATCTCTTGTATATTCATAAATTAATTGGGATGCCTTTTCAGCGGATTCCATATTAGGAGCGGATATGATCACTAAACCTTCAGGTTTTATACTAATTTCCGTTTTTGTTTCCTCAATAATCTTTTTAATATTCTTACCGCTGGGTCCAATTAAATCTCCAATTTTCGAAGGATTTATTTCTACGACCTTGATTCGAGGAGCATAGGGAGATATTTCTGGTCTTGGCGTAGAAATAACATTATCCATAATCTCTAATATTTTAAGACGAGCAGATCTTGCCTGATAGATTGCTTTTTTTATCATCTCATAGTTAAGTCCATCTACTTTAATATCCAACTGAACCGCTGTTATTCCTTTTCTTGTTCCTGCAATCTTAAAATCCATACCTCCCAAAGCATCCTCCAAACCCTGTATATCCGTTAGAATTTCAAACTCATCCTCATCTTTAATTAACCCCATAGCAACTCCTGCTACAGAAGCTCTTATAGGAACACCAGCATCCATTAGTGCTAAACTGCTACCACAAACACTTGCCATAGATGTAGAACCATTAGATGATAAAACCTCTGATACTAATCTTATGGTGTAAGGAAAGTCTTCCTCCTTAGGAATAAGAGGCAACAAGGCACGTTCTGCTAAAGCACCATGACCTATTTCTCTTCTTCCCGGACTCCTTAAAGGTTTTATCTCTCCTACAGAGAAGGGGGGAAAATTGTAATGATGCATATATCTCTTGGGAGGGCTCTCTATCACACTTTCTATTATCTGCTCTTCTCCAGCACCCAAAGTTGCTACTGTGAGAACTTGAGTCTCTCCTCTTTGAAATAATGCAGAACCATGAACTCGAGGTAAAACTCCTATACTACAACTTATAGGTCTTAATTCATCTAATTTTCTGCCATCCACTCTTCTCTTTTCTTTTAAAATTAAATCTTTTATAAATTCTTTTGCAATCTCATTTATTATTTCATCAACTTGTATAATTTTATCTCCATATATAGGTTCAAGAAAATTAGCAACTTTCTTTTTTAACTCTTCTAATGCCTTTTGTCTTTCTGATTTACTTATAGTTAAAATCGCATTTTTTACTTCATCTTCCGAAATATAACTTAAAACATCTTTTTTCAAATTTTCATCAATTTTAAAGGGAGTATAGGGAAAAGGTTGAGGTTTAATTACCTTTAAAACTTCCTCTTGCAACTCAATGGTTTCTAAAAGTGCATAATGTCCCCTAATAACTCCTTCTATAAATATATCTTCAGGAACTTCAATTCCATCTCCTTCCATCATAAATACTTTATCCTTTGTTCCTGCAACGACTAAGTTTAATAATAAATTTTGAGATTTTTCTGCCTTAGGATTTATTATCCAATACTCTCCATCCCAACCTACTCTAACTGCTCCAATGGGTCCATTAAAAGGTAGTCCTGCTAACATAATTGCACATGAAGCACCAATAATTCCCGGGATATCAGGATAATTTTCTTGGTCTACCGCTAAAACAGTGATAATTATCTGAACCTCATTTCTAAAATCTTTGGAGAAAAGGGGTCTTAATGGTCTATCTATGAGTCTTGCCATTAAAACTTCATTTTCTGATGGCTTCCCTTCTCTCTTTAAAAATCCGCCTGGGATTTTACCAGCAGCATAAAGCTTCTCAATATATTCAACAGTTAGCGGGAAGAAATCAACATCTTCTTTAAGTTCTTCCGAGGAGACAACTGTAATTAAAAGAACAGTTTCTCCATATTGAATTAAAAGGGAACCCGTCGCTTGCCATGCTACTTTTCCTACCTCAATTAATAAATCTCTTCCTGCAATTTCCTTTTTAAAGGTATAAATTTCCGGCATAGTTATTTTCTCAACCCTAATTCCTGAATTAACTTCTTGTATCTTTCCATATCCTTTTCCTGAAGATATCTTAATAGTTTTCTTCTTTTACCTATCATTTTTAAAAGACCTACTCTAGAATAGAAATCCTTCTTATGTACTTTTAAATGTTCAGTAAGCTTCTTTATTCTTTCAGTTAATAGAGCAATTTGAACCTCTGGAGATCCAGAATCCCTTTCATTAATTTTAAATTTTTCAATTATTTCCTTTTTTTCTTCCTTTGTTAGAGCCATTTTTACCTCCTTCTTAATTTTAAAAAATCGCCTATAGTAATGGCCAATCCCATCACTATAGGTTAGTTAATATTTTAGCACATTTATTAATTTAATACCAGTATTTATGGAAGAAGGAAATATAAAACTTTTATATTTTTAATTCTTTTTTACATTTATCAATTATTTCCAATTCCTTTTTCAATACCTCTTCAACTTTATTTAATAACAGTAAAACATAATCTTCCGCTTCTCTTTTAATTTCATCCGCCTCTTTCTTTGCATCTTCGATTATTGATTCCGCTTCTTTTTGAGCTTTTATCAAAATACTATTTTCCCTTAAAAGGGTATCTGCCTTCTCTTTTGCAATATTAATAACACTTTGAGCTTCCTCCTGAGCTTCTTTAATTATCTCATCCTTCATTCTAATTATTCTTTTAGCTTCACTTAATTCTAGAGGCAGAGTTTTATCTAATTCTTCTATCAACAATATTATTCTATTATAATCTATAATAACTTTTTCAAATATAGGAATAATAAAGCTTTTCTTAATAATTTCTCTAATCTCTTCAATAATTTCAAAGGATTTATTTAACATCTTTACCCAAAAATTTCATATAAAGTTTTTTGGCTACTATATCAGGAACTAAATCTTTAATACAACCACCAAATTTTGCTATTTCTTTAACCATGCTTGAGCTTAGATAAGCATATCTTGAATCAGTGACAAGAAATATAGTTTCACATTCAGGATATAGCTTTTTATTTGCTAAAGCCTGTTGAAACTCATATTCAAAATCTGAAACGGCCCTTAAACCTCTTACTATAATTTTTGCCTCTACCTTTTTTAAGTAATCAACAAGAAGACCATCAAAATGATCTATATAAACATTGTCTATATCCTTTAAACTTTCTCTTAGCATCTCTAGTCTCTCCTCGAGAGTAAAAAGAGGAATCTTTGCTATATTTTGAGCGACAGCAACAATTAATTCATCACAAATATTTGCAACTCTTTTTATAATATCTAAATGCCCATTAGTTACAGGATCAAAACTTCCAGGATAAACTGCTCTTCTAAACATTTTCATTTTTCCTTATATAATAACTAAAATAAGTTTCTCCAAATTTTTTAATATCATACAATTCTAAAAATTTAAACTTATTTTGTATTTTTACTTTTTTGTGATGCTCTATAATTACTACTCCCTTTTCTTTTATCCATAGATTTTCTTCTAATAAATTTAATATCTCATCTATCCTTTTTCCATAGGAATAAGGCGGATCCATAAATACCATATTAAATTCCTCATGAAATTCTCTCTTTAGAAAAGAAAAAACATCTTGAGAAAAAATTTCCACTTTTTCTTCCACTCCTAAATTTTTTGCATTATCTCTTAATAATCTTACTGCTGGAATATAATTTTCAACAAAAACAACCTTTCTTGCTCCTAAGCTTAAGGCTTCAAAACCAATTATGCCAGACCCTGAAAAAAGATCTAAAAAGTAAGAATCAATAACTTTATCTCCTAAGGAATTAAATAAAGATATTCTTCCTTGCTCCATTGTAGGTCTGTATCTTTTACCTCTTAATGTTCTTATTGTTTTCCCTTCAAAAATCCCCCTAAGGATTCTTATCTCAGAGGACAAGGGATTTCTCCTTTTTCTCTTTCAAAATCCATTTTTTTATAAGACTATTTTCTTCTTTTTCCAAATTAGCATCTTCTTCTAAAATTTTAAAGGCTTCTTTCCTTGCTATCTCAAGAATTCTCAAATCTCTTGTAAGATCTGTTAGGCGAAGATCAGGAAGACCATGCTGTCTTGTGCCAAAAAATTCTCCAGGTCCACGAATCTCCAAATCTTTATTTGCAATTATAAATCCATCATTGGTGCTTACAAATACTTTTAATCTCTTTTTCGCCTCTTCTCCTTTAAGATCTGCAATTAGAAAACAAACAGAAGAAGCCTCCCCTCTTCCTATTCTTCCTCGTAATTGATGAAGTTGAGATAATCCAAAACGATGGGCATCTTCAATAACCATAACTGAAGCATTAGGAACATCAATACCTACTTCTATTACGGTAGTTGCAACTAAAATTTGGATTTTACCTTCTCTAAAATCCTCCATAATTTTTGTTCTCTCCTCTTTTGGAACCAAACCATGGATTAGTCCAATATTAAAGATAGGAAAAACCTTTTTTAGTTTTTCATATAATTTAGTAGCAGATTCTGCTTCTAATTTTTCAGATTCTTCAATAAGGGGACATACTACATAAGCTTGTTTTCCTGATAATATTTCTTTTTCCACTAAAGAGTATACTTCTTTTCTTTTAGAGGAGGGATAAAGATAAGTACTAACAGGTTTTCTCCCAGGAGGTAATGTATCTATTATGGAAACATCAAGTTCTCCATATAAAGTTATCGCTAAGGTTCTCGGAATAGGGGTTGCAGTCATAACTAAAAGATGGGGATTTTCCCCTTTTTTCCATAAGTTTGATCTTTGAATAACTCCAAACTTATGTTGTTCATCAATAACTACTAAACCCAAATTTTTAAACTTGACTTCTTCTTGTATTAAAGCATGGGTTCCAACCACTAAAAATAAATTTCCCTCCCTTAACTCTTCTAATATATGTAACTTCTCCTTTTTAGAAAGGCTTCCCATTAGAAGACCTATTCTTATACCAAGGGGTTCAAAAAGAGGTCTTAACCTAGTATAATGTTGCTCCGCTAAAATTTCTGTGGGAACCATAAAAGCGGATTGATATCCATTTTCTACAGCTAATAAAACTGCCATTGCAGCAATTACTGTTTTTCCTGAACCCACATCACCTTGTAATAATCTATGCATAGGTTTTCCTGAAGAAAGATCCAATTTTATCTCTTCCCAAACCTTCTCTTGTGCTGGTGTTAACTTAAAGGGAAGTTTTTCGAGAAATGTTTTTAATAAAGAACTTTCTGTATTAAATGCTGGTGCAGAAAGGAACTCAATTTCTCTCTTTTTCTGAGCCAAGGTTAATTGCATAAATAATAATTCTTCAAATACTAACCTTTTTGTAGCACTTCCCATAGAAAGAAAAGTTGTTGGAAAATGCTTTTCTAATATACTTATAGGTTTATCCATAAGATTATATTTCTGTTTAATTTTTTCAGGAAGAGTGTCTTCAATAAAGATTGAATATTGGCTAACAACATCATAAACTAACTGTCTCATAACTTTTTGGGATAATCCTTGAGTTAAAGGATAAATTGGGACAATTCTTCCCACATGGAGTATCTCTTCTTTATCTTTCTCTAAGATCTCATATTCAGGATTTTCTATCTCAAAACTCCTAAGAAATTTTTTTACTTCTCCAGAGATTAGCACTTCGGTTCCTACAGGTAAATTTTGTTTTATAAATCTTTGGTTATACCAAACCACATACATATAAGATGAACTATCACTAACCTTTGCTCTTAATACTGGAATCCCTTTATATGGTGTTCTACTTTCTTCATAGTCAAGAATCTTTACCTTTAAAGTTACCTTCTTTCCGGGAATTAATTGAGAGATTTTTTTCAATTTTGATCTATCATCATAATCCCTTGGAAAATAATAAATCAAATCCTTCAAGGTTTTAATATCGAGCTTATTTAATAATTTTGCCCTCTTAGGTCCTACTCCTTTTACATACTGAATAGGTTTGTCCCAAAATTCATCATTTGAGTATACTTCAAATGTGGAAGTTATTATTCCATGAATTTCCGTGATTATTTTTTTTCTTTCTTCTATAGTTTTATTAGAGTAATCTGAAATTAACTCTAAAATTTTAGTAGACCAAAATCCCTTCCACAGGGGAAATTCTTTCATAGCAACTTCTAAGGTTTTCTCTAATCCATATTTTGTACTCTTATCTGAATAATTAAAAGATATTTCTCTCTCTAAAATTTCCTTTAATCCTTTTAAGAGTTTTGTAATTCCTTTTTCAGAGATCATTCTAAACCAAAATAGTAATAATAATAGGGTTGTCCTCCATAAACTAATTCTAGGGCTATAGATGGGTATTTTTGAGAAATTAAATCATACAACTCTTGAGCCTTCTCTTTGTTTGTATCCTGTCCATAATAAATAGTTAAAATCTCACTATTTTCTTTTAAAAGTTTTTCTAATAAATTTAATGCTACTTCATTTATATCCTTGCCTACATAAGCAATTTCATCATCAATTATCCCTAAAATATCCCCCTCGGAAATATCAAAACCATTAATAGATGTATTTCTAACAGCCCTTGTAATCTCTCCTACTCTTATACTATCCTTTACCTTCTCAAACTTCTCCTTCATTTGTTCCCATGAGTCTCTAGGATTATACTCAATTAATGCTCTAATGCCTTCTAAGACATGTCTTGTAGGAATAATAATTACCTTTTCCTTATAGAGATTTTCAACTTGTTGTGCTGCAAGAATAACATTTTTATTATTAGGAAAGAGAAAGACTTTATCTGCATTTATCTTTTCCACAGCATTTTTAATGGCTTCTACACTGGGATTTAATGTCTGTCCTCCATTTATTATAAAATCTACTGAAAAACTATTAAATATTTGATTTAATCCTTCCCCCCAAGATACAACCACAAATCCCACATTCTTTTTTGAAGAGGAAATTTCAATAGTTGATTCTATTTCCTTTCTTAATCTTTCCTCATGTTGTTCTGCCATATTATCTATCTTTATCTGAGATAAACTTCCTAATTCTAATGCTTTATCTAAAATCTTACCAGGATTATTAGTATGAATATGGATCTTCAGCATTCCTGCTGCTTCTGCTGTAACAATACTATCTCCTTGAGAATAAAGCCATGTCTTAAATTCGGAGAAATCTGTATTTTCATGAGAAGTTATAATAAATTCAGTGCAATATTGATAAGTAATTACATGTTTTTCTATCACCTCTAATTCAGGTCTTTCTTTTAAGATAATTGCTTCTTCTTTTACTTCTATTCTCTCACCTGTAAGACCTTTTAAAAATCCTTCCCAGAAATAGACTAAACCTTGACCACCAGCATCAACCACCTGTGCTTCTTTAAGTATAGGTAGAAGATTAGGAGTATTAGCTAAAGCTTCCTTTGCTTTTATAAGCATTCTTTTTGTTATATTTACTATATCTTTAGTTTCTCTTAGAGCACGGGTAGCTTCCTTTACTCCCTCTCTAAGAACTGTAAGAATAGTTCCTTCTGTGGGATTTAAAACTGCCCTATAAGCAACCTTTGTTGCTTCTTGCCATGCTTTTACCCAAATATCCGCATCAATTTTATTTTTATCTTTAATATATTCTGCAAAACCTCTAATAATTTGAGAAAGAATCACTCCCGAATTTCCTCGTGCCCCCATAAGAGAACCTTTTATAGATGCCTCTGCAATGTTTTTTATGGTTTTTGTTTTTTGTTTTTTAATCTCTCCCAAGGTAGATTGTAATGTGTATAACATATTTGTTCCTGTATCACCATCGGGAACAGGAAATACATTTAAAAGATCAACTTCTTCTTTATGAATCTTTAATTGATATACCGCTTGTTCAAAAAGACTCTCTAATAATTCTCCATTTAACTCCTGGATTTTTTGCAAAATTAGGTCTCCTCCCAATCAAAGGATTCTTTCTTTTCTTCAATCAAACGTATACCCCAAATATTCACATTTATCTCTTTTACAGTAAGACCTGTAGTCTTTTCTAAATTCCATTTAACTCTTTCCATAACATTATGAGCCACTTCAGGTATTCTTACACCATAAGCAACAATAATATAAAGCTCAATTATTAATCCATCTTCATCAAGACGTACTTGAACCCCTTTACTTAATTCCTCTCTATGGAGAAGTTCTGATATTCCATCTGCAATATTTCTTGATGCCATTCCAACAACTCCATAACTTTGAAGAGCGGATAGACTCGATAAAGTTGCAATAGCACTTTCTGAAATCTCCACCCAGCCAATTCCTGTAAAATATTTTTGATGAGACTTTTCCTGTTTAGATATATAGTCTCGGATCCAACGCATCCCTTAATCCATCCCCTAAAAGATTAAAACCAAATACTACAATCATAATCACAATACCAGGAAATACAGGATACCACCAAGCACTTCGCATATATGCTAAGCCAGCTTGGACCATAGATCCCCAGCTAGGAGTTGGTGCTTGAACTCCTAACCCTAAAAAACTCAAGCCTGCCTCTAACATTATCATACCACCCATACCAAGGGTTGCTTCAATAATTATTGGGGAAAGAGCATTAGGTAAAATATGTTTAAACAAAATTCTCCAAGTACCAGCACCTACTGCGCGAGCACTAGCTACAAAATCCCTTTCCCTTAGACTTAGCACCTGTCCTCGAACTATACGAGAAACTCCTGCCCAACCAATAAGAGCAACAGCAAGATATAAGTTTTGAATTCCTGGTCCAAAAACTGCAACCACTGCAATTACAAACAATAAGAATGGGAAAGCAAAAAGGATTTCTACAATTCTCATGATTAAATCATCAACCCAACCTCCATAAAATCCAGCTAAAAGACCAAGCACAGTCCCAAGAGAAATGGAAATAACTTGTGCAAAAAATCCTATTTGAAGGGAGACTCTTGCCCCAAATATAATTCTACTTAAAATATCTCTTCCAAACTCATCAGTTCCTAATAGATGTTCTCTACTTGGAGGTAAAAGATATTTTGAGAGATCAACCTTATAAGGATCATAAGGAGCAATAAAATCTGCAAATATAGCAATTATAACAATTATAAAAACAATACTAAGTCCAACAAGAGCAAGCTTATTTTTTGCAAGTCTTTTCCATGCTATTTTCCATAAACTTCTTGGCTTTCTCATGCTTTGTTGTAAAACAATTTCTTTAGACACAATCTATAACCTCCTATTCATATCTAATCCTTGGATCAATTAGAGCATAAGAAAGATCAACTACTAAATTTGCTATTATATAAATAAAAGCAATAAAAATAACTGTTCCTTGAATCACTGGCAAATCTCTATCAAGGATTCCCTGAACTGTTAACCTTCCCAGTCCTGGCCATGCAAATATAGTTTCTGTAAGAACTGCACCTGTAAGAAGATCTCCAACAACCATTCCTGCATAGGTTGCTACAGGAATTAGAGCATTTCTCAAGGCATGTTTAAAAATAACTAATTTCTCTGGAACCCCTTTAGCTCGAGCAGTTATTATATACTCTTGTCTTATTACCTCTAACATTGAGGATCTCGAGAGACGAGCAAAATATGCTGCAGGTCTTGTACCTAGAGCTATAGCAGGTAAAATTACAGCTTTTAATCCAT
>JAOADF010000010.1 GCA_026417425.1 Dictyoglomaceae bacterium
AAAAGTGAAGAGGACAAATATAAAAACATTAAATGGTAGAGAGGAGGTATCTTAATTGATAATCACAACTACTGATCATATTCCTGGCTATGAGATTATTGAAATTATTGGAATAGTAAAGGGAAGTTCTGCAAGGGCAAGACATGTGGGAAAGGATATTTTAGCAGCTTTAAGAAATATTGTTGGAGGAGAAGTATTAGAATACACAAAACTTATAGGAGAATCTAGAGAACAAGCCATTGAGCGAATGATTCAAGAAGCAAAGAATTTAAATGCAGATGCAATAATTGGTGTAAGATTTGGTACTACGCAAATTATGCAAGGAGTAGCAGAAATTCTTGCCTATGGTACTGCTGTAAAGTTAAGGAAAAAAGAGTAATAGGATTATATAATAAAAAATATTGACAATCAAATAAATTTTTTATATAATTTCTCTAAGAAATTAATTAGAAAGGGGGATAAGTATGTTTTTAAGTCCTCGATTCCTTAAATTTTCATATATTCTTTTAATTTTTACTATTATTGTATCTCTTAATTGTAGTACTCAGGCTCAGAGCGTAGGAGGCAATCTATTAAGCAATTCTGATTTTTCCAAACCAATTTTATATATAACTCCAGAATATCCAGAAATTCCAACAGGAGACTTTGATACAAAAGGTACTTGGCTTTTTAGAACGGGAGATGGTGCCCAAGCAACAGGAGTTATAGAAAATGGGGTTTTAAAAGTCTCCATCACAAATGGTGGTCCAAATTCTTGGTCAGTACAAGTATTGCAATCTCCTATAACAGTAGAATACTTGGGAATATATAAAGTGGAATTTGAAGCATGGGCAAGTAAAGCAAGAAAGATTGGTGTAAAAGTTGGAGGAACTGCAGGAAGAGGATGGCCTGCTTATAATCCAGGACTTGCGGGACAAGTGGATCAATCAGGAGGACATGCAATTAATATTACAACAGAAAAGAAAGTTTATACCTTTGAATTTACTATGAAACAGGAAACTGATAATAAAGCAAGATTTGAATTTCAACTGGGACAAGACACAGGAAATATATATATTGATAATGTTAAATTAATAAAAATAGGAACAGCAGAACCTCCTGCTCCGCCACCTGCCTTAGGGGAAAAATATTGGTATGAAGTAGTATGGCAAGAAAATTTTGATGGACCTTCCATTAATGAAAATGTTTGGAGTTTTGAAATCGGAAATGGTCATGCTCAAGGAATACCAGGATGGGGTAATGCAGAGTTAGAGTATTACAAAAAAGAGAATGCATATATAGAAAATGGAGTATTAGTAATTGAAGCAAAGAAAGAAATTGTTAGTGATAAATGGGGTACTTATAATTACACTTCTGCAAGAATGAAAACCCAAGGGAAGTTCAATGTAAAATTTGGAAGAATAGAATTTAGGGCAAAACTTCCAAAGGGGAAAGGGATATGGCCGGCATTATGGACCCTAGGAGAAGATATTACTCAGGTGGGATGGCCTACATGTGGAGAGATTGATGTAATGGAGCTTCTGGGACATGAACCCAATAAAGTATACGGAACAGTTCATGGACCAGGATACTCTGGAGCTCAAAGTGTTGGTGGAAGCTATAAGCTTCCTTCTGGAGATTTAACACAAGATTTTAATATTTTTGCAGTAGAGTGGGATCCCATTGGAATCAAATGGTATGTTAATAATGTAAAATTCTTCCAAGTAACTAAACCTGAGTTAGACTTTAAAGGCGGATGGGTATTTGATCATTCATTCTTCATTATAATGAATGTGGCAGTAGGTGGATACTGGCCAGGATATCCCGATGAGACCACTGTTTTCCCTCAAAGAATGTATGTAGATTATATTAAAGTTTATAAAGGGGTAACCATGGGAGCTATTGATAATGGAGAATTTAAATATCCACTAACCAATGATCAGGCAAATTGGCCCGATGACTGGTTTATATGGTATGGATCACCCTATGGAATGGGAGGAAGAGCTACAGCAAAAGTTGAGGATGAAGTTGCAGTAGTTAATGTAACAGATTTTGGTGGGGAATCTTGGCATGTGCAATTCAATCAATGGGTAGGACTTTCTAAAGGAAAAACTTATAAACTAACATTCAAAGCAAAAGCTGAAAAGGCAAGGGATATTAATGTAAAATTCTTACATCCTACAAATTATACTCCATATGCTATAAAAACCTTTACTTTAACCTCAGATTGGCAGAATTTCGAATTACAGTTTTCCTTTAATGCAGACTATCCTGTTGCAAATCTATCTATTGAACTTGGAAAAACCTCAAATCCTGCAACAGGGAAAGTTTACTTTGATGATTTCTTCCTTATAGAAGTTAAATAAAAATTTTTAGGAGGAGAGGCTAAAACCTCTTCTCCTTTCTATTTATATGGATTGTTAAGAATTTAATATAAATTTATCCCAATTTTTTTCCTACCCAATAAGTATTTCTCTAATATTTTTTCAAAATTGATAATCCCTTTTCTAATACAAGAAGAATTATTATTAGAAATGTTATTATTTTTAATATCTTCTTTAAAAATCCTCATAAAAATGGTATAAAAAGTTTTAAAGAATAAGAAAAGTAAGAGGTGGAAAATGGTTAAGGTTGGTGTATTAATAGGAATAAAATCTTCTGAAAGTGAGATAGCAAAAAAAACTGCTCAGAACGTATCCTCTGCTTTGAGATTTAAAGGTTATGATGTTGTAGAAATTCTTATAGATGAGAATTTAGTAGAAAACTTGAAAAAAGAAAAGGTTAATGTAGTTTTTATTTCAGCCCATGGAGTTTTTGGTGAAGATGGTACTGTTCAAGGGCTTTTAGAATTATTAGGAATTCCCTATGTGGGATCTCGAGTTTTAGCTAGTGCCTTAGCTTTAAATAAAATTATATCTAAGAAAATATTTACTTATGAAGGAATTCCTACCCCAAAATGGATAACTTTAAGTAAAAAGGATATGGAAGAAAAGGATATAGATAAAATCGTAGAAGATTTAGAATCCTTTACCTTTCCCGTAGCAGTAAAACCAAGTTCCCAAGGATCTACTATAGGTTTCTCTCAAGCTCAAAATAAAGACGATCTTTTAAACTCCTTAAAATTCGCTTTCCAATATGATTATGAAGTTATAATAGAAGAATTTATAAAAGGAAAAGAAATAACTGCAAGTATTTTTGATTGTGAAAAAACAATATGTTTTCCTTTAATTGAAATAATACCAAAATCTGGATCAGGAGTTTATGATTATTATGCTAAATATACTCCTGGGATGAGTGATCATATTATTCCTGCACGTCTTTCCCATGAAACATATAAAAAAGCTCAGGAATTAGGAATCAAAGCTCACAAAGCCTTAGGATGTAGACATTTTTCTAGAGTTGATATGATAGTTGAAGATAAAACAGAAAAAATATATGTTTTAGAAGTAAATACCATTCCTGGAATGACAGCAACAAGTCTTTATCCTGAAGCATGTAGGGCTTATGGAATAGATTTTCCCGACCTACTTCATTTATTAATAAAAAAAGCTTTAGAGGAGAGATACTAATCTATAATAAAAAGTCCTTCTTATTCTTTCTGACAAGACAATAAGGAGATAATTACAGATCAGGTCCAACAAAATTGACATTACAAACATTTCCTTTTATACTATTATAGTCTCGTATAATCCCAAGGATAGGGCTTGGGAGTTTCTACCAGGCAACCGTAAATTGCCTGACTACGAGCGGAAGAGTCCCTTAGGGCTCAATTAGAGTCCAAGCGGGACTGGCAAGATTTCTAAAAAATCTTGCTACACCGAAGGGATAAAAACCCAGGCGGGTAGGTTCCCTCGTAAAATCCTACCTTCCTGGGTTTTAAAATTTATAAGGGGTGAAAGATGTTAGATAGATATTGTAGAAAGGAATTAAAAGAGATTTGGTCTGATGAAAATAGGTATAATCTGTGGCTGAAGGTAGAATTAGCATTTTTAAAAGCTCGATCTTTTTATGGGGAAATACCAAAGGAGATAGTAGATGAGATAGAGAAAAAGGCAAAATTTTCTGTAGATGAAATTAGAGAAATAGAGAAAGAAACAAATCACGAGATGGTAGCTTTTTTAAGCAATGTTTCTCAATATGTAGGTAAAGGATCGGAATATATCCATCAAGGTTTAACATCTTCTGATATTATGGATACAGCTTTTTCTTTACAAATTATCTCAGCCCTTAATTTTATTGAACAAGATCTTTTAACACTTTTAGATGTTCTTAAGGAAAAGGCATTAGAATATAAAAATCTTCCCATAATTGGAAGAACTCATGGGATGCATGCAGAACCTATAACCTTAGGATTTAAATTTCTGGGTTGGTGGTCTGAATTAAAGAGAAATTTTGAAAGAATTAAAAGGGCAAAAGAAATTATAAAATTTGGAAAGTTCTCAGGAGTTGTAGGAACTTTAGCTCATATAGATCCAAAAGTAGAAGAAAAAGCTTGTGAAATATTAGGTTTGAATCCAGAGCCGGTGGCAACACAGATTATTCCAAGAGATAGACATGCAGAGGTTATATATAGTTTGGCTTTTCTTGCTACCTCTTTAGAAAGAATTGCTCAAGAGATAAGACATTTACAAAGAACTGAAGTAGGTGAATTAGAGGAACCTTTCCAAGAAAAGCAAAAAGGTTCTTCCGCAATGCCTCATAAAAGAAATCCAATTTTATCTGAAAGAATATGTGGATTAGCAAGAGTAATAAGAGGTTATCTAATAACAGCATTGGAAAATATTCCCCTTTGGCACGAAAGGGATATTAGCCATTCTTCCGCTGAGAGAATTATTTTCCCTGATTCTACATCTTTATTAGATTATATTTTAAACCTTATGATAAATATTATAAAAAATTTAAGAATCAATAAAGAGAGAATTCTAAAAAATTTAGAAATAAACCAAGGGGTATTTTATTCACAAAATCTTCTTATTTCATTAACAGAAAAAGGCGTTTTAAGAGATATTGCTTACTCCTGGATTCAGGAAGATTCATTTAAATCAATGAATGAGAATATATCTTTTAAAGAAATAGTTTTAAAGGATGAAAGAATTAGAGAGAGATTATCTGAAGAGGAAATTAAAAGATGTTTTTCTTTGGATCTTTTTCTAAGAAATATAGATAAAATCTATGAGAGAATTGGAATTTAAAAAGATTGGGGGTAGTGGTTTTTGAGTAAGTGGTGGGTTAAATTAGAAATATTTTTAAAAGAAGGAGTTCTTGATCCTCAGGGGCAAACTATTAATTCAGCTCTTTATTCCTTAGGATTTAAGGAAGTAGAAGAAGTTCGGATGGGGAAAATTTTAAAGCTTCGGATTGAAGGAGAAACAGAAGAGGAAGTTAAAGATAAAGTAAAAAGAATGAGTGAAATATTTTTGGCAAATCCTGTGACTGAGAACTTTGAAATTAAGGTAGAAAAAATATGCGAGTAGGTATTGTAGTTTTTCCAGGAACAAATTGTGATTATGATACCTTTTGGGCATTGGAATTAGTAGGATTAAATCCTATTTTTCTCTGGCATAAAGAAAAAGATCTTAAGAATGTATCCGCAGTAATTCTTCCTGGAGGATTTTCCTATGGAGATTATCTTAGAGCTGGAGCTATTGCAAGATTTTCACCTTTAATCGATAAAATCTTTGAGTTTGCAGAAAAAGGTGGTTTAGTTTTGGGAATATGTAATGGTTTTCAGATATTGTTAGAGATGGGGCTTCTTCCAGGTGCTATGCTTCCTAATGATACCAATACCTTTATCTGTAAATCTGTTTATTTAAAAGTAGAAAACAACAATACTCCTTTCTTGAGAAGATATTCTGTAGGTGAAATATTAAAGATGCCTATAGCTCATAAGGAAGGTAGATATTATATTCCAGAGAAAGATCTTTTATATTTGGAAAGTGAAAAACAGGTGGTTTTAAGATATGTGGGACCAATGGGAGAATTGGATTGGAAATTTAATCCTAATGGTTCAGTAAATAATATAGCAGGAATTGTAAATAGAAAAAGAAATGTCATGGGATTAATGCCCCATCCTGAAAGGGCAGTAGAAAAGTTGTTAGGTAGTGATTCAGGGTTGAAATTATTTTTATCCTTTTTAGATTAGGGGGTCATTATATGGGAATATATGGATTAAAGGATGAAGAAATTCAACATGCAAGAAAATTATTAAGAAGAGAACCTAATGATATAGAATGGTCAGTAATTTCAGTTATTTGGTCGGAACATTGTAGCTATAAACATTCAAAAAAGTATTTAAAGAATTTTTCTACAAAAGCGGAATGGGTAGCCCAAGGACCAGGGGAAAATGCGGGAGTAATAGAGTTGGGGGCTGGTTATAAATTGGTTTTTAAGGTGGAAAGTCATAATCATCCTTCTGCCGTGGAACCTTTTCAAGGAGCAGCAACAGGAGTAGGAGGAATTGTAAGAGATATATTAGCTTTAGGAGCAAGACCTATCGCTCTATTAGATTCTTTAAGATTTGGTCCCCAAGAAAATTTAAGAAATAAATATCTATTTAATGGTGTAGTATCTGGGATAAGTTTTTATGGTAATTGTATTGGAGTTCCTGTAGTTGGCGGAGAAATTCTCTTTGAAGATTGTTATACTTCTAATCCTTTGGTAAATGTGATGTGCGTAGGAATAATTCCTCCAGAAAGAAAAATATTTAAAGGTAGAGCGGAAGGGAAAGGTAATCTAATTTTATTAGTGGGAGCAAGAACAGGTAGGGATGGAATTCATGGAGCAAGTTTTGCATCCGAAAAATTAGAGGAAGATATTCATTCTCAAAGACCATCGGTCCAAGTGGGAGATCCTTTTATGGGTAAGCTTCTTATTGAAGCATGCTTAGAAGCAGGATCATTGGATGGGGTCATTGGAATTCAGGATTTAGGAGCTGCAGGACTTGTAAGTGCCTTGTCAGAGTCTGCAGGAAGGGGAAATTCAGGAATAGTAGTATATTTAGACAAAGTTCCTCAAAGAGAAAAAAATATGACTCCTGAAGAGATTTTAATATCTGAGTCTCAAGAAAGAATGATTCTTATTGTTAAACCAGAAGAAGTTGAAAAAATTAAATATATTTTCAAAAAGTGGGATTTAGAGGCGGAAATTATTGGAGAGGTTATTAATGAGGAAAGATTTATTGCTTACTTTAAAGGAGAAAAAGTTGTCGATTTGCCTATTAAATTATTAACTAGAGATTCTTTAGAATTTGATCCTCCCTATAAACCTCAAGAGAAGGTTCCAATGCCTTCTCTTCCAAAAAATAGAGAAAAAATAGAGAGATTTATTAATAAATTAAAAGCTGATTTAAAAACTAAAGAATTCATCTATCACCAATATGATTATTCTGTTCAAACCAATACTATTCTTCCTCCTGGAAAAGGGGATTCTGCTGTTTTAAGAATCAAAAATACAAGAATGGCAATAGTATTAACTATAGATGGGAATGGGAGATATTGTTATTTAGATCCAAAAATGGGAGCTATGTACGCAGTTTCTGAGGCATGTAGGAATATCCTCTGTGTTGGAGGAAGACCTTTAGCGATAACTGATGGTCTTAATTTTGGAGATCCAGACGAACCAGAAGTTTTCTATCAGTTTAGAGAAGTAGTATCTGGAATTAATCTTTCTTCACGGGTTTTAGAAATTCCAATAGTTAGTGGAAATGTAAGCTTTTATAATGGACAAGGAGAGAATAGAATATTTCCAACTCCAATAATTGGAATGGTAGGAATATTAGAAGATATTGACTACTTAATTACCCCTGATTTTAAAGAGGAAGGGAATCTAATTTATCTTATAGGAGATTTAGATATGTTATCCTTAGAGGGAAGTGAATATTTAAAATACTCCTACGATATTATTGCTGGAAGTCCTCCCTTTGTAGATCTTATTTGGGAGAAAAGACTAAAAAGCTTTATGGAAGATATAAGAAAAGAAAAAATTATTCTATCTGCTCATGATATAAGCGATGGGGGACTTATAAATACTCTTTTAGAAATGGGTTATTGGGGAGAAAAAGGAATAGATATTAGACTTCTTGAGGTTGAAGATTATGAAAGACTTCTTTTTGGAGAAGGTTCAGGCTTAATAGTTGTTGAAATTTCTGAGAAGAATAGAGATAATTTTCTAAAAAAGATTGAGGAATATAAATTAAAGACCCATTTTTTAGGAAGAGTTTCGAAAGACATTTTCAAGATTGATCCTTATATTTATTATCCCCTTAATAAAATATTAGAAAGAGGGGATTAAGATGAGAAATAAACTTAAAGAAGAATGTGGTGTTATAGGAGTAATAGTCCCGAATAAAAAAGATTATGCAAGCTTTTTAGTTTATCAAGGACTTTTTAATCTACAGCATAGAGGACAGGAAAGCGTTGGAATTGCAAGTTTTAAGGGTTCTGAGATTTTATATCATAAAGATTTTGGATTAGTAAATAATGTATTTAATATGGAAATACTAAAAAAACTAAAAGGAAGAATTGCTATAGGACATGTAAGATATTCTACATCTGGTAAAGATAATCCCAATAACATTCAGCCTTTAATTGTTAATTTTCCTAAGTTTGGTTTTCTAGCTTTAGCTCATAATGGACATATCTCTAATGCCAATTCTTTAAGAAGAAAGCTTGAAAATGAAGGAGCAATTTTCCAAAGTACCTCTGATACTGAGGTAATTATTCATCTTCTTGCTCGTTCCTCTAAAAATACTTTGGAGAAAAGATTTGAAGATGTTTTAGATAAGATAAATGGAAGTTATTCTTTAATAATTGGAAATGCTAAGGGACTTTGGGCTATAAAAGATCCCTATGGGTTCAGACCTCTTTTCATGGCAAGACTTAAAGATGGAACAATAATATTTGCCTCAGAAACCTGTGCCTTTAATCATCTTCAAGTTATAGAGGTAAAAGAATTGGATAGAGGAGAGATAATATTTATTGATTTAGAAGGAAATATTAAAGAGAAAATTTATAAGAAAGAGGAATCAAGATTCTGTTTATTTGAGTTTATTTACTTTTCAAGACCTGATAGCTTATACAATAATAAAACAATTTATAATTATAGAAGAGATATGGGAAGAATTTTAGCAAAGGAATCCTTTGTTCCTGCAGATTTAGTTATACCTGTTCCAGATTCAGGAATACCTGCAGCCATTGGATTTAGTGAATATAGTGGGATACCTTTAGAAATGGCATTAGTAAGAAGCCATTATATTGGTAGAACCTTTATACAGCCAAAACAAAAGGAAAGAGAAGGAGCAGTAAGGATGAAATTGCTTTTAATAAGAGATATTATCAAGAATAAAAGAGTAATATTGGTTGATGATTCCTTGGTAAGGGGAACCACTGCAAAAAGGTTAGCAGAGATGTTTAGAGAGGAAGGAGCTTTTGAAGTTCACCTTAGGCTTTCTTCTCCTCCGTTAGTTCATCCTTGCCATTATGGAGTAGATATTCCCAATTCTAAGGAATTAGTTAGTCATTACTACACACCAGAGGAAATAGCAAAGCTCTTAGGATTTGACTCTGTAGCATTTTTAAGCCTTGAAGGATTAATAAGTATTTTACCTGATAAAGGTTATTGTGGGGAGTGCTTTGGAAGAAAAGTGGTGAAGAGAGAAATATGTCTAAAAGAGTTACATACAGTTTAGCAGGAGTGCATATTAGTAAAGTTGAGAAAAGTCTTTCTTATTTGAGACCTTACTTTGAATCTACATATACTCCAAATGTTATTCCTTTTTGGAATGGTTTTTCCTCTGTTTTAAAAATTGATTGGAAAGATTATAAAAATCCACTGATTCTTTTAACAACAGATGGCGTTGGAACAAAATTAAAAATTGCTCTTAGAAAGAGAAGATATGATACCATAGGACAAGATTTAGTAGCAATGAATATAAATGATCTCTTAACATGTGGTGCAAAGCCTCTTGCTTTTTTAGATTATTTTGCAACAGGAAAATTTGATAAAGAAATTTATCAGAATATTTTGATAAGTATCTCAAGAGTATGTAAGTTAGTGGGATGTAGTTTTGTGGGAGGAGAAACTGCAGAATTACCTGGATTATATAAAGGAAGAGATTTGGATCTTGCGGGATTTGCCCTAGGAATTGTGGAAGAAGAGGATTTATTACCTAAATTAAATGATATAAATGAAGATTGTAAATTAATTGGTATTTCTTCTTCTGGATTACATAGTAATGGGTATTCTCTTTTAAGATATATTATGAAAAAGGAAAAAATATCATGGAAAACTAAATTAGAAGAAACAACAGTGGAGGAAGAGGCTTTAAAACCAACAAAAATTTATTCTCCTATTATTCTCCCCCTTTTAAAAGAATTTAAGAGTTCTATAAAAGGAATTGCTCATATAACAGGGGGAGGGATTCCTGGGAATCTTATCAGGATTCTTCCTAAAGGGTATGGTGCATTGATAGATTCTTCTTGGGAAATTCCAAGAATTTTTTCATGGATTATCAATAAAGGAAATTTATCTAAAAAAGAGGCTTTTAAAGTTTTTAATATGGGAATTGGTCTTATATTAGTTGTAAGAGATAAAGAAGAAGAAATTATAAGATATATAAAAAATAAAGGAGAGAATGCTTTTATAATTGGCAAAGTTGAAAAAGGAGAAGGAGTTAAAATTATTTGAAAAAAAGACTGGGAGTTCTTGTTTCAGGAAGGGGAACAAATCTTCAGGCTTTGATAAATGCAGGAAGAAAAAAGAATTATCCTGCAGAGGTAGTAGTAGTTATTAGTGATAATCCCAATGCTTATGCCATAATACGTGCAAGGAGGGCAAATATTCCTGTTTATGTTGTCAAAAGGGAAGAATATAAAACCAAAAAAGAGTATGAAGAAAAAATTAAAGAAATTCTTCTATCATATAAAATAGATCTTATCATTCTTGCTGGATATATGAGAATTGTAGGTAGGACTCTTCTCACTACTTTTCCCATGAGAATAATTAATATTCATCCTTCTCTTCTTCCATCCTTTCCTGGACTTAATGCTCAAAAACAGGCATGGGAACATGGAGTTAAATTTTCAGGATGCACTGTTCATTTTGTGGACGAAGGAGTAGATACAGGTCCCATTATTGGACAAAAGGTTGTTCCAGTGTATGATCATGATACTCCTGAATCTTTGGCAGAAAGAATATTAAAAAAAGAACACAAGCTTTTAGTGGAAGTTGTAAAAAGATTATTTACTGAGAAATATAAATTAGAGGGGAGAAGGGTGATTTTTGTTAAAAACAGGGAGGAGGAGAAAAAATGAGAGTTCTTGTAATAGGTAATGGAGGAAGAGAACATACTATAGTTTGGAAATTACATCAAGATAAAAATGTAAGGGAGATTTATGCTATTCCTGGTAATGCCGGGATCTCTCAGCTTGCTAAATGTATTGATGAAAAAATTGATAATATTCAAGAAATAGTAAATATCTCAAAGGAATATAAATTTGATTGGACTATAGTAGGACCAGAACTTCCTCTTTCCCTTGGTATTGTTGACGCCTTTGAGAAGGAAGGTTTAATAATCTGGGGTCCAAATAAAGAAGCTTCTAAATTGGAATATAGTAAAGCTTTCGCAAAAGAAGTCATGAAAAATGCAAAAATTCCTACTGCTGAATTTAAAATATTTGATTCCTTCTCTTCTGCAGGAGAATTTGTTAAGGATTTATCTTATCCAATAGTAATCAAGGCGGATGGATTATGTGGAGGAAAAGGAGTAAAGATTGTAGAATCTTATGAATCTGCTTTGCAAATTCTACATGAATTTATGGTTGAAAAAATCTTTGGAGCTTCAGGGGAAAGAGTAGTTATTGAGGAATATCTTGAGGGTAAAGAATTCTCATTAATAGCCATCGTTAAAAATGGGGATTTTTATTTTTTACCTCCAGCACAGGATTATAAAAGGATAGGAGATGGGAATACAGGAGAAAATACAGGAGGAATGGGATCCTTTTCTCCTGTTCCATGGATTAATGAAGAAATATTAAAAAAGTGTGATAAAAATATCTTTAAACCACTTTTAGAGGAATTAGATAGAAGAAATATAAGTTATCAGGGTTTTTTATACGCAGGTCTAATCTTAGTTAAGAATGAACCATATGTATTAGAATTTAATGTTCGTTTAGGAGATCCTGAAGCACAAGTAATTTTGCCTCTTTTAGATTTTAATCTTTCTGATATTCTTTTTAAAAATAACTTTCCTTGGTTTTCTCAGAGAAAAGCCTTGTGTGTGGTATTAGCGTCTAGAGGATATCCTGGTAAGTATGAGATGGGAAAAGAGGTAATATTTAAGAAAATAAACTTTGATGATTTATACATTTTTCATGCAGGAACAATTAAAAAAGATGAAAAAATACTAACTGCAGGAGGAAGGGTTCTTTCCGTAACATCCTGGGGAGATAGTTTTAAAGAGATTAGAGAAAGGGTCTATACTGCAATAGATAATATATATTTTGAAAATAAATATTATAGAAGAGATATTGGTTTAGAACTTATTTAGGTTTAAGAGTTAATGCTAAGATTCCTGATAAAAGAATAAAGAAAGACATTGAGATAAAACTTGAAAAATAATCTCCTGAAATATCTTTAGCAAAGCCTATAATAGCCGGACCTAATAGTATTCCTAAATTTATCAAAGAACTTAATACAGAATATCCAAGACCAAATCTATTTGTAAGTTTAGGCAATAGATAAAATACAGAAGGAGGAAGCAATGTAGAAAAGAATCCTGCTACTATAATGAAGATTAAAGGAAAGCTTGAGTAATATATTACAGTAAGAAAAAGGGAAAGAAAGAGGGCACCAGTAAAAATAAAAAGTTGAGGTTTTTTAGTTTTATCTAAAAAGAATCCGATTATGGGAGAGAATAAGGCTCCTATCATATAAAAACTACTCATCGATGAGGAAAAACTATATGAAAATCCTTTTGATATAAAAAAGTCTGGAGCAAAAGTTAAAAAAGATATTGAGCCTGCATTAAATAGAAGCCATATCAAACCTAAAATCCAAACATTTTTTGAAAGATCTTTAACAGAAGAAAAAAAGTTTTCATTATTATTCTTGCTTCTTTTTTCTTCATTAAATGTAAAGATAAAGAAAATAGTATAAATAAAAGTAAATATAAATAAAAAGAACATTGGAGTTTTCCAGGAATAAGTCCTTGCTAAATATCCAAATAAATTAAAGGAGAATATAGTGGAAATGGGCATTGCAGTGCTATTTAATCCGATAAATCTTCCCAAATTTTCTCCTTGAAATACTTCAGCAAGTATTTTAAATCCAACAACTGCTAAAGTGATAGCTCCAATTCCAAGAATAAGTCTCGAAATAAGAAGAACAGAAAAATTTTTTGCTAAAATGAAGATTAATTGTCCTATTAAATAAAAGATTAAAGAAATTATTGTGGGAATTTTAACTCCAAAATTATCTAATATATATCCTCCAAAAATGCCAAAGATTAAAGGTGGAAGGGATACAATACCCATTAATAGTCCTGCTTCTGCTCTTTTTATATTCCATTCTTTAATAATATGAGGAATTAAAGGAGGAATAGATTGCATATTAAGGGTAAGAATAAGGGATATAAAATAAACTATGATAAAATAGCGAAATCTATTATTCATTTTTATTTTATCCTCCACGAATTTTAATTTTACAAGATATTTTCTCATATAGTTTAGAAAGAAATCAAGAGATTTTTATTATTTTTAAACCTTTACAGAGTTAAAAATTATTGACAGGTATGGGGGTTTGATGTATATTTAGTTTTGAATTTTTAAAGAAAGGAGTTAAACAGCAAAAAGAAATGTTAGGTCCGCATGTTGTTTTAGATTTTTATGGATGTCCCAAAGAATTATTAGAAGATCTTAATTATATTTATGAAATATTAGATGAACTACCTGAAAAGATTGGTATGCATAAGATTATGCCACCATATGTAATGAAATATTTCCCAAGTGAAGAACCAATGGACTGGGGAATATCAGGAGTTGTTTTAATTTCAGAGAGTCATATAACAATTCATACTTGGCCAGAGTTGAAATATACAAGTATAGATATTTTTTCTTGTAAATCTTTTGATATAGAAAAAGCCAAAAAATTATTAGAAGCAAAGTTTAAACCAGAAAAGATCGAATGGGAGGTATTAGTTAGAGGTAAAGAATTTCCATCTCATCTTCTTAAAAGAGGAAAACATGGAACAAGTTAAGTCAACTCCTTCTTTTGCAGGTTTACCAAACATTTCTATGGAAGAGGCTCAGATAATAATTATTCCCATTTCCTATGAAGTTACTACTTCTTACAAGAAGGGGACTAAAGAGGGTCCAATGGCAATTCTTAATTCATCTTACAATTTGGAATTATACGAAGAGGAATTGGATACAATTCCTGCAGAGATAGGAGTTTATACATATCCTGAGCCTCTTCTTCCTATTGGAGATTTAAAACTTTCTTTAGAATATATTAAAGAAATTACTAATAAAATAATTGAATCTAAAAAATTTCCCATTTTTTTAGGAGGAGAACATACAATAACTATAGGCATACTTTCCGCATATATTGAAAAGTTTTATAATCAAATAAGTATTCTACATTTAGATGCTCATTGTGATTTAAGAAAGGAATATGAAGGAACCTCCTATCATCATGCTTGTGCATTAAGAATTGCAGGAGAGAAAGTTCCATTAGTTCAAGTTGGAATAAGAAGTCTCTCCATGGAGGAGAGAGAATTTATAAATAAAAAAGAAAATCTTAAAATATTTTGGAATTGGATGATTAAAAAAAACAATAATTGGATTGAAGAAGTTCTCTCTTCATTAAAAGATGAAGTTTATATAACTTTAGATTTAGATGTATTTGATCCTTCCGTAATGCCTTCGGTAGGAACACCAGAGCCTGGAGGTTTAGATTGGTGGGATGTTTTAGAATTATTAAAAAGAGTTTTTGAATATAAGAAGGTTTTAGGTATAGATATTGTTGAATTATCTCCTATTCCTGGATTGATCTTTCCCGATTATTTAACTTCCAGGTTAATATATAAAATAATAGGATATTATAAAATTTTTCAGAAAAAATGATTAAAATCTCCTTAGTTTTTGGGACAAGACCTGAAGCCATTAAAATGGCTCCAGTTGCATATGTTCTTAAGAAATCTCAGTATTTTGAAACTCAAATTATTTTAACTGCTCAACATAGAGAATTATTAGATCAGGTAATGGATTTATTTAAGCTTACTTCGGATTATGACTTAAATATTATGGAGGAAGGTCAATCCTTAACAGATATAACCATAAGAGTATTAAAAGGACTAGATAAGATTTGGAGTAAAGATAAGCCCGATATTATTTTAGTTCATGGAGATACAACTACGACCTTTTCTGCAAGTTTATCTGCCTTTTATAAAAAAATTCCCATTGCTCATGTAGAAGCAGGTCTTAGAACACATAATAAATATCAACCCTATCCTGAAGAAATCAATAGACATTTGACAGGAGTCTTAGCGGATATTCATTTTGCCCCCACAAAATCTGCTAAGGAAAATCTATTAAAAGAAAATATTCCTGAAGAGAATATTTTTATAACAGGAAATACAGTGATTGATGCTCTTTTATATACATACAAAAATCTTGGTGATTTTAAACCTAAAGGATTAAATCTTCTAGATGGAAGAATGATTTTAGTTACAGCACATAGAAGAGAAAATTGGGGGGAGCCTCTTAAAAATGTTGCTTTAGCTTTAAAAGAAATATTAGAAAGTTTTTCTGATGTTTATATAATTTTTCCAATGCATCCTAATCCCATTGTAAGAAAAGAGTTCTTGCCTATTTTAGGCGACAACAAAAGAGCAATACTAACCTCTCCTGTGGATTATAAAACCATGGTATATTTAATTGCAAATTCTTATATTATTCTTTCAGATTCGGGAGGAATTCAAGAAGAAGCCCCTTCTCTTGGAAAACCTGTCCTTGTATTAAGGGAGGTAACAGAGAGACCGGAGGCTGTAAGAGCAGGAACAGTAAGATTAGTTGGAACAAATAAAGAAAAAATTATAAGAGAACTCTCAGACCTTCTTGAAAATGAAGAATCCTATAGAAAAATGTCTTCCGCAATAAATCCCTATGGTGATGGAAAGGCGAGTTTAAGAATAGTAGAAATATTAAAATATTATTTTAAAATTTCTCCCTCTCTTCCCGAAGAGTTCAAAGGTGAATAATCTGAATATCTTGAAAGAGACAATATTGGAATTATTGTTCCCCTCAAAATGTATATTTTGTGGAACTTATTTAGAAGGATATATTTGTCCCAAATGTATTGATAAATTAAATTTTGCAAAGAGTTTTTGTATTCTATGTGGAACACCCCTTACATCCTTAGAAAATATTTGTTATAATTGTAAAAAAGAAGAAAGGATAATTGATGGATTAGAATTGTTAGGATATTATAAAGAAAATTGGGAAACTCTAATTCTAAAATTCAAATTTGGAAACAAACCTTATTTAGCAAGAACTCTTGCTCGTTTAGGAAAAGAAAAGATTAAGAAGAAAGATTGGCAGATAGATTTTGTCACCTATGTTCCTATGTGGCGAGAAAAAGAATTAAAAAGAGGATATAATCATTCAGAAATCTTAGCTATATTTTTAGGGAAGGAATTAAATATTAAAGTTATAAATGCTTTAATCCAAAAAAGACCTACTTTGGAACAGAAATCCCTTGAATATAAAGAAAGAATTGAAAATGTGAAAGATGCTTATAAGATAAATCCAAAAGTTAATATCAAAGGAAGGAATATTCTTATAGTTGATGATGTCTATACTACTGGAGCTACTTTAAAGGAATGTACAAAGGAACTTAAGAAAGGAAGGGCAAATAAAGTCTTTTCTTTTGTAATATGTAAAACATTAATTGATTAGGGAGGTTTAATTATGCAGATTAATATTACAGGAAAGAATGTATCTATTTCTCAAGCAATGCAAGATTATGTAGAGAAAAAAATATCAAAATTATCAAGATTTTTTGATCAGATTTCTCATGTGGAGATAGTTTTTAAAGGAGAAGATAGAAAGGATGCTGGAAGAAGTCATATAGTTGAGGTCACTTTAGATGTTAATGGTGCTATTATTAAGGCATCTGAGGAAAATCAAGACTTTAGAACTTGTATTGATTTAGTAGTTGATAAATTAGAGATTCAGTTAAAAAAATATAAAGAGAAGTTAATTGAAAGAGGGAGAAGAAGACCAAATGTTCGTGAAATTTTACCTATAAAAGAAGAGTCTAAACCAAAAGTTGTAAAAGTAAAAAGGTTTGGACTTAAACCTATGGATATTGAAGAAGCAATTTTACAAATGGAGATGCTTGGTCATGACTTTTTCTTATACTTGGATGCTGAAACTAATAAAATATCTTTATTATATAAAAGAAAAGATGGAAATTATGGGTTGATAATTACTAAGGAGGAATAATGGGATTTTTATCAAAACTTTTTGATTCTAATGCGAAGATTCTAAGAAGATTAGAGGAATATGTAAAAAGAATAAATGCTTTAGAACCTGAAATTTCCAAGCTTTCTGATGAGGAATTGAGGAATAAAACCCAAGAATTTAAAAATAAATTAGAAAGAGGAGCAACCTTAGATGATCTTTTAATAGAAGCCTTTGCTGTAGTAAGAGAGACTGCAAAAAGGAAAGTAGGAATGAGACCCTTTGATGTTCAACTTATGGGAGGAATTGTTCTTCATCAAGGTAAAATTGCAGAGATGCAAACAGGAGAAGGAAAGACTTTAGTTGCTACCATGCCCGCTTATCTTAATGCCTTAGAAGGAAAAGGAGTTCATATAGTAACCGTAAATGACTATTTGGCAAAAAGGGATAGATATTGGATGGGACCAATTTATGAATTCCTAGGATTAAATATAGGACTTTTACAGCATGATACACCTATTTTAGAAAGAAAAAAGGCATATAATGCAGATATCACCTATGGAACAAATAATGAATTTGGCTTTGATTATTTAAGAGATAATATAGCTCTTTCTTCAGATCATTTAGTTCAAAGAGCTTTAAATTATGCCATAGTGGATGAGGTGGATAGTATTTTAATTGATGAAGCAAGAACTCCTTTAATAATTTCTGGACCATCTCAGGGTAATAGCCAAATATATAAACTTGCAATAAGATCTGCAAGATATCTTGAGAAAGATAAAGATTATTTGATTGATGAAAAAGCAAAAACAGTTTCTTTAACCGATGAAGGACTAAAAAAGGCTGAAAAATTTTTGGGAGTAAAGGATTTATATGATTTTGAACATATGAATTTAGCTCATGCTCTCCTTCAATGTCTTCGAGCTCTTAATTTCTTTCTGAAAGATAGAGATTATATTGTGAAAGATGGAGAGGTAATAATTGTTGATGAATTTACAGGAAGATTAATGTTTGGAAGAAGATATAGTGATGGTCTTCATCAAGCAATTGAAGCCAAAGAAGGAGTAAGAATTAAAGATGAAAATATTACTTTGGCAACAATATCTATTCAAAACTACTTTAGAATGTATAAAAAACTTGCAGGAATGACAGGAACTGCAGTAACAGAAGAGGAGGAGTTTGTAAAAATTTATGGTTTGGAAGTTGTAGTTATTCCTCCAAATAAACCTTTGATAAGAACTAATTATCCTGATTTAGTTTATAAAACAGAGAAGGAAAAATTCGAAGCTGTAGTTAAAGAGATAGAAGAATTATATAAAATGGGAAGACCTGTACTTGTTGGTACTACATCCATAGAGAAATCAGAAAGATTGAGTCAAATGTTAAAGAGAAAGGGAATACCTCATCAAGTATTAAATGCCAAATATCATGAAAAGGAAGCCTACATTGTCGCTCAAGCAGGAAGATACAAGGCTGTAACTATTGCAACAAATATGGCAGGAAGAGGAACAGATATACTTCTTGGAGGAAATCCTGAGATGCTTGCAAGACAGGAGGTAGATCCTGAAAGGGATAGAGAAAAATATTTAAAGAAAGTGGAAGAGTATAAAAAAATATGTGAAGAAGAAAAGAAAAAAGTTGTAGAATTAGGTGGTCTTCATGTTATAGGTACAGAGAGACATGAAAGTAGGAGAATTGATAATCAGTTGAGAGGAAGGGCAGGAAGACAAGGTGATCCTGGCTCTTCTCGTTTTTATTTATCCCTTGAGGATGATCTATTAAGGCTTTTTGGGGGAGAACAGATTAAAAATATAATGTCGAGATTAGGTATGGAAGATGGACAGCCTATAGAGTCTCCTTTTCTAACAAGGATAATTGAAAATAGTCAAGCAAAGGTTGAAAAGATGAATTTTGAAATCAGGAAACAGCTTTTAGAATATGATGATGTTTTGAATAAACAAAGAGAGATAGTTTACGGTGAAAGAAGGAAAATTTTATTAAATGAAAATTTAGATGAACTTGTGAGAAATATTTTGGATAGAGTGATGGAAAGATTTTTTAATGAATTAATCCAAGAAGATAAAAATTTGTGGGATAAATCAATGATAAACCTTTTTGGGTTCTTACCTAAGGATTGGAAGGAGATTACTAGTAAAAATGATGAAAAAGAGATATTTGAAGAGTTAAAAATAAGAATAGTAGAAAGATATGAAGAGAGAAGAAAAGAATTTGGAGAAGAGTTATGGTCTCAAATTCAAAGATTGGTTTTATTATATATTATAGATAAGCTATGGATTGAACATCTTAATGATATGGATGCATTAAAGGAAGGAATTGGTTTAAGAGCAATAGCACACCATGATCCATTAGTGGAATATAAAAAAGAAGCCTACGAAATGTTTCAGAATATGGTTTATACTTTTGAATGGGATAGCATAAGATACTTATTTAATATTCACATTACTCAAGAAAAAGCATCAAAGCCTATGAGTAGAGGAAGGAGGTATTAAATATGCCAATCTCCTCTGTTGATTTAGAGAATACTTACCAAGAGTTAATTAATAAATTTAGACAACTACGAGGTTATCTTTGACATAAATAAAGAGGAAGAAGAATTAAAAACTTTAGGGGATGAAATTTCAAAAGAAAGTTGGCAGGATCAAGAAAAACTTAAGGATTTGACTACAAAATACAAAAGGATAAAAGAGAGACTGGAAAAATGGTACTTCTTGGAAAAGGAAGCAATAGAACTTTCAGAATGGAAAGAACTCATAGAAGAAGGAGAAGAATATAAGCAGGAATTTTCTAATAGATTAAGAATTTTCGAGAGATTGTTGAAAGAATTTGAATTAGATTCTATTCTTCAAGATCCTCATGATAAAGGAAATGCTATTTTATCTCTTCATGCAGGAACAGGAGGTACTGATGCTCAAGATTGGACTGAGATTCTCTTAAGAATGTATATAAGATGGGCAGAAAAGAAAAATTTTAAAATTAAAATTATTGACATATCCTATGGGGAAGAAGCAGGCATAAAAAGTGCTACTTTGTTAATTGAAGGAGAAAAGGCATATGGTTATTTAAAAGGTGAAAAAGGAGTGCATAGATTAGTGAGAATCTCTCCCTTTGATGCAAATCATAGAAGACATACTTCCTTTGCTTTAGTAGAAGTAATACCAGAGCTACCTGATAGTAAAGTTGAGATAAGATCAGAAGACTTAAAAATAGAAACCTTTAGAGCGGGCGGGGCTGGAGGTCAGCATGTGAACAAGGTAGAGTCTGCAGTAAGAATAACTCATATTCCAACGGGAATAGTTGTTCAATGCCAAAATGAGAGATCCCAATATGCTAATAAGGAGATGGCATTAAGAATTTTAAAGGCAAGGTTAGAAGAATTAGAAGAAAAGAAAAGAAAAGAGAAAATACAAGCTTTAAAAGGTGAGGTTCAGGAGATTAGCTGGGGAAATCAGATTAGATCCTATGTATTTCATCCCTATACTTTAGTAAAAGATCATAGGACAGGTCTGGAAGTTGGAAATATTCAAGGAGTAATTGATGGAGATTTAGATCCCTTTATTGAGGGGTATCTTTATAAAGAATGGCAAAAATTAAAGGAAATTTCTAGATAGAATGAAAAAAATCTTGCTTTTTGGATACTATGGAGAAGGAAATTTAGGTGATGAACTAATCTTAGAAAATCTTAAAAAAAATTTAGAGAAGAAGTTTTACCTAGGAGTTCTTACTCCAAACAAAGATTACTATAAAGATTTAGTTTCTTTTCATAAGTTTAAATTTTCTGAGATATTAAGAGGAATAGATTGGGCGGATACTGTTATAGGAGGGGGAGGAGGAATTTTTCAAGATAAAACAAGTTTTAAATCTTTTTTATATTATTTATCAATTCTTTGGTTATCCTTTTTAAAAAGAAAAAAAATATATCTTTTGGGACAAAGTTTTTCCCCTTTTAGGTTTAATATAAGTAGATATTTATTAAAAATTTCCTTACTAATATGTGAAGAGATATATACAAGAGATAAATTCTCATTAAATTTCTTAATTAATATGGGTATTCCTAAGAATAAGCTTTTTTTGATTCCCGATATTACCTTTCTTACAGAGTTTCCCCAAAGGGATACTAATAAAAGTTATGTAGGTATTAATTTTAGACCCTGGAGAGGTTTTAATTTAAATAGCTTAGAAGAATTTTTAAAAGTTTTGAAGAAGAGTGAGAAATTAATATTTTTTTCCTTTCAAGATTCTTTAGATTTAGAATTTTTCAATAAACTTTCTTCTGAAATTAAAGAAGGGATTGAAATAATATCTTACAATAATAAAAACTTTATAACAAAATTTTATTCATGTAAGTATTTTATAGGAATGCGTCTTCATTCACTAATCTTGGCTTCAATTTTAGGAATCCCCTTTTTAGGAATATCCTATGATGAGAAGATAGAAGCATATTTAGAGGATCTAGGATGGAAATTTTTCCTACAAATTGATGAACTGGATAAACTTTTTCCTCTTTGGATCCAATTAAAAGAAGAGGAAGGATTGGAAGCTTATTTGAAATTTAAAGTAGAGGAGAAGAGAAATATATTAAGGGAAGAAATTGATAGAATTATAGCTAAGCTATGAAAACATTAAATATTTTAGAAATACCTTTTACTTTTTTTAATCATAAAAGGGATTTTGAAGAGAAAATTCTCTCTTTTTTAAAAGAAGAAAAAGTTCATTCAATATTTACTCCCAATGCAGAAATAATCTCAATTGCAGAGAAAAACAAGAAATTAAAAAAAATATTAATAAATTCTGATTTAAATATTCCTGATGGAGTGGGAATTATTCTTCTTGCTAAAAAGTTAAGATATAAAAATATAAAAAAGCTTGCAGGTATTGATGCTATGAAATATATTCTTTATTTAGCTGTAAAAGAAAATATTCCCATCTATTTTTTGGGTGCAAAGGAAAATATTTTAGAAGAGATGATTAAAAAGATAAAAGAAAATTATAAAGGAATATTTGTAGCAGGTTGTCATCATGGATATTTTACAAATGATTGTAATGATAAGATTGTGGAAGATGTAAATAGGTCTGGTGCTAAAATATTATTTGTTGCCTTGGGGGCTCCAAAGCAAGAATTATGGATTGATAAGAATAAAAACAAATTAAAAGTGAGAATAGCTATGGGAGTAGGTGGAAGTTTTGATGTTCTATCGGGAAGGAAAAGAAGAGCACCTAAAATTTTTATTAATCTTGGACTAGAATGGCTCTATAGAATCCTTCAAGATCCAATAAGATTATTAAAAAGAGTTCCCAATCTATTATATTTTCTTTATATTTATATTAGGTGTTGAGAATGATATTCAAAAAAGTCTTAGATTATTTAGGAATATTTTTGGGAGTTCTTTTGGTTTCTATAAGTATTGTTGTATTCTTAGCTCCTAACAAATTAGTAGGGGGAGGAGTTAGTGGTATAGCTATTATTCTTTATCATACCTTTAAATTTCCTATAGGAGTTGTGATGATTATTTTAAACATTCCAATTTTTATTTCAGGTATTAAATTGTTAGGATTACATTTTGGAATAAAGACCTTTATAGGAACTTTTCTGCTTTCTATTTTAATAGATTTTCTCCAGTTTTTTCCTATTCCATTGATAACTAATAATTTTTTGGCTACTGTTTATGGAGGTCTTATCGGAGGTTTTGGCCTTGGAATTGTTTTTAAATATGGAGGATCCACAGGAGGAACAGATATTCTTGCTCAGATATTTTCCCATTATTCTGGTTTAAATCTGGGGCAATCCCTTTTATTAATAGATGGAATAATTGTTCTCATAGCAGGATTTATTTTTAACTTTGAATTAGCCCTTTATGCTCTTTTGGTAATTCTTATTCAAGGATATGCTATTGATTTAGTTCAACAGGGTCTTTCTTATACAAAAGCAGCATTGGTATTTTCTGAGAAACCAAGGGAGCTGGGAGAAAAAATATTATATGATTTGGGAAGAGGAGTTACAATTTTATATGGAATGGGACTTTATACGGGACAAGAAAAGGAAATTCTTTATTGTGTTGTAAGTCAATCAGAAGTTGGAAAATTAAAAGAAATTATTCACAAAAATGATCC
>JAOADF010000034.1 GCA_026417425.1 Dictyoglomaceae bacterium
AGATGTGTATAAGAGACAGGGTTTTATTATGATGGTAGAGGGAGGAAAAATTGATTGGGCATCTCATGCTAACGATGCAGGCTCTGTTATTCATGATGTATTGGATTTTGATAAAGCGGTAAGAGTAGCTCTCGAATTCTATACAAAACGACCTTCTGAGGCTTTGATTATTGTTACTGCAGATCATGAAACAGGCGGTTTAAGTTTAGGCTATGCTGGAACAAGATATGAATTATATCTTTATCTTCTTTCAAGACAAAAAATCTCCTTTGATGAATTCAGTAGAATAGTTGCGGAATATAGAGAAAAGACCCAAGGAAAAGGAAAGTTGGAAGATCTTCTTCCTATTGTTAAAGAGTTTTATGGACTTGAAGTCTTAGATGAAAGCAGTAAGAGAGTCTTAGAAGAAAAAAGTAAACAAGGAGATATAGATTCTCAAATGAGATTAATGCTTTCCTTGACAAAAGAAGAATTAGAGGAACTAAATAAAGCATTTAACTTGAGTATGTTGGTACCAAAAGATCGTCCTTCAGATGTTAGAACTTACTTATCATATGGAGGATACGAACCCTTTGTAATGATGGCAACTCGTATACTTAACCAAAAAGCAGGTGTTTCCTGGACTTCTTACTCTCATACCAGTTCTCCTGTTCCTATTTATGCCATTGGAAGGGGAGCATATATTTTCAAAAATTATTTTGATAATGTTGACTTGTATAAGAAATTATGTAGTTTACTTGGGTTAGATCCTTATAAAGATAATACAATATCTCAAGAATCTTCTTTAAAAGTATTAGTAAGTACTAAGTAGAAATCTAAAAGGGGAGAAGGATTTTCCTTCTCCCTCCCTTAGAGGGGAGGTAAATAGAATGATAATTAATGGAACCTTAGAAATTTTAGATTTTCTTTCCTTATTAAATTTTCTTTCGGTAAATAATCGTTCAGGTATTTTACTCATAAGTACAAATCACCAAGAGGGCTTAATATATTTTGATAAAGGAGAAATTATAGATGTGGGCTATAATAAAACAAGGGGAGAGGAAGCCTTTTATATGATAGTAGAGAACAAAACCATTTTATCTTTCTCCTTTGTTACTACAGAACTAAATAATAAAGAAAGAACTATCTATAAAAGGGTAGAAGAATTAATATTAGAGGTTTTAAAAAGAGAAGATGAGAAAATTTTGACAAAAGAAAAATGATATTACCATGAAAGATAGATTAAAAAAGTTAGAAGAAAATGTAAAAGTTTTAAGAGAATTTGCTGAGAGGTATAAATTAGAAGATATTAAAAAAGATAGAATAATGCAATGGGCACTAAAATATGGAATTTATTCCTGCATAACAGGGATAGGAGAAATATCATGTGGCATTATAATTGAAAAAAATCTTGGGAGTTACAAAAATTACAAAGATTGTCTTGCCATTCTTGGAGATAATAATATCCTTGATAAATTTTTAGTTGAAAAGCTTATAAAAATAATAAATATAAGGGATATTTTAAAAAAACCATATCTCGAGATAGATTTGGAGAATTTATATGATTTATTAGAAAAAATAGAACTTTATAATGAATTTATTTCCTCTATAAAGGTTTTTATAAGATAATTTTAAAATAGGAAATCATAGAAATTTCTGGGGGATAATTCTAAAAACTCACTGTTTTGATTTGCTAAAAATCTTCTAACATCTACACAAAGATGACATTTACCTACATAACCTTTAGATGATTCCTCAAAACCCAATTCTTTAGCAAATTTCATTAATCCATAGGGTCCTCTTTCTACAAGGATTTTTATTAAAGGAAGATTATCTAAGTAAAAGTTATTATAAAACTTTTCCAAGTTATTACAGAATCCCAAGGATATTCCACCACAAAAATAAGGAATATAATTTCCGTAGAGATCAAAGTGAGCATGTTGGGATTCCAAAATTTCATACTTACATGTATCTTCTCTAAATACTTCAGGAGGATACTTATACCAAAGATCTCCTAAAAGAAATCCCGATCTTCCTCCAGGAATAAGACCGTATCCCTCCCAGAATATATAACCTGCTCCTTTTTTTCCATAAGTATATTCCCATTTTTCTAAGGGAACGGGATTTTCTACATCAAATTTTGCAATTTCCTTTATAAAATGTGCCATGTAAATAATCACATTCTTTGTCCCAAAAACTTTTTGAGCAACTTCAATAGCAAGAATGGTTCTTTTTAAAGGAACTTTTTCTGCATGAAAGGGAGAACAGCTGATAAAGATACGGGGAAGTCCTGCAGATTTTAAGAGGGAAAATTTCTCGTAAACATCCTCCCTATTTACACACCATTCAGCATTTGTTTCCACATAACCTATATATATTCCCAATTCTCTTGCTCTTTCTACTGCGGAAAGAAGTAAAGGAAAGTTTAAAAAAGGCTCTCCTCCTGCAAAGTGGATTCCATGAAAGAGAATATTTTTATAGGGATTAGGTTTATAATTTTTCCATATTTTTTTGATGCCTTGAAGAATCAATTTTAGAGTTTCCATATCTATAAATTCTTTCCACTGGGGACTGCATGCATATAATCAATGCTTGCACCCAAGGGGGCATTTATAGGTCAATATTATTCCTGCAGAATCTATAGGATAAATTA
>JAOADF010000088.1 GCA_026417425.1 Dictyoglomaceae bacterium
GATGAAATCTTGAAAATTTCTTACAATTTTCAACAGTTAAATCTTCCCCTGATTCGTAGCAAAAAACGGTTTTATGTTCTGCACCATGATACTGAAACACCCTATAAATTTCTTTTACTTTACTTACAAAGAATAAATATATTAAAAAAATTAATAAACGGACTAATCCCTCTAATAATCTTAAAATTATCAAGGAAGATATAAAATTTTCAACAGGTTTTACTATTAGCAAAGGTAGAACAATAAATAAAGCAATAAAAAGTAATATACCTAATACTAATGCTAAAAATATATCCCAATTTTCATTAATTTTTTTATCATCAGGAAAAGCAATACTTGTGGAATAATTTAATGCTTTTATTCCCCAAATTAAAGAATCCATAAGAATTACTAAGCCTCTAAGAAATGGAAAATTTAACCATTTTTTAAAAAAAGATTGTAATTGATATTTCTCAACTAAAATCTCCCCTTGAGGATTTCTTACAGCTATAGCAAGATTTAACCCCCTTCTCATCATTACTCCTTCATATACTGCTTGTCCCCCTATATTTTCTTCTTTCTTCATTTCTCATCCCTTCTTAAAACAATATGACATTTTCTACAACGAGCCTCGTACACTTCAAAAGCCCCTACTAATATTATGGGATCATCATAATAAGCAGGCTTTTCATTTACAATTCTTTGAGTTCTACTAGCAAGATTCCCACACTTCATACATATGGCATGAAGTTTATCAACATATTCCGCTACTGCCAAAAGATAAGGCATAGGTCCAAAGGGCTCTCCACGAAAATCCTGATCTAATCCCGCAACAATTACTCTCTTACCTTGATTTGCTAATTTTTGACAAACCTTAACTAATCCCATATCAAAAAATTGTCCTTCCTCAATCCCAATAACTTGAGTATCATCTTCAACTTTTTTCTCAATTTCATCACTGTTAGATACTAAAAGGGCTTCTATCTTTAGCCCTGTGTGAGAAATCACATAATCTTTCCCATACCTTGTATCTAAGCTATGTTTAAAAACCTGTACCTTTTGTTTTGCAATCTGAGCTCTTCTTATTCTCCTAATAAGTTCCTCACTTTTCCCACTGTACATTCCTCCACAGATAACTTCTATCCATCCTGAAGGAGCATTAATAAATTCCATTTTCTCACCTTCTTTCAGGTATACAGGTTTTCCCTTCAGGACATGGTCCCCTAAAACAATAAGGTCCTGCATCAGAAAAAATAATTGGTGCTACTTCTTTAACTTTTTCTAACATTTTCCAAGCCATTTCTCTTATTTCCCATTGAGAATTATTACATGTTCTAAGGGCGAAAAAATGCATCAGCTCCCGGGCATTCATAGAGACAATAATTTTTGTTTCCACTGCCTGAGGTAAGAGATAACGTGCATCTTCTTTGGGAACTCCCATCTCTATCAATTTTTCATAACTTTGGAAAGAATTTTCTATGGCAGATTCATAAACCTTTTTAATTTCTTCATTTTTCTCAATACTAATAGGAATTATTGTTTCTTCTTTAACTCTAACAAATCTTTGACTTTGTTGAGAATAAGAAGCGATTCTATGCCTTACTAACTGGTGAGTCGTAACTCTTGAAATTCCCTCTATATAAAAAGTAAAATAGGCATGTTCAAAAATTGATAAATGCTGAAGTTTTTTTGCTTTAGTCAAAAGTCTTTCTATCTCTAAAGGACTTAGAGCATTCTTTAATTCCTCTATGGATCCTTTAAAATGACAAAGACGCATTGCCAGAGCACATATTTTCTCAGGCTCTGGTGTATATGAAATAAGATCTACCCTTATCACTATTTAATTTCCCAATTATATTTTTTTGAAAATTTTTCTACTCTTCTTTCTGTATCTACAAATTTCCTCTGTCCTGTAAAGAAAGGATGACATTTAGAACATATCTCTGTTGTCATATATTCTTTTGTAGATAACGCCTCGTAAACTGCTCCACATGCACAAACAATTTTTGCCTTTTTCATTAAAGGGTGAATCCCTTTTTTCATTATTTTAACTCCTCCTTCTTTTATAACTTTATAATCCTATGAATTATATCATAAAAAAATTAAAGAAGGCGGAGAAAGTTTTCTCCGCCTTCTAATAAAATTTCAAATCCAATATCCTTTAACGAGGTTCAACAATGAAACGGATAGCTGTTCTTTCTTCCCCATCAATTTGCACATCGGTAAAAGCAGGGATACATATTAAGTCAATGCCACTTGGAGCAACATATCCTCGAGTAATTGCTATAGCTTTTACTGCTTGATTTACTGCTCCTGCTCCTATAACCTGAATTTCTGCACGACCTCTTTCACGAATTACACCTGCTAATGCTCCTGCAACTGCATTAGGATTAGATTTAGCTGACACCTTCAAAACTTCCATAATTTTACCTCCTTTTGTCCACTTCTTCTCTCCCATGGCAAATTTTTCCTTCTCTCTTATATTCTTCCCCTCCTTTGCAATCTTTCTATTTTTTTAGTTTTACCAGTTAATTCCTCTACTTCGATAATCACCCCTTCCATTTTAAAAAGTCCTTTTTCTGGAATTTCAAAACGTTGAGGAATTTGGAGAAGAAATTTTTTAAGAACAGCTTCCTTTTCCACCCCCAAAATAGAATTTTCTGCGCCACACATACCTACATCGGTAATATATCCTGTTCCCCCTTCCAATATTTTCTCATCAGCAGTTTGCACATGGGTATGAGTTCCAATTACTGCAGAAACTTTTCCATCCAAATAGTATCCCATTGCCATCTTCTCTGATGTAGCTTCTGCATGTATATCAACCAATATTATATTAGCCTCTTTTCTCACTTTTTCAACTATCTCTTCTGCAACTGTAAAAGGATTATCTATTGCCTCCATAAATATTCTCCCCTGTAAATTTATTATACATATTTTTTCCTCAAAATGCGAGAGGATAATATAACCTTTTCCAGGTACACCCTTAGGATAATTTGCTGGTCTTATTATTCTTTCACAGGAATCCAACAAAGATATTCCCTCTTTTTTATCCCATATATGATTTCCACTAGTTAATATATCGACTCCCGCATCAATAATTTCTTTAATAACCTTTTCAGTAATTCCAAAGCCTGCTGCAGCATTTTCCACATTGCCTATTACTAAATCTATATTATACTCTTCTCTTACCTCAGGTAGGAACATTGAAACACCTTTTCTGCCAATACTACCAACAATATCTCCTAAGAAAAGTATTTTCATATTTTTTATCTTGCATATTCTATGGCTCTTGTTTCTCTTATAACGGTAACCTTAATTTGTCCTGGATATTCCATCTCTTTTTCTATCTTTTTAGCAATTTGATATGCTAAACGGGTTGCGGATAAATCATCAATGTTATCAGGATTAACAATAACTCTTATCTCTCTTCCTGCTTGTATAGCATATGCCTTATCAACCCCAGGAAAAGATGTAGCAATTTCTTCTAACTTTTCTAATCTTTTTATGTAAACCTCAATACTTTCTCTCCGAGCACCTGGTCTTACAGCAGAAATACTATCCGCTACTTGTATTATAATATCTAAAATTTTTATCAATGGTATTTCTTCATGATGGGCTGCTACAGCATGAACAATATCAGGATGTTCATCATACTTTTTAAGAATTTCTGAGCCTAATATAGCATGAGAACCTTCCGATTCGTAATCAACTGCCTTTCCAATATCATGAAGCAATCCCGCTCTCTTTGCTAAGGCTGAATCCAAGTGTAATTCTGCTGCTATAATTCCTGCCAACTTTGAAACCTCAATAGAATGTTGAAGAACATTTTGTCCATAGCTACTTCTATAATAAAGTCTTCCTAAGGTTTTAATAAGATCGGGATGAAGATTATGAATCCCAACTTCTAACATTGCTCTCTCCCCTTCCTCTCTTATCCTGTTTTCTACTTCCTTTTTTGCCTTGTTAACCATTTCTTCTATTCTTGCAGGATGAATTCTTCCATCTTTTACTAATTTTTCGAGGGCAATTCTTGCAACTTCCCTTCTTATGGGATCAAAAGAAGAAAGCACCACAGCTTCAGGAGTATCATCTATTATTAAATCTACTCCTGTCAAAGTCTCAAAAGTTCTAATATTTCTTCCTTCTCTTCCAATTATTCTTCCCTTCATCTCTTCACTGGGAAGAGAAACCACGGATACTGTAGACTCTACAGTATGATCTACTGCACATCTCTGGATAGCTTCACTTAAAATCTCTTTTGCTTTTTTATCTGCTATTTCTTTAAATCTTGTTTCTGCTTCTTTAATCCTGATGGCAATATCCTTTTGTAATTCTTCTTCTAACTTAATCAACAAAAGCTCTTTCGCTTCTTCTCTTGTTAATTGAGCAATATTTTGAAGTTCTTCTATTTGTCTTCTCTGTAATTCCTTTATTTCATTTAATCTATGTTCAATTTCCTGTTCCTTCTTTAATAATAATTCTTCTTTTCTTTCAAGATTTTCTTCTCTTTGAAGTATTCTTCTTTCCAAATTTAAAAGCTCATGTCTTCTTTCCTTTAATTCTCTTTCTGTATCAGTCTTTAATTTATAAATTTCTTCCTTTCCCTCTAAAATAATAGCTTTCTTTTCTTCCTCCGCTTTCATTCTTGTTTTTTCCAAAAGTTCCCTTGCCTTCTTTTCAGCACTCTCAGAAATCTTACTTTCTATTATCTTTCTTAAAAAATATCCTAATAAAGAGCTTATAACAAATATTATTATGTAAATTAAGGTATTAATTGCTCTTCACCTCCTTTTCCATTTTTTCCAATTCTAACCTTAATTCTTCCATTATATAATCCCAAGAACCTTCTTTTATTATCTTACCATATTTAAACAGAAAAACCTTATTTTTAGTACCTGTTATACCTAAATCTGCCTCTTTTGCTTCCCCTGGTCCATTAACTTCACATCCCATTATGGCAATGGTTAGATCTACAGGATAGTTTTTAAATTCCTTCTCTAGGATTTTTGCCGCCTTCTCCACTGGAAAATGGGAACGGGCACATCTAGGACAAGAAATTACTCTAATACCTTTACTTCTTAAACCCAGAGCCCTTAATATTTCATAAGCAACATCTACTTCCCTTTCTGGATTTGTAGAGAGAGAAACCCTTATAGTATCTCCAATTCCCTCAAATAGTAATACTCCTATTCCAATACTTGATCTTATACTCCCAGAAATCAAAGTTCCTGATTCTGTAATACCCACATGCAATGGATAATCAACTTTTTCACTCAAAATTCTATAAGCAGAAATAGTTAAAGGAACAGAAGAAGCTTTTACAGATACCACAATATCATGGAAATCCTCTTCCTCTAAGATTCTAATTTCTGATAAAGCATTCTCTACTAATGCAAGGGGTGTTATTCCTCCATGTTTTTTTAAAATTTCCTGACTCAGAGAACCAGCATTACTCCCTACTCTTATTGGTACACCTCTTGCTTTAGCTTCCCTAGCTATCAAAGAAATATACTTAGGGTTCTTGATATTTCCAGGATTTAATCTCAATTTATCTACCCCTTGCTCTAAGGCAATTAAAGCTAGCCTATGATCAAAATGTATATCTGCAATTACAGGGATAGGACTTTTCTTTTTAATCTTTCCTAAGGACAATGCAGACTCTTTATCAGGTACTCCTACCCTCACCAATTCACATCCTCTTTTATAAAGTCTGAAAATTTGCATAAGGGTTCTTTTCACATCACAAGTAGGAGTTTTTGTCATGGACTGTACCCTTATGGGATTATCCCCACCGATAAAAATATTTCCAATCCTTACAACTCTTGTCCTTCTCATTACTTACTTAATCTTTGTATATCAAAAAATGTAACAAGCAACATCAGAAAGAGTAAAACCAAAAGTCCTATCCAATGAACTGTTTCTTCCTTTTTTGTTTCCAAAGGTTTTCCTCTTATTTTTTCAATTAATATAAAAAGAATCCTTCCCCCATCTAATGCAGGAAAGGGAATAAGATTGAATATTCCTAATTGTATACTGAAAAAGCCCATAAAATTTAAAAGATATTGGTATCCTGCAGAAACAGCTTCTCCCGTCAATTTAGCAATTCCTATAGGTCCAGCAAAGGATATTCCTTGTGCTCCCTTAAATAACATGCCTAAAACAGAAAAGGTTAAAGCTATTACTGTTAAAAACAAAGAAAAACTTTCTTTAATTGCTGAGAAAAAGGAATATCTTTTAATCTCATAGTCAAAAGCTATACCGATAAAACCTCCTTTTCTTTCTTCTTCCCATTCGGGAATAACCTCTAGGAATAATTTTCTTCCATCTCTTTCAATCTCAAATTTAACAGCATTTCTTATCTGAGGACTGGGAACCGCTTCTCTTATAATTTTTATAGCATCTTCAACATTTTCAATTTTTATACCATTTATTGAAAGGATTTTATCCATTGGTTGAAAACCAGCAGTACTTGCTGGTTTACCTGGAAGAACTTCCTTAATTCTAGGAACAGGATATGAGACTCCTAATAAAAATACAAAACAAAAGAGAGATATGGCTAATATAAAATTCATCAACGATCCAGAAAAAAGAATAAGAAATCTCTTCCAAGGAGCTTTATTAGTAAATTTTTCTTCTTCTAAAGCTATCGCCTCCTCACCTAAATCATCCATTCCTGCCATTCTAACAAAACCCCCTAAAGGAATCATTCTAATAACATATTTAGTTTTTTTACCTTTAACTTCAAAAATCTTTGGACCAAAACCAATAGAGAACTCATATACCTTTACCCCTAAAATTCTTGAGGCAATAAAATGTCCAAATTCATGTGGAATTATTAGAATAGCAAAAACTAACAAAACCCATAAGGGTGTCATTTTCTATTTACCTCCTTCTTTTTTACTACAATTTTAGAAAACAATAATGGAACAACCTCTAATATGTTCTTATCAACAAAATTATATAAATAAGTTTACCCAATAATCTCCTTTTTATCAATCTAATTCTTCTAAAAAGGGAGGATTTGCTCCTACTCGAGTGCATGTAATTCCAGCGACTTTTGAAGCAAATATTAATCCTTCTTTTATTTCTTCTAAAGATAGCTTTTTAAAAGTATTTAAATTTAGCTTTTTAATTTTCCAGAACCAATATAAAAGTCCTCCCATAAAAGAATCTCCTGCACCAACAGTATCTACTACTTGAACCTTTAAAGCAGGAACCTCTACGATTCCTTTTTCACAGAAAGCTATAGCCCCATCAGCTCCCTTCGTAACTATTACGAGCTCTGGACCAAGATTAAGCCAATTTTTTACAATATTCTCTATAGTTTTATCAGGATATAACCAGTTTAAATCCCCTTTACTTACTTTTACTAAATTAGAACAAGCTATCCATTTCTCAAGTTTTTTTATATAATTCTGTTTATCATCTATTAACATTGGACGAACATTAGGATCTAAAGAAATTAATATTTTCCCTCTTTCTCTTTCCATTAACTTCTCTAAGGTAAAAGCAGTAGAACCTCTTATTAGAGAAATAGAACCAAAATGAATTAGATCTACCTCTGAGGGTAAAAAGGAGGGTAAATCATCTAATTTTAAAGAACTATCCGCAGTGTTATCTCCATAGAAAACAAAATTAGGTTCATTATTAGGACCAATAACAACAAAAGCAAGGGTTGTAGGTTCTTTTCCCCTTAATAGATAATTCATTTTGACATTATTTTCTTTCAAAAAAGAGACTAATATTTCTCCAAAAATATCTTCAGATATTTTACTGAAGAAAGAAACATCTGTTTTTAATCTTCCAAGAGTAATAGCAACATTATAAGGAGAACCGCCAGGGGATAGAATGAAAGCAGTTTTTTCATCTATTTTTGTAGGTGTAAAATCAATTAAGGCCTCTCCACATATTAAAAGCATAATTATCTCCTCCTATTCATTGTAATAAATCTTCAAGCTTTACTAATTCCACATCTTTAAAAAAATTTTCTTTCTCTAATTCCTCCATAACTTCAATAGTTTTTGGTCTAATATGACAAATAACAATAGCCTTACCCTTCCTTTTTGCAATTTCAATACTCTGTTGAAACCTTCTTCTAATCATCTCATTATCATTTTCATGATCTAAAAACAAATCATTTTCTAAAAAAGAGATCTTAACTTCCTTTGCTAATTTTCTGCCAACACTTTCATAAGAAGTTTTACTGTCTAAAAAGAAAAGTCCTTTTTCTTTTAATACCTCATATAAATTGCGCATAGTTTCAGGATCAGAAGTAACCTTAGATCCCATATGATTATTTATTCCTTCAACAGGATAATCTTCAAAATATTTTAAACTTTTATCAATTATTTTTTCTATCTCATTTTTACTCATTCCTTTTAATATTGGATAAGATACAAGATATTTAGCATCCCTAGGATAATTTATGGATTCCATAGGTAAATGCATAATAGCATACCAGTTTTTTTTCTTTGTTTCTTCTAATAAATCTTTTATCTTAGATGTAGGTATAATCGCTAGGTTTAACGTATAGGATAAAGAAAAAAGCCTATCACTCCAATAATTTTTCTCAGTAAGATCGTCTACTACAATAGCAAGAAGGGGCTTTCTAGATTCTTTTTTTGCTCTTATAGGAAAGTAGAAATAAAAAATATCTAAATTAATTTCATTATTATCAGGTAAAAAATAAGAATAAGATACCAGAATCTTATTGTAATTTCTAAATCTTTTAACACTATATTTTAAATTCCTTTTTAAGAATTCCCACTTTAATCTACTTTTCAATTCTTCCCAAGATTTATTCCAATATACTTCATATTGCTTCCAATATAAATTATATTTCAATAAAAATTTTTCCCTTTCTATTATATTCAATTCTCGAATATCATTTGAAAATACCTTATGAAGTTCCTCAAAAATTTCATAAGTGGTATCTATGTAAAGATTATAGGAGGTATCTAACTTTTTTATATTCTCTTCCTTCTTACAACCTACAAAGAAGATATTTAAAAATATAAATATTAAAATTACTCCTCGTATCTTTTTTTCCATAGCTTCTTTAATTTTTCCTTCACAATTTTTTCTCTTCCTTCCTCCGAAGGATAATAAAATCTTTCTTTTACATCTTCAGGAAGATAATTCTGTTCTATAAAATGCTCTGAATAATCGTGAGGATACTTATAATCCTTTCCATATCCCAATTTTTCTGCTTCTTTAAAAGAAGGATTTCTTAAATGCAAAGGAACAGGGGAAGGACCATATTTTCTAAGATATTCATTGGCTTTATTTATTGCAATCACAGAACTATTACTTTTTGGAGCACAAGCTAAATAAATTGTAGCAGTAGTCAAAGGAATTTGTGCTTCAGGCATTCCAACAAATTCCACTGCAAAAGCTGCAGCTTGAGCTATTACTAAAGCAAAAGGATCTGCCATTCCTATATCCTCAGCTGAATGAATAATAAGGCGTCTTGCTATAAATCTTGGATCTTCCCCTGATAGTAGCATTCTTGAGAGCCAATATACTGCTGCATCAGGATCAGAACCTCTTATACTTTTAATAAAAGCAGAGATAACATGATAATGTTCATCTCCTCTTTGATCATATCTAAAAATTCTTTTTTGGATTACCTCCTCAATTACTGAAAGGTTAATAATATTTTTACCTTCCAAATCAGGAAGAGCAAGAAATGATGCAAGCTCTAAGGTATTTAATGCTACCCTCGCATCACCACTTGAAAATCTTATTATTTCCTCTTCTGCAATATCTTCTAAAATTATGTTTTGATTACCTAATCCCCTTTCTTTGTCTTCAATAGCTCTTCTTATAATTAATCTAATATCTTCATTCGAAAGGGGTTTCAATTCTATAAGTCTACAACGAGATAACAAAGTATTATTTAAAGTAAAAAATGGATTTTCTGTTGTTGCTCCAATAAGAATGATTAAGCCCTTTTCTATCCAAGGTAAAAGAACATCTTGTTGAAGTTTATTAAAATGATGGATTTCATCTAAAAAAATGACTGTACTTTTTTTAAACATTTCCATGTTTCTTTTTGCTCTTTGAAGTGCTTCTCTTATCTCAGAAACTCCTATAATTGCTGCATTCAATTCTATAAAATCAGCTTTTACTGCTTGAGCCAAAAGAATAGAAAGAGTAGTTTTCCCAGAACCAGGAGGACCATATATTATAAGAGAAGGAAGATATCCCCTTTCTACAGCTTTTCTTAAAAAGGAGTTCTCACCAATTATTTCCGATAAACCTACTAATTCCTCAAAATTTTGAGGTCTCATTCTATAAGCAAGAGGTTGATATTTTTTATCCTCTTTAAAAAATTTTTCTTGTTCCATCAGTAATTAATTACTCTCTCAAAAAATTTTCTAAAAACATATTGAAAATTAACTATAAAATCCCCCTTACTCTGAAGTATAAAAAGATTAGGAGAAAAAAAGTATATTCCCTCTTTTTCTTTTATTGCTTCATTTTTTTTATTTGGAGAAAATCTTTTATCCAAAAGTAATTTGATATTTTCAATAATATTTCTTTCAACTTTCAAAGTAGTATCTATAAGAAATATAGTAAGTTGAGAGCCTAAAACTTCTCTTCTTCTTAAAAATTCCCAAAGATCTCTTAATCTCACATTATTAGGAGGGCTGGTTTTACATTCAATATATAAAAGATAATTTTCTATTAACCCTAAGATATCAAAATCTCCTCCTCCAAAAATATCTAAGAGTTTTACTCCCCAAAAGGCAGGAATAGAAAATTCCTTTTTCAGAATTTGTGCTACAAACCATTCTAAGGTTTCACCAAAATTGTCAATAGTATCATAGGAAAAATAAAAATTGTCCCCTATCCTCTCAAGAATACCTGAATCTCCAAGAAATATAAAATAATCAGAAATTTCTTCCCATTTCCATCTTGTTAACAACAAATTTAGATCAATAAAACCTGATGATTTTACCTGAATTAAATCACTAAGAAGCCTTCGAAAACGATAATGAAAAAGGAATTGATAATATTTCTTGTGAATTTTTATATCCTCTTTCTTAGGTAGTATCACCCTATTTAATGAACAACTTTCTGTAATGGTATATCCTCTCAACCTTAAAGTTCTTTTAAGACGAAGTTCATCTAATTTTTCTAAGAAACCCTCAAAATAATCCTCTTTATTTTCACTTTTCATCTAAGTTATTCATTATCTTCCAACATTTTCAATATTCTCTCCATTATTTTATCTTCTTTTCTATCTTCTTTAAAATTGATCTTTTTCAATTCTTCTAAAGAGAAAAATTCCCTTCTTCCCTCTTCAAATTCAACAACAACTTTTTTTAATGGTATATGGTAATCCACAACAACTCCTTGTCCTAGCGAAGTATCTACAATACTACCCTTGGGAGGTAGTTCTTTTTTAATTTCCTGATAAACATCATACTCATAGGCTAAACAACACATTAATCTTCCACAAACTCCTGATATTTTTAAAGGATTTAGAGCTAAGGATTGTTCTTTAGCCATTTTTACAGATATAGAACAAAATTCAGGAAGAAAAGTATAGCAACAAACTTCTCGCCCACATATCCCTATGGCTCCTAAATATTTTACCTCATCTCTAACACCAACTTGGTGAAGCTCAATTCGAGTTTTATAATGACTTGCTAATTCTTTAACAAGCTCTCTAAAATCTACTCTTTCCTCAGAAGCAAAATGAAAAGTAATTTTACTATAATCAAATGCAATTTCACATGCCAAAATTTTCATTGAAAGATTCAATTTATCTGCTCTTTCTTGAACAAATTTAATTCCTTCTTTTTCTTCTTCTCTATATTTCCTAATTTTCTCTAAATCATCTTTAGTAGCCTTTCTAATAATTGGTTTCAAAGGAGTTGCGGGTTTGAAATTAGGTGGGGCAGGGAAAGGTGGAACTACAACTGTTCCCGCCTCTGTTCCCTGGACAGTTTTCACAATAACAAAGTCCCCTCTTTTTAAATTTATTTTTTCAGTAGAAAAATAATATATTTTAAAACTTCTTAATCTAACTCCAGCTATATATAATGGTTCCTTCATATTAATACACCTGCCTTAAAAAATAAAGTTTCTAAAGTTAAAGGTAAATTTGCATTATTTCTAATAGCCCTCATAGTATCTTGAGTCGCTTTAAAATTTCTTCTTATCTTCTCTAAAGAGAACTCCTGAGATTTCCTTATTATTTCTCTTATAAAATCCTTTTGAGTTATATATTCCTCTTTTTCATATATTTTCCAAAAGAAAAGATCTCTCCACCAAAATAGTAATATTTCCAATAATGATAAAACATAATCTACTTTTTTATCCTCCACTAAAAATTCAACAAGATCAAAAACTTGGTTCAAACTATCCTTTTTTAAAAGGGATAATTCTCTTAAAAATTCTTCTCTTCTATGCCAATTCTCTTCTTCTAACCAAAAATACCCCTTTCCGGGACTTCCTTGAGCAAGAGAAATCAATATTTCCTTTTTATCACTGGATATATCTTTGAAAATTATTCTCAATTCTTCCTCATTTAAATAATTAAAGTTTATAATTTGGCTTCGAGATATTATTGTAGGAAGCAACATTTCTGAACGCCAAGCAATTAAAATAAAAATAGTATAGGGTGGAGGCTCTTCTAAGGATTTTAAAAGAGCATTTGCAGATTCATGTCTTAGTTGATGAGCAGAATCTAAAATAATTATTTTCCATTTACTTTGAAAGGGCTTCCAATAAATCTCTTTTTTAATCTCTCTTACTTGTTGAATCTTAAACCACATACCTTCTGGCTCATAAAAAAGAAGATCAGGAAAAGTTATATTTTTTATCCCTTTACAATTTAGACACTCTCCACATCCTTCATTGGGTAATACTGGACAATTTAAGGCTTGAGCAAAAGAAATAGCAGTCATCCTTTTTCCTACTCCTTCAGGACCAACAAAAAGGTAAGTGTGAGATATTTTTCCCTCTTTAATACTCCTTCTTAATGTCTCAACAGCTTGTTTTTGTCCTACAATCTCTTTAAATGCCATTAAATCTTTTCAAAATAAGAAACATCTAAAATAATAGCTACTGCTCCACCAACTTTTACCTTTATAGGCATTGGAACACTTCTTAGTAACTCCACTGATGGGAGAGGAGGAATAATAATTTTTTCTCTTTCTCTACAATTCTCTCTTAAAACAGTTAATACTTCTTCTAATCTTTCTTCCTCTACTACTGTAAGAAGGGTGATACTTGCTTCTTGTAAGAATCCACCTCTACTTTTAAAAAATGTTAATGGTAAATTTTTTTCTACAAAAATCTCCCTTATTTTTTTCCAATCTTCCTCTTGGATAATTGCTAAAATTAACTTCATAGCTTCACCTCTTTAAG
>JAOADF010000092.1 GCA_026417425.1 Dictyoglomaceae bacterium
CTTGCAAATATTACCAATTCTTCAAATTTCATCCAATTTCTTTTATTTATAATATTTAAAATAGTTACTGGAAAACCATAATTTATTAAGATTTCTATTCCCTTTACTGCCCTTTCAAAATTTCCTTTACCTCTTACAAAATCATTAGTCTCAGGATCAGGTCCTTCTAAGGAAACACCTATGATCAAATTGGGAGAAATTTTTTTAAGACTTTTTGCTAAATCATTGGTTATTAAAGAACCATTTGTATTTATTATAACCTTCTGACCAATATTATGAGCGAAGGATATAATATCTAATATCTTTGGATGCATAAAAGGCTCTCCACCTACTAAATCCAACTCTTTTATCTTTAACTCCTTTACTTGAAGGATTAAATTTTTTATCTCCTCAAAATTTAATTCTTCCTTATCCTTTTCTCCTGCATTACAATAACAATGAATACATCTAAAATTACATTGAGTAGTTACCTCAAATTCCACAATATCCAGTAAATACATAAAACCACCTCTTAAGTTTATTAAAAGATTTTTTTAATTGGCTAAGGGTTAAATTAGAATTTTATATCTAAAATAAGATTATATTATATGCAACCTTTTGGTCAAGAACAGAAACCTTCTTCCATTTTCTCACTTACAAGTTCTATAACCATCTTAGCAAGTCTCATTGCCTTTTCAGCTTCTTCTGGATCATCAAAATACCTTGAAGGTACCCCACCAGGAAGGCAATTAAGATATCTTGTCTGTATATAATATCTACCTCTTTTTCTCAATTCTTCTGCGTCTTCAAATTCATCCTTTGAATGTATTAGCCATCTTAATTATATTATTCAAGAATAGATTAATATTTATTTCTTCTTTAAATTCTTGCTCATTAAAAACAATTATATCCACAGATATTTTTCTTTCTCACTCTTTACCACTTTTTGTATTAGGCATAATAACTAATAAATCTAAGTCACTATTACATCTACATCTCCATGGGCTAATAATCCAAAAAGAATAATTTTCAATGCTCCAAGTTTTTTTAATTCTTTTAAAATATTAAACAGTGCAGTTTTTAATTGTTCTTCTCTCTTCTTTTTTCTTAATAATATCTCTTTAAAACTTTTCCTTTTTTTCATCCAATTTTGATTATACCATAAGATTTTTCTTATTTTTCTTTTGAAATTATTTTCCTTTTCAGTATAATTAATTATAGTTGAATTTTTTAGATTGTAAAAAAATAATGGAGGAAATTATGATACAATTAGCAATTTGTGGAGGAAAACCCGTTAGAGAAAAACCTTATCCTTCATGGCCTATCTTTGATGATAGAGAAGAGAAAGCCCTTATTGAAGTATTAAGAAGTGGAAAATGGGGAAGGGTTAATGGAAAAAAGAACGAGGAATTTGAAGAGAAATTTGCCAAATATCATTCCGCAAAATTTGGAATCACCTGTGTAAACGGAACTGCTGCTTTAGAAATTGCTTTAAGGGCTTTAGGAATTGGAGTGGGAGAAGAAGTTATTGTTCCAGCCTATACTTTTATTGCCACTGCAAGTTCTGTTCTTATGGTAGGAGCAAAACCAATCTTTGTAGATATTGTTCCTAAGACTTACAATATAGATCCTGATAAAATTGAGCTTGCAATTACTTCTAAAACAAAAGCCATAATTCCTGTCCACATTGGTGGTTGTCCTGCAAATATGGATAAAATCTTAGAAATTGCAAAAAAGTATAATCTAAAGGTTTTAGAAGATGCAGCCCAAGCCCATGGAGCAGAATGGAGAGGGAAAAAAGTTGGAGCTTTGGGAGATATGGGTATATTCAGTTTTCAGTCTTCAAAAAATATAAACGCAGGGGAAGGCGGA
>JAOADF010000032.1 GCA_026417425.1 Dictyoglomaceae bacterium
GATTTTTATCACAAATTATTAGATAATACCAGAAAGAATAAAGGGAAGTTTAATAAGATCAAGAGGTTGTTCTTTATATGATATATACAAGAAACCTCTTTATTCTCCTATTCGGGATAAAAATTCCTTCTCATATCTTTAGAATAGTTCTATATCAATTCCACCTGAATATAAAATAGGGGGAAGATATTTCTCCTCCCCCTATTCTGAATTTCAAAATTTTTAAATAATAAGCTATTGTGTTGTTCCTTGGCTAGAAACTTGAATTACTGTCTTTATGTTATCTTTTGCAAATCCTGTTATAGTATAGGTGGTTCCATCGGATTCGTATCTAATTTTATATGCGTTTTCGGTACTCTCTGCAGTTCCAGTAGCAGTACCAAAGGTATATGGTTGATTTGTTGATGGATTCTTGGGAAATTCTCTGCCTGGCAAATACCCCTTGAAAGTAGTAGAAGTAAATTGGGTTGCTGTAGGATAATATCCTTGATTATCTGTCGCATACATTTCAAGGGATGTCTGAATTGTCTTCACCGCACTTCTTACCGCAGATTCCCTTGCTTTTTCCGTTGCTCCCATAAAGTTTGGAAGAGCTACTGCAGCCAAAATAGCAATAATTACAATAACAACCATTAACTCAATAAGAGTAAATCCCTTCTCTCTCATCTTCTACACCTCCTTTCTATTATCTATTTTACTACTTTTATAAAAATTATTCTATAAGCAGAGGGATTTTTGTCACAAATTTTTTTAAAAAATTTCCTTAGTTAATATTTCTTTTAATTTTTTTAGTGCCTTTTTTAGTAATTTTGATACCTGTCCTTGAGAAATTTTTAAGTTTTTTGCAATTTCTCCTTGAGTTAGATCATAATAGAAAATATAATAAATAATTTTTCTTTGTATTTCTGGTAAAGAAGATATTGCCTGTTCTAAAATGATTCTATCCTCAATGGGAAGTTGAAAGGACATCAATCTTTCGCTTTTTAATTTAGATAAATCTATTTCGAAATCTTCATCTTCTAAGGATAAAGTATAAAGAGCTTCTCTTGCCCTTAATAACTCCAAAACTCCCTCTTCTTTTAAATTCATCTTTTTGGAGATCTCCTTTGCATTTGGGAATCGTTTTTCCTCTTCTAAAAAATCATAAATAATCTTTTCTATTTCAAAGATTAAATTTTTAACACTTTTTGGAATTTTTATTTTGGATACTTTATCCCTTAAATAGTGAGTAATTTCTCCCCTTATAAAAAAAGATGCATATGTAGAAAATTCTCCCTTTTCAGGATCATAATTTTCTATAGCTTTAATAAGACCCACATAACCTTCCTGAACTAAATCCTCAAGAGGTTCATTGTAATTAGTAAATTTTCTTGCCCAATAATACACTAAATTACTGTTTTTTCTCACTAATTCCTCTAAAATTTTTTGATCCTTACTTTTTTTATATTCTTCTAAAAGTCCTAAATTAGTATTGATCATTTTATATATTGGAACATGGTAAATATGGGAAGATAGAGAGAAATAAGAATTCCACCTGCAAGTCCACCAATTACCACTAACATTAAAGGTTCAATAAGGGAAGTCAAGCTTTCTATAGAATTTGCTAATTCCCTTTCATAAAAATCTCCTATTTTATTCAACATTACCTCTAAATTTCCTGATTCTTCTCCAACAGATATCATATGAATCACCATGGGTGGAAAAACTTTGCTATCTCTTAAAGGAATAGCAATTCTTTCTCCCTCTCTTATTCTTGCAGATGTATTAATTATCGCCTTTGCAAAAACGCTATTTCCAACAGTTTGAGATACTAATTCTAGAGCTTGTAGAATGGGAACACCTGTTTTTATCTGAGTTGCAAGAACTCTTGAAAAATTAACTATAGCGCTTTTTTCTATTAAAGATCCTATTAAAGGAATTTTCAGTAGGTAAGCATCTATTTTTTCCTTAATTTTTGGATTTTTTATTGCTCTGAATCCTCCATAAATAAGACTAAAAAATACTCCTGAGACTATTAAAAAATTCCGTCTTAGGATTATGCTGATTTTTAAAATAATTGCAGTGGGAAGGGGTAATGGTGCACCTAAGCTTTCAAACATACTTGCAAAGGTTGGAACTAAGAATATTAAAAGACCTGCAGTAACTAAAATTGCAAAGATCAAAATTGCCACAGGATAAGTCATCGCAGATCTTATCTTTCCTCTTAATTCTTGTTGTTTTTCAAGGGTTATTGCTAATCTTTCGAGAGTTTCATCTAAGGTTCCTGATGCTTCTGAAGCTTTCACCATATTGGTGTAAAGTTTTGAAAAGACTAAAGGAAATTTATTAAGAGCCTCAGAAAGAGCCATCCCCTCATCTACACTTCTTTGTATTTCTTGAACTATTGCTCTTAATGCTTTACTTTCTGTTTGCTCAGAAAGAATTCTTAATGCATTAGCCATAGATAAATTTGAATTAATCATAGTAGCAAATTGTCTTGTAAATATAACAAGATCATTAAGTTTTACCTTTTTGGGTTTACTTTCTCTACTAAGGGATAAAGAGAAAAGACTTCTTTTTTTCTTTTCTTCAATTCTTATGGGGAAAAGTCCTTTTTCTCTTAAACGATTTGCTACATCTCTTATATTATCTGCCTCTATCTCTCCTATTACTAATTCTCCCCTAATATTCCTTGCATTATATTCAAAGGATTTAGCCAACTAAATCACCTCCTGGTATCATTCCTTCTGACTTCACCCCATAAAAGTCTTATAAGCTCTTCTTTATTAACAGCCCTTTGAAGGGCAACTTCCTCGGTAACAAGATTTCTTTTAACTAAATCTGCTAAAGATTGATCCATAGTCTGCATTCCTAACTTACCACTCGTCTGAATAACATTGTAAATTTGAGGAGTCTTAGCTTCCCGAATCAAACTCCTTACTGCAGGGGTAGCTATTAATACTTCAACAGCAGGAACTCTTCTTGTTCCATCCCTTGAAGGTAATAACTGTTGGGATATTACTCCTTGGAGAACCCCAGAAAGCTGAACTCTAATTTGCTGTTGCTGATGGGCTGGAAATTGATCCACAATTCTTTCAACACTTTGGACTGCATCAACAGTATGTAATGTTGCCATGACTAAATGTCCTGTCTCTGCAGCAGTAAGAGCAATAGCAGTTGTTTCTAAATCTCTCATCTCACCAACTAAAATTACATCAGGATCTTCCCTCAATGCAGATCTTAGGGCATTAGCAAAGGAATTAGTATCTGTTCCTACCTCTCTCTGATTAACTATGGATTTCTTATGAGAATGAAGATATTCTATAGGATCCTCAATAGTAATAATATGTCTACTAAAATTTATATTTATATAATCAATCATTGATGCCAATGTTGTAGATTTTCCACTTCCTGTAGGGCCTGTAACCAAGATTAATCCCCTAGGTAGACCTGCCAATTCTTTAAGCACAGCGGAAGGAAGACCTAACTCTTGAAAGTTTGGAATCTGCCAAGGAATAAGCCTAAAGGCGGCTGCAACACTATTTCTTTGATAAAAGGCATTTACTCTAAACCTTCCCTCCCCCTTTACTCCTACTGAAAAATCTAATTCTCTTTTTTCTTGAAATCTCTGTTTATTATCCTCAGTGAGAAGACTAAATATTAGTTCAATAGTATCCTTAGGGGTCAAAGGAGGATATTGATTTTGAGGAATTAATTGTCCTTTAATCCTGAAAGTAGGAGGAATTCCTACTGTTATATGAACATCAGAAGCATTCTTTTTTATAGCTTCCTGTAAAATTTCTATCATAGATAAACTCGCCATAATTTAACCCCCCTTTTAATCAGCAGCTGTCACCCTCATAATCTCCTCAATAGTAGTAATACCATTTAAAACTTTCAAAAGACCATCTTCTCTTAAAGTATTCATACCCTTTTTTCTTGCAGTCTCCCTAATAGTTTCTTTTGATACTTTTTTCAGAATTAATTCCCTTATATCATCATCAATAACTATTATCTCATGAATTGCAGTTCTTCCTTTATATCCTCTATTGTTACAATTAGAACATCCTTGACCTTTATACAAGGTTATATTCTTAATATCAATGTTATTAGGAAGATTATTTTTCAAGATCTCTATATCTTCAGAAGTTGGTTCATAGGAAACCTTACATCTTGGACATATCTTTCTAACTAATCTTTGAGCTACAGCACCTATTAGAGAAGAGGAAATTAAAAAAGGTTCTATACCCATATCTATTAGACGAGTAACAGCAGATGGAGCATCATTGGTATGTAAAGTAGATAGAACTAAATGTCCTGTTAATGCTGCTTGAATAGCAATTCTTGCGGTCTCTTCATCACGAATCTCTCCCAC
>JAOADF010000060.1 GCA_026417425.1 Dictyoglomaceae bacterium
ACCCCTTCTATTTTTACTTTTATTCTGTTATCAGCATATGGAACTTCCCTTTCCTCTTTATCTAACGCAACAATCTTTATAAAGAAAAGATCTCCATAGTTAGAAGAAATGATTTCCTTTTCTGGGACAAGTTTTAATTTCACAGGCTCTCCAGTGGTCTCTAATTTATCAGTACCAATAATTTTACCATCCTTGTATGCTATAGCTTCCAACACACCTGGTTCATAATCAATATCATAAATAGTTTTTAATTTAACATTCTCTCCAGAAATTTTTCTACCAAGACTTTTGCCATTCAAAAAAAGTTCCACTTCATCTGCATCAGCATATATAAAAATTCTTATCTTTTTACCCTCATATCCTGGAAAAGTATAACTTCTCTCTACAGGTTCCCATGCCCAAAGTTTAATATATAATTTCTTTCCATAATATTCAGGAGGAAGTACGAAAATTATAGGATCCTTCCTCAATCCCCATACTATATCTCTATAATAAGATTGTGGTCTTTTTTCTCCGCAAATATCTATATCTCCACAATTAGCTATAAACCAGGGATATTTGCCTAAAAAATTTTGAAAATCTTCTTCATCTAAACTTACTCTCCCAATTCCTGCCTCTCCTAAATAATCCATGGCGGTCCATACAAAATCTCCTATAACATTGGGATATTTTAAAGTTTTTTTCCAGCTCTCAAATAAAGTATAAGGAAAAGTTTCAGTACCACAAATAATCCTTGATGGATGATTCTCATGATCATATTCATATCTCTCATGCTTGTAATTGTATCCCGCTATATCTAAAAATTTATACATCTTTTCTGTGATTTTTCCCCATTTATCCTTTTCTTTATTTATCTCATTTTTAATTTTTCTGTACACAATATCATTTTCTTCCACTATTTCCAGGTTATTTTCATATTCAAATACAAAATGGCAAAAAGCTTGAGTGATAAATCTTGTAAAGTCAAGCTCTCTTACTTTTTTAGACAGTCTCTCTGTCCATATATGCATACTTGAATAGCTGATTTCATCTTCAGGATCAATTCCCGCTCCCCATGTAAGCTCATTTCCAATAGACCATACAATAATTGAGGGATGATTAAAATCTCTTTTTATAGTGTTTTCAATCTCTTTCTCCCAGTATTTGTCAAAATAAAGATGATAATCAAAGGTTCTTTTTCCTCCTGTCCAAACATCAAAAAACTCCTCAATCACGAGCATACCTAATTTATCACAGGCATCTAAAAAGGATGGAGAGAAAGGATTATGTGCTGTTCTTACTGCATTAAATCCATTTCTTTTTAATATCTCAACTTTTCTTTCCTCTGCTGTATCAAAGCTTGTACTTCCTAAAATCCCATTATCATGATGAACACATCCACCTTTTAATTTAATAATTCTACCATTTAGCTTAAATCCTTCTTTTGGATCTAATTCAATCTTTCTTATTCCAAAGTTAGTTGAACTTTTATCTATTTCTTTCTCATCTTTAATTAAAACTGCATTTAATTTATAAAGATAAGGGTTATCTATATCCCAGAGAATAAAATTATCAAGATCAATCTCGGAACTAATATATTTTTCCTCTCCTTTATCAATAAAAAAATCTTCGTATTTTTCCTTTATAACTTTTCCTTCTCTATTTAAGATTTGATATAAGATTATGCTATTTATATTTTCTTCTGATTCATTTTTAATTCCCGTTTTTATTCTCAAAAGAACTTTATTATTGTTCAATATTTCACTTGATATATTTAATTCCCAAGGTTTTATATATAATCTACTCCCTACATGAAGCCATACATGTCTATATATTCCAGCTCCTGTATACCATCTAGAACTTGGCTTTGCAGTTGTATCTACATGGATAAGAAGTATATTTTTTTCCTCAGACTTTACCAAATTTGTAATATCTACTAAAAAACTTGTATATCCATAGTAATGTTTACATGCTAAAACTCCATTCACAAATATTTCTGAAATACCCATGATTCCTTCAAATTCCAAAATCAATTTTTTATTCCTGTATTTCTCATCAAGAAAAAGCTCCTTTTTATAGAAAATACTTACACCAGGAGTAAACCCCTCATCGGAACCAGAAATATTGTTTTCTTTTCGTTCTCTCCCAATTATAGCATCATGGGGTAGATCTATTTTTTTCCAGCAAACATCCCAATTCAGTATAGAAAAGGGATTAGTGAGTGTACTCTCAGTAAATTCCCAGTCTCTATTAATATTGATTTTTAACATAAAAATCCTCCTTTGGCGTCATAAAGAACATAAAAAATCTCACAGAAGATTAACATTGGAATAAGTAAATGTCAAATAATAAGAATATTTTTAGTTTTAAAATAATAGGCTATTGACTATCAAAAAATTTTAAATTAAAATTTGAAGTAAAGTCTTTAGTAAAAAAATTATTAGAATTTAGTTTGTGAATGATTATTTAAATATTAGATGGAAAGCTTTCCAATAAATAGATAAGGAGGTGAAAAAATAATATCCTATTTCTCCTTTAAAAATTATTAGACTACAGGAGGTGTATCCATGAAAAAGTATTTTCTTCTTTGTATGTTATTAGCTATTTTTACAGTATTATTTAATACTGTAATTCCTCAAGTTAAAACCACTTTAACTTTTATGACTCCATTGGGGGGTGCAGATGGTGCCTACATGGATAGAATTATACAAAACTTTAACAAGGAAAATCCTGATGTAGAAGTTGTACACTTAGTAGTTGTATCTTCTGTAGAATATAAACAAAAACTATCCACAGGAATAGCCACAAAATCTGCACCTCAAGTTCTATTCATGCGTAAATTTGACATGCCATTATATCTTGACCATCTTAGACCTTTTACAGCTACAGAGTTAAAGAATTATGGTATTGATATCCGTGATGTTTATCCTCAACTTCTTGAAGGTTTAGTTAAGGATAATAAATACTATGGAATTCCTCTTGATGTCTGGATTTTCTATATGGCGTATAATAAGGCAAACTTTAGAAAAGTAGGATTAGACCCAGAAAAACCTCCAAAGACAAGGACCGAATTTATAAAAGCCATGGAAGCACTAAAGAAGATTACACCTAAGGGGTTAACTCCTTACTATGAAACACCTACTTGGGCTTGGATATTTGTTCATCTTCTCTGGCAACATGGTGGTGATTTGTTAACCCCTGATTTCAAAAAGCCAGCCTTTAAAGAAGCAGCAGTAAAAACATTATATTTCATGATGGATTTACAAGATCGAGGAATCTTACCTAAGGCTGCAGTAGATCCAGGACCACCCTTCCAATCTGGACAGACTTCTGTCTTAATAACAGGAATTTGGACCATCAATCCTTGGTTAGAAGCTCTTGGAAAAGATTTTGGATATGCGCCAGCACCTCTTCTTGGTACTAAACCTGCAGTTTTTGGTGGTTCTCATGTTTTAGCTTTACCAAAAGTTATGGTTGAAGATAAAAGAGTATTTGAAGCTGCAATGAGATGGGTAAGATATCTATGGGAGCATGCTCTTGATTGGTATGCAGCAGGACAAACTCCCGCAAGAAAATCTATAGCTAAAAGTGAAGAATTGAAAAAGAGATTGCCCCATATTTATGCTGTTGCCCAACAGTTATCATATGTAAAAACTTTCCAATTCTTCCCCTATATTTCTGAAATAGTAGATGAGATAGCTGTAAATCTTGAGGATGTTCTAATAACAAGAAAATTGACTCCAGAACAGGCTATGGAAAAAGCGGAAAAAGGTGTACAAAGGATTTTAGATGATTATTGGGCAACTGTTAAATAACCTAAGCTAAAAGGAGAGAAATAAACATGCTTAAATTTTCTTCTAAAAAATTATGGTGGGAGGTAGGAAATTGGGGGTTCCTCCTCCCCCATTTCCTTTTCTTTTTATTATTTATTGCTGTCCCCCTTATTACAAATATTATAATGAGTACCTATAATTGGAATTTATTGGGACAAAAGATTTTCCTAGGACTTGAGAACTTTATACGTATATGGAATGATGATAGATTCTGGGTAGCAGTCAAAAATACAGTAATATTTGCGATCATTAGTGTTCCCCTAACAATTATTGTGGGTCTCCTAATTGCATTAATATTGAATCAAAAAGTATATGGAAAATTATGGTTATTAGTAGCCTTTGTATCTCCAACTTTCTTTGGATCTGTTGGAATTCTTACAACTTGGAAATGGATATATGCATCTTATCCTTCAGGTCTTGCTAATTATTATCTTAATAGTATAGGAATATTAAAAGAAGCTATTTCTTGGTTTGAGACACCTACCCGAGCGTGGGCATGTATTATTATAACTACAGTTTGGTGGATAGTTGGATTTAGTGTATTACTCTATCTTGGTGCTCTTCAGAGAATTCCTCCCGAACAATATGAGGCTGCGAAAGTTGATGGGGCGAGTTCTTGGAAATGCTTTTGGCATATTACTCTTCCTTGGATGAGAAATGTACTTTTCTTTGATGTGGTAAGACAAGTTCTATTAGCTTTTGGTTTATTCGATCAAGTTTACTTTTTCACAGGAGGAGGACCTGCAGGTACTACACGTACCATGGTTTATTATCTATATCTTGTGGGATTCACACGTCAAGAGTTAGGAAGAGCTGCTGCGATTTCTTGGTACATATTTGCAGTGGTATTAATCTTTGGATTATTACAACTTGCAATGCTTACAAGAACAATCAAAAGTGCTGAGGAGTGAAAATATGAAACAATCAAATATTTTTAATTTGTTAAGAAAAAACAAAAAGATTCAGAGAGTTATATTATCAGTAATTCTTTGGATTTTAGCAGGTTTTTGGTTTATACCAATCTTCTGGATGTTGTCCACATCTTTCAAATCAACTTATACTGCTGTTGCAGAAAATCCACCTCGCTGGATTCCCAAAGAGGCTACAATAGAAAACTATAATATAGTTTTTGCTCCTGCCAGTGGAATAAGTGTCTCTCGAGGGATTATAAATAGCTTGATTGTTGCATCCTTAGCAACAATCTCTGGTTTAGTTATTGCTACACCTGCAGCATATGCCCTTTCAAGACTAAGATTTAGAGGTAGAAATGCGATCTTTTGGAGCTATGTTGGGATCCTTGCATTTCCGGGAGTTCTTTTTTTAGTTCCCCAATTTTTTATAATCCATACCTTAGGTTTAATGGATAATTTTTCCGCTTTGATCCTTCCTGGACTTGGAAGTACCTTTGGTGTTTTTCTTTTACGACAATATATGCTTGGTATACCTCGAGAACTTGAAGATGCCGCTTGGATAGATGGCTGTTCAAGACTTAGATTTTTATTGACAATTGTTCTTCCTTTTATTAGACCAGCTTTACTAACTTTGGGATTGATGTCCTTCTTGGCTTCCTGGAATAGCTTTTTATGGCCACTATTGGTAATGAATACCCCAGAAAAATTGACTTTACCTATAGCATTGGTAAGATTTGCAGCAGGCTGGGCTGATCCCTTTAGAGGTATTGGTCCATTAATGGCAGGTGCCTTTATATCAGTAGCTCCTACATTAATAATATTCATAATATTCCATAGATATCTAATGCAGGGAATCTCAATCAGTGCGGGAGGAAAATAAAGTTTTTAAGGGGAACAATTATGAAAATAATTAAGTTTTTTCCCAAAATTTTATTTCTATTAGGGATTATATTATCCATATCTTTAGGAATAGACCTTCCCCAAGTTTTGACTATTGAAACTTCAGATATTGGACCACCTATTTCCCATACTTTATATGGGATATTTTTTGAGGACATAAATCATGCAATAGATGGAGGAATTTATGCAGAGCTTATTAGAAACAGATCTTTTGAACATACTGATAAATTAGAAGGATGGAATATTCAAAATTTGAGTAATTCTGGAGTAAAAATTTATGTAGATAATAAAAACTCCATTCATAAAAATAATTTAAATTATCTAAAAATGGAACTTCCATCGGACACAAGTGAGGTTGTTATTACTAATAATGGTTATGGAGGCATTCCTCTTAAAAAAGGAGAAAAATATATTCTTTCTTATTATATTAAAGGAGATCCAAACTTTGAAGGAACTATTAGAATAAGTTTAAGTGATAAAAGGGGTAATCTGTGTACAAAAGAATATATGGAAAAGGTGAAATTCCTTAATGAATGGAAAAAGTTTTCTATTGAATTTACATCTAACGAGGAAATCTTAGAGGCACAATTGGTAATCCGTATAAAAGGAATTGGAAATATTTGTTTGGATATGGTATCTCTTTTTCCTGAGAAAACATGGAATGGAATGAGATTAGATTTAGTAAAAATGTTGGAAGAATTAAAACCTGGTTTTGTAAGATTTCCAGGGGGATGCCTTGTAGAAGGTGATAGTCTTAGGAATGCTTACCGATGGAAGGATACCATAGGAAGAATTGAAGAAAGAAAAACAAATAAAAATCTTTGGGGATACCATCAGTCCTATGGGATAGGTTTTTATGAGTATCTTTTACTCTGTGAACATCTTTCTGCAGAGCCTGTACCAATTTTTAATGCGGGTATGTCCTGTCAAGTCAGAGGAGCGGAGTATTGTCCAATTGATCAAATGAAGGAATGGGTTCAAGATGTCCTTGACTTTATCGAATTTGCAAATGGGCCAATAAATACCTATTGGGGATCTATTCGGGCTTCTTTAGGGCATCCAAAACCTTTTAATGTAAAGTATATAGGGATAGGAAATGAAAATTGGGGAGAAGAATATCATACACGCTTTCAACTATTTTGGAAAGCTATAAAAGAAAAATATCC
>JAOADF010000108.1 GCA_026417425.1 Dictyoglomaceae bacterium
AAGATCTTCTGTATTGGGTACTATCATCATATCACATGTAGATGTGCCAATAACTTTTACTAATATTCCAGGTTTTATTCCTGCACCTACTGCTCCCATATGAGCATCAAAGGCTCCAACACTTATAATTACATCCTCTGATAGATTAAATCTCTTTGCATAATAAGAAGAAATCTTTCCTGCAGGAACATCTGCAGTATATGCCTTATCATAAAGTCGATCTCTTAATTCTGCAAGTTTTGGATCTAATTCTCTTAGAAATTCCTTACTAGGAAGTCCTCCCCAAATTGGGTTATACATTGCTTTATGTCCTGCAGCACATACACTTCTTTTTATTTCTTCAGGTTTCGTTTTTCCTGTTAAAATAGCAGGAATATAATCTGCTAATTCCACCCAACTATATGCTGATTCAAACACTTTTGGATCTGTTTTCAGACAATGTAAAATTTTAGAAAAAAACCACTCAGAAGAATATACTCCACCATATTTTTTTAAATATGGTTCTTCTCTTTTCCTTGCAAGTTCTGTTATTTCTTCTGCTTCCTCATGACTGGAATGATCCTTCCAAAGCCAAGCTAATGCATTTATATTATCTTTAAACTCTTCATGAAAAGCTAAAGGTATGCCTTCTTTATCAACAGGAATAGGGGTACTTCCTGTAGTATCCACACCTATACCAATTACATCTTTTCTATTAAATTCTTTTACCTTTTCTTCTGCATCTTTTAATGCTTCCTCTATAGAGACTTCTAAGCCCTTTACATAATCTGCCGGATGTTGTCTTGCCACATTAGGATTTTTAGGATCCAAAATTACCCCATCTTCTCCATGTTCATAATTAAACACATAAGTTCCTACTTCCTCTCCAGTTGAAATATCTACTACTAATGCTCTTACCGAATTTGTTCCAAAATCTAAACCAATAGCATATTTCCCCATTTTGCACCTCCACTTATTTATAATTATTAATATTTTACAGCACCAAAGGTTAATCCTCTTAATAAATATCTTTGCATAGCAAAGGAGAATATTATCACTGGAATCATTGTTACCAATCCAGCAGCTGCTAATGGTCCCCATGCAATTCTAAAACCTGTTATATACCTTCCTAAAAATATAGGTAAGGTTTGAGATTTTGCGCTACTGGTAAGAATTAAAGCAATTAAAAACTCTCCCCAACTCATAATAAAGGATAAAGTAGCCATGGCAGCAACACCTGGAGCACTTAAGGGAAATATTAAGTATAGAAAAGTTTTCCAAACGGATGCACCATCTATATATGCAGCCTCATCTAACTCCTTTGGAATTCCATTAAAAAAGGAAATTAAAACCCATGTACTAAAGGGGATAGTAAATACTAAATGCACAAGAATTACAGCAAGCCAAGTATCCAAGATTCTCAGATTCTTAAAAAGAATATATACAGGCAAAACCGTTGCAATTGGAGGCAACATTCGAATGGAAACAATCCATGAAGCAAGTCTCCTTCCTCCTGTTTTAAAACGTGCTATAGAATATGCTGCTAAGGAAGAGATCATGGTACATATGATAGAAGTAAATAATGCTATAATCAAGCTATTTCTTAAATAAGGAACTATGTTTTCAATTGATGAACTTAAACTTCCTTCAAAGCCACGAGATTGCCCTGTAAAGTTTTCTATAGTAAGATAAGAAGGAATAAATATAGGTGGCCAGGAAAACCATTCCTGGGAAGGTTTAAAGGCTGTTATTACTAACCAATATACAGGAAATAAAAAAAAGAAAAGAATAAAAAAAAGTAAAATCCATTTTAGTATGGAAATGATAATAACTTTTTTCATTGATTTCCTCCTATAGTTCCAATAATTCCCATAATTTCATTGTCCTAATAAGTATTGTAGTAAGAATTGTAATTACGATAAGAAGTAAAACACTTAGAGCAGAGCCATATCCTATATCCCATCCAAAAGAAACACTTACTTTGTAAATGTAAAAACTAATACTGTGGGTAGCATATCCCGGACCTCCAAAGGTAGTCATATAAACTAAATCAAACAATTTTAATATATCCACTAGTCTTAGAATTATAAGAATCCAAAAGAGAGGTCTTAACATAGGAAATTCAATATATCTTAATATCTTCCATCTGTTTGCACCATCTACCTTTCCTGCTTCTATTAAGTCTTGAGGGATTGTTTGTATACCAGCATAGATTACAAGAAATATAAATGGAGTCCATTGCCAAATATCCATGATAATAACTGCAATTTTTGAGTAAAGAGCACTTCCCAACCAAGGGATCTTTTCGATATTAAAAAAACTTAATAAGTAATTTATGGGACCATATTCCACATTAAAAAGCATCTTCCACATTACTCCTGCAACAACAGCAGGAATCATCATAGGAATTAATATTATACTTCTTACAAATTTTTCTCCTATTAAATTTTGAATAAAAATTGCTATAAATGTTCCCAATATAATTTCTATAGGTAAAGCAATTATTACTAAAAGAACTGTAAAATTTATAGAAGAAATTACCCCTTTATCTTTAAAAAGATTTATATAATTTTCAAGTCCAATGAAGTATGGGGGTTTCCATTCTAAAAGATTGTAATGATGGAAGGACATGAAAACCATATATAAAAAAGGGAAAATTGTAAGAAATAAAAAGAATAATACTAAAGGTAATATCATTAAAATTGCTGATTTTCTAATACCTCTTTCCAAAATAAAACCTCCTTTAACTAAAAAGGGGGGAACATTGTCCCCCCTTAGCTTATTTATCTTTTAAGAATTTTCATCCATTCATCAGCCAATTTACTCAATTCTTCTACTGTGTTTGGTCTTTGTCCAAGAAGAATTTCAGAAAATACTCCAACAGTTACATCTTCAAGTTTTGGTTCCTCAGGAATCCTTGGTCTATGAGATTGAGTTTTTATAGTTTGTAAGAAGACCGAGACTCGTGGATCTACCTTTTTCACTTCAGGATCTTTTACTGTAGATAATCTTGAAGGTGCTACTCCAAACTTTATAAATTTTGCCTTATCATTCTCTTTATTTGTTGCAAACTGAATGAATAGAAATGCTTCTCTCTTATTCTTACTTGCTACATTTAATCCAAGAGCCCAATTACCACTTACAGATCTACCACTGGGCATTAAAGCCACTCCAACTTTCTTATCAAAGGGTTGAAGAGCTGGTGCTACTTTAAAGTTTGCCCATACTCCTGTCCATTGAGGAACCATTGCTACTGTTCCCTTTGCAAAGTATTCTAAGGTTTCTCCGTAATCTGAACCAAGAGGATCAGGAGAATATGGCATCAATGCTTTCATCATTTCTAAAGCTTTTACGCCTTCTGGACTGTTAAATGCAGGCTTCTTATCCGCGGTAAAGTAATCTCCATAATCTAAGTCTACACTTCCAAACTTCTTTAATCCTTCAGGGCTTCTTCTGTAAGGAGCAAAGAAGATGAGATACATATAGAATAAGGTATGGGTTCTTGGGAACATTAATGCAATACCGTAATCTGTTGGGGATTTTGGATTAAATTTCTTGGTAAAGAATTTTGCAACATCAATGGTTTCTTCCCAAGTGGTAGGAACTTTTAAAGTCTTTCCAGTCATTGCTTTAAATTCTGATTTTAATTTTGAATCTGCAAATAAATCTTTTCTATAGTAGAAAAGCATAGTATTACAATAAAAAGGAATTCCTATATTTTTTCCTGCCCACATTCCTGCAATATGCCAAATTGTAGGATCAAAGTCTTTAGGATCCCATTTGGGATCTACAAGATCTGGATTTTGCTTTCTAAATTCTTCCAAATCTACAAATCCTGGAGCTACAGCACCTGCAGTCATAACATCCCATGTGGCAACATCAAAGGCTCCAGTCTTAGTGGCAACATCTGCAAGCATTCTTGGATATAATACTTCCCAGGATATAGGTGTTACATGAACTTTAATATTGGGATATTTTTCCATAAATCTTTTGCTTATATCTACTAGTGCATCCGCATTATCAGGGGAAGACCAAACATTTAATACTACTTCCTTTTGAGCTTGAAGATTGGGACTTAACACAAAAATCAAAACCAAAACTAAGATAACTAACAATCTCTTCATCTAAGCACCCCCAAGATAAAATTTGGAATTTAATTTTGAAAATTGAATAATAATAACTTTTTATTTACCACCTCCTTTTACTAAAATCTTTACTTAAAATATAAACTATTTTTCCTAAAAAGTCAATTATGTATATTGTAATTTTAAAAAATTTTTCTTATACTATTTAGTAAAAATTTCTATTTAATAGGAGACTGAGATTATGAGGGAAGATAAAACAAGAATTGAAAAAAAGGTAACTTTAAAAGATATCGCAAGAGAGGCAGGAGTTTCTGTATCTGCTGTCTCTTTTGCTCTAAATAATAAAGGAGCTTTAAATCCAAAAACAAAATCTAAAATTTTAAAAATTGCTCAAAAATTAGGATATATTCCAGAGTCAAAAAGATTTTCTAAAAAATCTTATACTATTGGATTAGTGATAAGTGACGTTACAAATCCTTTCTATCCAGCAGTAATTAGAGGCGTAGAAAGTGTTATGTTAAAACATGGATATAGTATATTTTTATGTAATACTGATTATGATCCTGATTTAGGATGCACATCCGTTAAAAGATTTATTGATAGATATGTAGATGGAGTAATAATAATGACTAATAGATTAGATGACTCTGTTATAGATCTTCTAAAACTTCACGAAATTCCTGTTGTAGTTTTTGACAGAAGTATCGAAGGATTAGATGTTAGTGGCCTACTTGTAGATTTTCAATCAGGAATTTCTGAGGCAGTAACCCATCTTGTAAATTTGGGACATACCGATATTGCCATAATAACAGGTCCTCAAGATCTGGAAACAGCACAAGCAAGGTTAAGAGCCTTTAGAATTGCATTAAATCGCTATCATATTCCTCTAAGAAAAGATAGAATCATTGAGGGAGATTTTAAAATGAGAAGCGGAGAGGAAGCGATGAAAAAAATACTAAATATGAACCCAAGACCAACCGCTGTATTTGCATCAAATGATATGATGGCAATAGGAGCTCTAAGAGAGGCAATTAATCAAGGATTAAAAGTTCCTCAGGATATATCCATTGTTGGTTTAGATGATATAATTATAGCTTCCTATGTTAATCCCCCTTTAACTACTGTTGTATTTCCCCAACATGAAGTAGGAAGCAGAGCTGCAGAGCTTCTTTTGAGATTTATGGAAAAGGGGGAGAAAATGGTAAGTTATATACAGACATATTTGGTAGTTAGAGGCTCCACAGGACCCACCCCAAGATAATAATACTCTATTTTTGACATTAATCATCAAAAGAATTATAATTCCTTTAAGGATTTTTTTTACTAAGGGGGTATAAATTATGTATGAATTAACTAAATCAAAGATGCGTCTTGTAGGTTGGATATTTGAGAGGGTTTTTCATTATTCTGCTAAGGATTATGAGAAAAGAATTCCTAAACTTTTAAATATAGCAAAGAGATTTAGTCCCGATGAAGAAACAAAAAATATTGTAATTGCTGTAGAAGATATGTTTAAAACCAATCCTGATGTACAAAGATTACTCCATAAAATTTTTACCTACTATAATCCTGATTATGCTGGTAGAATATTGAAAATTCTTCTTATTAATGTAGCCTTTTTCTGGGTTAATTTTGATAAACTAAACAAAAGAAACTTACAAATCCCTGCCCCATATACTATATTAATAAGTCCTACCATGAGATGTAATTTAAATTGCATAGGATGCTACGCAGGAAATTACACAAGAGATGATGACCTTCCTTATGAAACAGTGGAAAGAATAATTAAAGAGGGAGAAAATATAGGTTGCTATCTTTACACCATCCTTGGTGGAGAACCTTTCATCTATCCTAAACTCTTA
>JAOADF010000146.1 GCA_026417425.1 Dictyoglomaceae bacterium
TTGTTCTATAAGAGAATAAAGAGGAAGGGTTTCTTTTTTTGCAAGACTAAGCCTCTCCTGTCCTATTAATAAAAATAATATCTCCTTTAAGGAGAGAGGAGGAACAGAGGTAAGATAAATTGAAGATTGTCCCATGAAACCGTAGGATTTTAGAAAAACTATATAGTTCTGTATAACTGAAAAACCAGATAATTCCCAAATATTTTCTTCAAAACTTAAACCAGGAAACTTTATATATCCATAATCTATAGAAAAATTTCTATTCAATACTTGAATATTTCCCTTAGTAAAATCAATTTTACCCATCAATAGAGGCTTAGAAAGATCACCCAAAACTTTGATTTCTCCTTTTAATGATAAATTTATCAACTCTGGAATATAAAAGCTAACTTTCTCTCCCAAATTTAAATCTAAAGAAAGCCTTATTTTAGGAAGTTTATCAAACCCTTCTACTCTATTTTGAGGATAAGAAATTAAAGAATTATATATTAAAACTTTACCTTCTATTAAAGGGTCTTTTATATTTTTAATGTAGACTTCCCAATCACTATAACCTTGAAGTAAATTAGGAAAATTTAAAGTAACTTTAGGAAGATTTAAATAAAAATTCATTTCAGGATAAATTTCTCCTATACCAGAAACTTTTGATCCATCTATCTCTATACCTAAGGATTCCATAAAGACTTTACCTTCTTTGTATTTTAATCTAAAATTTATAGAATAAATTCTGTTTAAAATATATGGAATACTAACAGGATTAGAGAAAACTATAACTCCGTCACTACTCATCTCTTTTAAATTACCAGAAAGATTTATATTTGTTTTTCCCTTTTCTAAATATTTTATACCTTCTATTGGTATAAGAGAATACAAAAATTCACTATCAGGCAGAAAAATTTTAATATTAAAATTATCTGATCTAAAAATCCCTTCAATCACTCCTTTGTTTTTGCTAAGCTTTAAAATATCCCCATTAATTTTATAGTCTCCATCCTTTGTTATTTTTAAATTACTTTCTATTTTTTTATTTATAAAGGGAAAATCTAAGTTAATATATAAATCTCCATTCTCCAAAGAATAATCTCTCAAATTAAGATTTAAAGATATATACCCAGCAATATTCATAATATTTAAATCTTTCAATATCTCTAAAGGTAAAAATTTTCCTTCTATTTTCCCATCTCTATTAGAATCTAAGGAGAGTATTAAAGTACCTTTATTAATAAAATTGAAATTACCAATCAAATTCCAAAACTTTTCATTAAATTTTCCTATTATCTCACCACTAACAATCTTTGGGATTTCAGTTTTTAATAAATTTAAATATAGAGAAATTTCATCCTTAAATTTTAAATTTCCCCTCCACTTACTCTTAATAATATAACCATAATGAGAGAGATATTTAAATTCTTTTAAGGGATCTAAATAAAGGTCAAAATTAAATTCATCCTTCAAAGTACCATTAATTTCTAAGTAAACTTCATAAAATTCTCCCTTTAAATTTAAACCTAAAAGGTCTTTATATTCACCATTAATATTTAGATTTTTAAAAGGAATTCCTTGATATTCTAAATAAGGAGAAGTAAAATAAAATCTTACCTTTTTATTATCAAAACCTATTTTCCAATTATTAAAGAGAATTTTAAATTCTTTTAAGATAAATTTATCTCCATATAAATTTAATACTTCTTTTTCGTAGGTACCAGAAAACTTATTTTCTAATATATTTCCTTTAATCTCAAACTTCCCATTTTTTTCTTGAATAAAAGCATTCCCTTTGACTTCAAATTTATCAAAAAGTAACATAGAAAAATTATCAAAATATAAGCCATCTTGGAATTTGCCAGTGAGATTAATGTTTTCGAAATTAATATTTTTATAAAGTATCTTATTACTAACAATTTTAAATTTGAGAAAATCCTCTATTATTATTTCTCCATTAACTTTACCTTCTAAATCTTCAAATATTGATTTTAGATTCATCTCATATAAATTTATTAACCCTTTATCAAGACTAACTATTCCTGAAATTCTTCCTTCTAAGATATCTCCTTTTATGTCTAAACCTTGAGAGTTAATATTTAAAACAATATCTCCTAATCTAAACTTAGAATAATAAATATCTTTTATTTCTATGAGATTTTTGAAATCATAGATGAATTTTCCCTTAAGATCTCCTGTTTTTAAATCTCCAATAGTCCTCCCTTCTTTGTACAGTCCTGTGATTCCTAAATTAACAATATTATTATAAAGTTTTAACAATAAACTTCCATTAAAAGAAAAATCGTTATATATATTAAATTCTATTAAATTAAAATATTTCTCTAAGTTCTCTCCTTTTCCATAAATTTTCCACTTCCAATTTTTTGCAAAAACTCCTAAATTGAGGTGTCCCTTGAGTACAGGTATCATTAAATTACCAGAAATATCTCCTTTACTATTAAAAGTTATTTTCCCTTTTAGACGAATATCCCTTGGAATTATTTCTCCCTTTCCATCATTTAAATCTCCCTTCCAGTAAAAGGAAAATAGATTATTTAAAGGACTGATATATATATTTCCTTTAATTTCTCCATCCATTTTTAATAGATTTAAAGAACCTGCTCCTTTAAAGTAATTTTTACCAATATCTAAGGAGATATTTTTTATCATAAGACTTGATAAATCTTTTCCTATTATCAAAAGATATCCCTTTGTAATATCAAATCCCTGATAATTTAAGTCTTTTCCTGTAAGACTGATTTCAAAAAGAGGATTTTTAAATATTTCTTCCTTAATTCTAATGGTGCCATATATTTTACCTTTTAGGTTTTCTATATTTATATTAAGAAAAGAGGAGAGTTTATCAATTTCTATCTGAGGTAAAATAATTCTTATATTTCCTTTATTTTCTTTTGGATTAAAGGTTCCTGTTAAATTTATATTATCTAAGGAATCAGTAAAAATTTTTCCATTAATTATGTAAGCTTTTATAATATAAGAATAATATGCATTAATTTTTGTATTGATGGTAAATCGATTCCAAGATAAATTCTTAACATCAAGTTTTATTTTGTTTGGGAAAAAAAATTAGAGAGATCCCATTCCCCTTCCACATTAAACTTTATTTTTTCTGCAGAATATTCTCCCAATTTTCCATCAAATATTTCTCCTTCAATATTGAATTTCCAAATTTTTTCACCTTTTCCTTCAATTTTTAAAGATGTTTTTCCTTCAGCGGGAGGAAGATTTAGAGGCTTTATTAAATTTTCTATATTTATATCTTCACCTTTAAGACTTATACTTCCTTTAGTTTTATCAATATCATAATCTAAAATTCCTTCAATCTTTCCTGATTCTAAGTTTGTGGAAATATTTATATTTAACTTAGGAAATAAAGAATTAGAAATGAGCTCAAAATTTGAAAAGGAAAAATTATAAATCCTACCTTCTTTAACAGAAAATTTTCCTAAAATATTAGGATTTTCAAGTTTACCTAACACCTTAAAATTTCCATTTCCTTTACCATTCAATGATAAATTATTTGAAAGATAAAGAGAATCAATTTTAGAGAGATCTAAATTTTTAATATCTATTTCTAAAGATAACTCAGGAAGGATTTTACCCACAAGATTTAAAATAGCTCCATTCCATTCTCCTTGACCTTTATCAAGTTTTATAACTTCTTTATCAATGGAAACTTTAGTATCAAAATTATCTACAGATAAGTTAAAATCCTTCACTCCTACTTTAACTTTATTAGCATCAACACTACCTTTTACATACCAATTATTACTCTCACTGAAAACAGAAATATTACCATTAAATTTTCCAGAGTTAATTATTAAGAAGTCAGGTAAAAAGAATGATGCCCAATCATTAGCATTTGCATTCTTAAATTCAAAAGATAAATTACCAGAATTATCAGAAAAATTATATACTCCAATACTTTTATAACTTTCTTCAACGAGAGATGAGGTCACAGTATATGTTATTTTTTGATCCTTAAATATTAAATTACCATTCACCTTAGAAATAGTAATCTCTTTTTTAGTTTTTAAATCTCTTATAATTACAATTCCCTCATTTATTTTAGCTCTTATTTCTATATTTATATTAGAAGTACTACTGCCTGTTGCTCCTTCCAATCCAGGAATAGATGGGAAAGTCCATTCTCCTTTCTCATTATGAATTATCACAATTTTGGGTTTTGTTAAATCTAAATTTATAGGAGAAAGTTTGAAAATGTTTCCAACAGATACCCTTACATTAGCAAGAGCAACCTTACTTCCAATATTAATTTTTCCTGCATAAATCTCATTAGGAAACACATAGCTTACTTCTTCTACTTGTATTTTTCCTCCAAAATTTCTTTCTAAAATAAATAAGAATAAATACTTTATCCATATAGGAGAGGATAATATTACACTCCAGAAAAGGGCTAAAATAATTATTAAGATTGGTAATATCTTTTTCATTCTTTTCTCACTCTTTTAATTTTAGCTCCTAAAGAGGAAAGTTCTTTTTCTAAATTTACATAACCTCTATCTATATGTTCTCCTGCCTCTAAAACTTCTGTTTCCCCTTCTGCGACTAAACCTGCAATTACCAATGCTGCACCTGCTCTAAGATCTGTAGCCTCTACTGGTGCTCCTATCAATTTAGAAACTCCTTGTAACATAGCGGTTCTTCCCTCAATACTTATTTTTGCTCCCAATCTTAGGAGTTCTCCCACATGAGAGAATCTACTTTCAAATACATTTTCAATTATAACACTAGTTCCTTGAGCAAGACAAGCAAAAACCATAATTTGAGGTTGTAAATCTGTAGGAAAACCAGGATAGGGCATAGTATTTATCTCTATTCCTTTCCAACTTTTTGCCCCTTTAATTAATACTTCTTTATCTTTTATTTGAAAATTATCCACACCTGCCTCTCTCAATTTCATAAACAAACTTTGTAAATGATCAACCTCTATATTTTTTATTAATACCTCTTTTCCCGCCATAATACTGGCAATAATATAAGTCCCAGCAGCAATTCTATCTGGAATAACTCTATAATATTCTACGCCATTAAGTTCATTTTTACCCCTTATATGAATCACAGAGGTACCCAAACCTTCTATCTCTGCACCTTGGGCTTTTAAGAAATTTCCCAAATCGACAACCTCTGGTTCACATGCGGCATTTTCAATAATAGTCTCTCCTTTTGCCAATACCGATGCCATCATAATATTTCTCGTAGCTCCTACACTTGGCTTATCAAGATAAATCTTGGTTCCTTTAAGACCTTTTTTTGCCCTTGCATAAACAAATCCTTTTTCAATAGTTATTTCTGCCCCAAGACTTTCAAAACCTTTTATATGAAGATCTACAGGTCTCAAACCAATTCTACATCCTCCTGGATATGGTATCTTTGCTTCTCCAAATTTCGCTAATAATGGACCTAACAATTCAAAAGAAGCCCTCATTTTAGAAACTAATTCATAGGGGGCTTCAAAACTTTTAGGTTCACCTTTTATCATTATTTGATTATTTTCAATATGGATCTCTAGTCCTAAATAATTTAAAATTTCTGCCATAGTAAATATATCTCTTACTGGAGGTACATTATCTAATATTAGTTTTCCTCCAGTAAGAATTGATGCTGCCATTATAGGAAGAGAAGAATTTTTACTCCCAAAAACCCTAATCTCTCCCTTTAATTTATGTCCCCCTTCTATAATAAAACTTTCTCCCATCAAATCATCCTCACAATTTTATTTTGTTCCAAATAATCGATCACCTGCATCTCCAAGACCAGGAATTATGTATCCATTCTCATCTAAATATTCATCAATAGCTACAGTATAAATATCTATATCAGGATGAGAAGATTCTAAAGCTTTTATTCCCTCAGGTGATGCAATTAGACACACAAATTTTATATTTTTAACTTTTTTTGCTTTTAATATAGAAACTGCTGCAATGGCAGATCCTCCTGTAGCAAGCATAGGATCTACAACTATAACTTCTCTTTTATCTATATCCTCAGGAAGTTTTGTGTAATATTGAATAGGTTGTAAAGTTTCATGATCTCTGTACAGTCCAATATGTCCTACTTTTGCGGAAGGCAAAAGTCTAAGAATTCCTTCCGCCATAACTAATCCCGCTCTTAGAATAGGAACTATTCCAATTTCCTTATTTGCTAATACTTTCCCCTTTGTCCTTTTTAAAGGAGTTTCAATTTCTATTTCTTCTAAGGGGAGATTTCTTGTTACCTCATATACCATAAGACTTGAAATTTCCTCTAAAAGTTCCCTAAACTCTTTAGGACCTGTGTTCTTATCTCTAAGTATTGTCAATTTATGTTGAATTAATGGATGATCTATAACATGAACCATTTATCTACTCCTTTCTAAGGAATTCTTATAAATTGGAAACTCTTCACATAATTCTTTTACTTTTTCTCTTATTTTCATCCTAATCTTCTCATCTTCTGGAGAAGAAAGAACTTCATGGATTAATCGAGCAATATATCTCATTTCTTTATCTTTCATTCCTCTAGTAGTTAAAGCAGGAGTTCCAATTCTGATTCCGCTTGTAATCATAGGTGGTTGAGGATCAAAGGGAATGGCGTTCTTATTAACTGTAATACCTGCTTCTTCCAAAATCTTTTCAGCAATTTTTCCTGTCAAATTCATATTTCTTAAATCCATAAGTATAAGATGATTATCTGTCCCACCACTAACAAGCCTATATCCTAATCTTAATAACTCCTCAGCTAAAGCTTGAGCATTAAGAATAATCTGTTTTTGATATTCTTCAAATTCCTTTGACAAAGCCTCCTTAAATGCTACAGCCTTTGCAGCAATTACATGCATAAGAGGACCTCCTTGAATTCCAGGGAAGACTGCTTTATCAATCTCCTTCGCAAATTCTTTTTTACAAAGAATAAATCCGCCCCTTGGTCCTCTTAGAGTTTTGTGGGTGGTACTTGTAACAAATTGAGCGTAGGGCACAGGGGATGGATGCAATCCTACTGCAACTAAACCTGCTATGTGAGCCATATCTACCATAAGATAACTTCCCACTTTTTCAGCAATCTCTGCAAATTTTGCAAAATCTATCACTCGAGGATAGGCACTGGCTCCTGCAACTATTAACTTGGGTTTTACTTCTTTAGCTATATTATATACATTGTCATAATCTATTCTTTCTGTTTCTTTATCTACCCCATAAAAAAAGAATTTAAAAAACTTTCCCGATATATTTACAGGACTTCCATGGGTAAGATGACCACCGTGAGCAAGGTTCATACCTAAAACTACATCTCCAGGATTTAGAACCACATAATAGACAGCTAAATTAGCTTGACTTCCCGAATGGGGTTGAACATTGGCATGTTCAGCGTTATATAACTCTTTCAATCTATTTCTTGCTAATTCTTCTACTTCATCCACAAAGGCGCAACCACCATAATATCTTTTACCCGGATATCCTTCCGCATATTTATTAGTAAGAACAGATCCTTGTGCCTCTAAAACAGCAGGACTAACAAAATTTTCTGATGCTATTAATTCTAAATGATACTCTTCTCTTTCCTCCTCTTTTAGAATTGCTGAATAAACCTCAGGATCTACGCTTGGAAGATATCTCACATTAATTCCTCCTCATATTTTAAAATTTTTTGTATTCTTAATTTATGTCTACCACCGGAAAACTCTGTAGATAAAAAAACTTTAACAATTTCCTTTGCTAAATCCTTCCCCAAAACTCTACCCCCTAAGGTTAAAATATTTGCATCATTATGTTCTCTACTCATTCTTGCCTCATATGGATCTCGACATAATGCTGCTCTAATTCCTTTAACCTTGTTTGCAACGATACTCATACCAATTCCTGTACCACAAATCAAGATTCCCTTATCAAAGCCACCTTTCGCAACGGCCTTTGCAACTAATAAAGCATAATCTGGATAATCTGCCCTTTCTGGAGAATAAGTTCCAAAATCATGATAACTAATATTCCACTCTTCAAGCCACTTTTTTAATTCTTCTTTTAACTCATAACCTGCATGATCAGAGCCAATTGCTATTTTCATAGGATGCTCTCCTTAATCTATCCATTATTGCTAATCCCAACCCCTCTAAGGGATAGGTTTCACTTAATATGATATCAACTTCTTCTTCTAAATATCTCATTGCTCCAAAAAGATTACTTGCTATAGTAGCTAAATTTTTTCTTGTTCCAATTACAATTAATTTTACATTATCAGGGTAAAAACTTCTATACTCTTCTGATGCTAAAACTCCAACCCTTTTCCCTTCTTTAATGAATTCATCTATTTTATTTTTCCAATCTTCACTAAAATTCTCAATAATATATAAAGGTACCTTTGGAGCATAATGTTTATGTTTTAAACCAGGAGATGGAATATCCTTTCCTTTTCCCTTCCATATTTCAACTTTTTTACCTAAAATTCTTTCTATATCTTCTTTGGGACATGCCCCTGGTCTTAAAATTATTGGAATTTCTCCTGTTAAGTCTAAAACTGTAGATTCTACTCCCCAAATTACTTCTCCTCCATTTATAATTAGATCAATTCTATCTCCTAAATCTTTAAGAACATGCTCCGCCTTTGTTGGACTGGGTCTTCCTGATAGATTTGCAGATGGAGCACAGATAGCTCTACCAAAGGCATTTAGTAAAGCTAAAGCAACAGGATGACTTGGTTGCCTTATAGCAACTTTATCTCCTCCCCCTGTTATTAAATCATTAACTAAAGATGAACGTGGAAATATCAAAGTTAGAGGACCTGGCCAAAAATTTTTCATTAATTTTTCTGCTTCGTAGGATACATATTCAGAAATTGAGTAAACTTCTTCTATTCTCCCCACATGTACTATTATAGGATTATCTAAAGGTCTTTCCTTCGCTATAAATATTTTTCTTATTGCTGTGGGATTAAAAGCATCTGCTCCTAATCCATAAACAGTTTCTGTAGGAAAGGCGACCAACCCTCCTTCTTCTAAAATTTTCACTGCACAATCTAAAACTTCTTTAGATATATTATTGGGATCAATTTTTAAATACTTTGCCATTCTATTTTTAGCATTCTTTCCTTATTTGAAAAATCCTTATAAACTTCTAAAGAAAAATTTTTAATATAAAGACTTAAAATTTTTATAAGTCTATCTAAAATAAAGGGGGAAATTTCTAAGATCATAATAATTTTATCTAAAATTTTAACTTCTTTAAATAATTCTCTATAAAAATTACATCCATCAAATCCACCATAAAGAGCATTCCAAGGTTCTTTTTTAACATCTTGGGAGAGCTGAGACATCTCCCTAGAAGATATATAAGGAGGATTAGCCACTATTAAATCAATACCTTTATTTCTTAGTAAAATGGGAAAGAGATAAGGACCTAAAAAAAGATTAATCTTATCATGTACTTTATACTTTTTTGCATTTTTCATTGCTATTCTTAATGCCTTTGGAGATATATCACAACCAAAAATTTTTAAATTAGGAAATCTTAAAGCAAGGGGAATAATAATATTCCCAGCTCCTACCCCAATTTCCACTAAAGATTGGATATTTTTCCCTCTAATTACCTCCATAGATTTTTCCAATAATAGTTCAGTCTCGGGACGAGGAATAAAAACTCCTTCTTCTATATCTAAATCTAAGTCATAAAAACATCTCTTTTTCTGTAAATAACTTATAGGTACTCCCTGTAATCTCTTTCTAAGTAAATAATTAAATTTTTTTTCTTGAGTTTCATTAAGGGAATTAAAAAGATATATATGAGCTCTTTCAACATTTAAAGCTAATGCTACTAATAATTCTGCTTCTAAATGAGAAGCGGAAGGATTAACTTTTTCCAATTCCTTTTTTGCCTTATGGAGAATTTCTTTAAGAAGCAGTAGCTACCTCCTCTAAAATTTTCTTAATTTGCCTTTCCTTTTCCATAAGAATCAATCTATCAATAAATTCATCTAATTCTCCTGAGAGAACCTCTTCCAATTGAAAAGAGGAGTAATTTATTCTGTGATCTGTAACCCTTCTTTGAGGAAAATTATATGTTCTAATTTTCTCACTTCTTTCTCCGGAACCTACTTGGGCTTTTCTTTTGGACGCTATCTCTGCTTCTTTTTCCTCTTTTAAATATTCATATAGTCGAGATCTTAAGACTCTCATTGCCTTTTCCCTATTTTGATGCTGAGATCTTTCATCTTGACATTGGACTACAATTCCTGTTGGTATATGAGTTATTCTAACTCCTGATTCTGTTTTATTCACATGTTGTCCCCCTGCTCCGCTGGATCGAAAGGTTTCAATCCTTAAATCCTTTGGATCTATTTCTACTTCAATCTCATCCATTTCAGGAAGAACAGCAATAGTAGCTGTAGACGTGTGAATTCTTCCCGAGGATTCTGTTATAGGTATTCTTTGAACCCTATGAACTCCACTTTCGAATTTTAACCTACTATAAGCTCCTTTCCCTTCTACTAGGAATATTATTTCTTTAAATCCACCTAATCCGGTAGAATTTGAGCTTACAATATCAATTTTCCATCCCTTCTTCTGAGCATACCCCACATACATTCTAAATAGATCTGCTGCAAACAATGCTGCCTCTTCTCCCCCTGTTCCAGCTCTTATCTCCATAATTATATTTCGCTCATCATTAGGATCTTCTGGAATAAAAGAAGATTTTAATGAAAATTCCAGTTCTTCAATCCTTTTATTCAATCTTTCCAATTCAGCTTCTGCTAAAAGTTTTAATTCTTCATCTTCATTTTCATCTAATAAATTTTCTGTATCTTCCTTTTCTTTTAGAAGCTTTTTATATTCTCTAAAATCTTCTACAACTTTCTCTAATTTTCCTCTTTCCTTAAGTAAAGCTTGATATTTATTAATATCTAAAAGAACTTCTGAATTTGCTAAGAGCTCTTCTAATTCATTAAATCTATTCTCTATATTCTGAAGTTTTTGAAGAAAGATTTGATGCAACATCTTCTCCTAACACCTCCTTAAGAGCTCTAATAGCAATCTCTAATTGGAAATCATCGGGCTCCTTTGTTGTAAAATATTGCATCCATAAACCTGGTAAAAGTAATATTCTCCATAATAAAGAATTACGACGTTTAGATCCTAATCTAATTATCTCATAGGAAATGCTAAATATAACAGGAATAAGAATAATTCTTGAAAATATTCTTTCTATAAAACCTTGTCTTCCTAAGAAAGAAAAAATTACTATACTGATAATCATGACTACAAGGAGAAAGGAAGTACCACAACGAGGATGAAATCTTGAAAATTTCTTACAATTTTCAACAGTTAAATCTTCCCCTGATTCGTAGCAAAAAACGGTTTTATGTTCTGCACCATGATACTGAAACACCCTATAAATTTCTTTTACTTTACTTACAAAGAATAAATATA
>JAOADF010000157.1 GCA_026417425.1 Dictyoglomaceae bacterium
GAGCTCTGATAAAGACTGCTTCAAAAGGTTCATCTCCTAATATTGGAATAGATAGATATGTTATAAAGCTTTCCCTTTGACGCCCATAAGCATTACGAGAAACTGTAATATCCAAGATATTTAGAGAATTTTGATCAGGATAATTTTCAATTCCTTTTGCAAGAATTATCAAACCAGCACAAGTAGAAAGAATAGGAAGACCTTCTTCAATTTTCTCTTTAAGATAATCAAAAACTTCCATGGTTTTTAATATATGCATAAAAGTAGTGCTCTCGCCCCCTGGCATTATCAAACCATCTATAGTATCTAAATCCTTTGTCTTCTTTACCAATCTATTTTCTATTCCTAAATTTTCTAAAATACTTTTATGTTCTTCCACTGAACCTTGAAGAGCTAAAATTCCAATTCTCATAACTCTTACCAACCCCTAATTTGTAATAATTCTTTTTCTGAAAGTTGTCTAACATCAATTCCAGGCATAGGTTCTCCTAAATCTTCTGATATTTCTGCAAGAACTTCAGGATCATTATAATAAGTTACAGCTAAAACTATTGCTTTTGCTCTTTTTCTCGGATCTTTAGATTTGAATATTCCAGAACCTACAAAGACCCCATCGGCACCTAAATGCATCATCAACGCAGCATCTGCAGGAGTTGCAATACCTCCAGCTGCAAAATTTACCACAGGAAGTCTTCCTAATTTTTTAGTTTCCATTATAACTTCTAAAGGTGCTCCCAATTCCTTTGCTTTAGTAACTAACTCTTCATCAGGAAGAAGGGCTAAAACTCTTATTTCATCCATAATTTGTCTCATATGTCTTACCGCTTCAACCACATTTCCCGTTCCTGCCTCTCCTTTTGTTCTGATCATTGCAGCACCCTCTGCAATCCTTCTTAAAGCTTCTCCTAAATCTCTTGCCCCACAAACAAAGGGAACTTTAAATAAATGTTTATTAATATGATACTTTTCATCAGCAGGAGTGAGAACTTCACTTTCATCTATAAAATCAATCCCAAGGGCTTCTAAAATCTGAGCTTCTACAAAATGACCAATTCTTACCTTTGCCATTACTGGAATACTAACTGCGGACATTATCTCCTTTATCTTCTTAGGATCCGCCATACGAGCTACTCCCCCTTGGGCTCTTATATCCGCAGGAACCCTTTCCAAAGCCATAACAGCAACTGCACCAGCAGATTCAGCAATCTCTGCTTGTTCAGCATTAGTAACATCCATTATTACTCCACCCTTTAACATCTGGGCAAGACCTCTTTTTACCTTTTCATTTCCAATTATTACTTCCATAACTCAACCTCCTTTCAAATTAAATTATACATCATATACTCCTTTTGATTAATTTTGTCAAAAATTATTTTTTAATGTTGATCATGAAAATATTGATAAATCCTTTCTCCTAAAGTTTTAGGAATTCCATTTATATTTAAAAACTCTTCTTTTGGTGCTTTTTTCATCTCATCTATGGAATGAAATTTTTCTATTAAAATTCTCCATCTTTTTTCTCCTAAACCTTGAATTTTTAAAGATTTACTTTCTAAAATCTTTTTTGTTCTCAACTTCCTATGATAAGTCAAAGCAAATCTATGAGCTTCATCTCTAATTCTTTGTAATATATGAAGAGCAGGTGAGTCCTTACTCAATTTAATTGGCTCCTTTTTATGGGGAATATAAATTTCCTCTTCTTTCTTAGCTAATGCTATTAAAAGTTTTGGTTTTATATTTAATCTTTCAAATACCTCTAAAACTGCACTAAGCTGTCCTTTTCCTCCATCTATTAAAATAATATCAGAAATTTCATCCTCGATATCTCCGAGTCTTCTCTCCATTATTTCTTGAAGCATCAAATAATCATTAGGTTCTTCCTTACTAAGTTTAATTTTATATCTTCTATATCTTTCTTTATATGGTAAACCTTTATAAAAAATCACTCGAGAACCTACCGCCTCTTTTCCTTGAATATTTGATATGTCATAGCCTTCAATCCACAAGGGAATATTTTCCAAGTTAAATAATCTTTGAAGTTCTAATAGCTCATTCCAAATTTTATCCTTTTTAACTTCAAGGATGTTCAAATCCTTTAATGCCATTTCCAATAGATCCTTCTCTTCTTCTATTGGCTCTCTTAAAATAACATTACTTCCTTTCCTTTTTGATAGAAATTTCTCTATTTCATTCTTCTCTTCTCCTAAATCTAAGGGAATAATTACAGCATTAGGTATCTCCCTTTGAGTATAATATTGAGTTAAAAAACCTGATAATATTTCTTTCTTATCATATGCTAAAGGTACTTTTAAAGTATTTATTCTTTTTTCTATTAATTTACCTTCCCTTATCAAATAAACAAGAACCTTAGCAGATTCTTCATCAATGTAAATTTGAACAATATCTTTATCTTCTTTATTTATGGAAATAATTTTTTGTTTTTCCCAAAGATTTTGAAGATATTTTATTTGATCCCTATATTTTATTGCTTTCTCAAATTCTAAATTTGAAACTGCAAAGTTCATTTTCTCTGTCAAATTTTCTATCAATCTTTGATATTTACCTTCTAAAAACAAAAGAACCTCATCAACAATTTTTCTATATTCATCTTGGGAAATATATTCCTGACAAGGAGCATAACATCTTTTTAAATCATAATATATACAGGGTCTCTTAGGTGCTCTTTTTGGTAGATCCCAAGAACAACTCCTAAGATTAAATATTTTCTTTATTAAAGAGATAGTTTCTCTAACTGTACTTGACTGAGGAAAAGGACCAAAATATCTTGCAGAATCATCTTCAATTCTCCTTGCCATTATTAATCGAGGAAAAGGTTCATTTAATGTCAATTTTAATAAGGGATATTGTTTATCATCTCTTAATTGAATATTATATATTGGTCTGTGTTTTTTTATAAGAATAGACTCTAATATAAATGCTTCAGTTTCGGAATCTGTTATCATATAATCTAAATCCTTAGCTCTTTTGATAAGAAGTAAACTCTTAGGAGTGTTTTCTTTAAAATAAGTAAGAACCCTTTTTCTTAAAGATTTTGATTTTCCAACATAAATAATTCTCTCTTGTGCATCCTTAAAGATATACACTCCAGGTGCATCAGGAAATAAACTTGCTTTTTCATATAAATTATTTAAAAAATCTTCCTTCATTTTAACTAAGATTTTATATATCAGGATGTATAAAGTCAATCTCATCTTTATACTTCTTATTTTATCCGTAAATTCTTGTTTTGTAAATTTTTAAACAATTTTATTTTATTGTATAATATTTATCATGTATATTTTGACCATAGACTTAGGAACAACAAATCTTAAAGTTTTCCTTTGGAATAAAGAAGGAAAAATCATTTTCAGAAAGATTTTTCCAACTCCTTTTAATGAGGATTATTCTATTTCACCATTTATACTTAAAAATTATTTAGAAGCTATTTTTGATAGCTTAGAAAAGAAAAGGAAAAAACTCATAGGAATAGTTATCTCTGGAATGGGAGAAGCAGGACTTTTAATTGATTCTAAAGGAAATCCTTTAACCAATATATTTTCATGGTTGGATTCTCGAGGAGAGAAGGAGATAAAGATTTTAGAGAACATAGGTAAAGATAAAATATTTGAAATAACAGGATTAAAAATATCTTCAAAATACTCTTTGGCAAAAATTCTATGGGTTAGAGAAAATTTAAAAGATGTTTGGAAAAAGAGATATAAATGGTTAAATGCAGTTGATTATTTAAATTACCTTTTAACAGGAAAGATTCTTACAGATTATACCCTTGCTAATAGAATGCTTTTATTTGATATTAAAAAAAGAAATTGGTCTTTAGAAATTCTTAATTTATGTAATTTAGATCTTTCAATTCTTCCTGAGATCCAACCTGCTGGAAGAATAATTGGTGAAATATTGCCTTATTGGAAAGAAAAATATTCCCTTCCAGATACTCCTGTAATATTAGGGGGACATGATCATCCTATAGGAAGTCTTTCTTTCTCTCTCTCTGATAAAATTCTTTTAGATTCATGGGGAACAGCGGAAGCTCTATTTTTATCTACATTTTTTCCTTTATTAAATAAAGAGCTTGGAAAAAAAGGGTTTTCGATAGGATACATTTTTGAGGAAAAGTATTATCTTATTGCAGGAATACATTATTCTGGGGGTATAAAAAATTGGATTAAAAAAAATTTAAAATGGAACATTCCTAAGAATTTTGATAAACCTACAAATATATTTTTCTTTCCCTATATTCTAGGAAGAAATATTCCTTCACCTAATCCTAATGTAAAAGGAATGTTCTATGGAATTGATATAAATACTAAGATTTCAGATTTTAAAAAAGCTATTTGGGAAGGTATATTTTATGAAACAAAAATCATTATTGAAGAATTAAAGTCTTTAGGCTTTCCCATAGAAAAGATAATTGTTTTTGGAGGAATGACAAGATATAAAAATTTACTAGAATTAAAAAGGGATATTTTAAATATTCCCTTGTTAATTTCAAAGGAAAGAGAGATAACAAGCAAAGGTTCTGCCTATTTAGTAGTAAAAAATTTATTACCTAAAGAAATCTATAATAATTTTACAAATAACGAATTCAACGAATTGCATCCTTCTTCGAAATCCAAATTATATCAAGAAAAATTTCAAACATATAAAGAATTAACAAGTAAGATTTTTCAAGTAAATTTCTAAAAAATTGGCGGAGAGGGTGGGATTCGAACCCACGGTACGGGTTTTTGCCCGTACAACCGCTTAGCAGGCGGCTGCCTTAAGCCGACTCGGCCACCTCTCCTTTCGAAAAAGATTATATCATCATAGAAAATAGTTGGCAACAATTTTATATACATGATATACTTTAAGGTTATGCTGGCAATTGAAACTATCAATCTAAGTAGAGTTTTTATAAACAAGAAAACAAAAAAAAGAGTAGAAGCTCTGAAAAATATTTCATTACAAATTCAAAGCGGACAAATATTTGGTCTTTTAGGAAGGAATGGTGCTGGTAAAACTACTTTAATAAGAATTCTTACTACTCTTTTACTTCCCACATCAGGTTCTGCTTATGTTTTAGGTTATAATGTGGAAAATGAATATTATAAAATAAGACCATATATAAATCTTGTATCTGGTGGAGAAAATCCGGGATATGGAATATTAAATGTAAAAGAAAATTTATTTTTCTTCTCTCAACTATATGGGGTTCCAAGAAAATTAGCAAAGGAGAAAATTGAAAAATATATTAAGGAATTTGGTTTAGAGGATAGAGCATATCACTTGGTAAACACTCTTTCTACAGGAGAAAAACAGAGAATGCAGTTAATTAGAGGATTATTGAATGATCCAGAAATTCTTTTTTTAGATGAACCAACGGTAGGATTAGATGTGGAATCTGCAAGATTTATAAGACAATTTATAAAAAAATGGGTGGAAGAAACAGGAAAAACTGTTATTCTTACAACTCACTATTTAGCAGAAGCTGAAGAATTATGTAATCTCATTGCTATTATAGATTTGGGAAAAATAATGGCTTTAGATACTCCTTCTGGATTGAAAGCTATGGGAAGTAATGAAATACTATATGAAATTGAGACAACACCATTTCCTTTAGAATCTTTAAGAACTATAAAAGGGGTCTCTATTATTCAAGATAAATATTTAGATGGAAAAATCTCTTTCAAAATTTCCTTAGAGAAGGAAAGCTTAATAAGCAATATTATTAATAAAATCTCTGAATATAACTCGAATATAATTTATCTTAGGAAAAAAGAAATATCTTTAGAAGATGCCTTCATAAATATAGTTGGAAGACCAATTGAGGATGAATCGTAAAAATCTAATTCTTAATATCAGAGCATGCCTTGGAAGAGCTCAGGTAAGATTTATTGGGTTGAAAAGAGATCTTTTCTGGATTCCTTTTGATGTATTATTGCCCCTTTTAGGAGTTTCCACATTTATATTTATATACAAAGCCTTAAAAATGCCTCCTATCACTTACTCCTTTGTGATTTTAGGAGGTTCCATGATAGCTTATTGGTTAAATATTTTATGGTCTATGGCTTCCCAGTTATACTGGGAGAGGATGACGGGAAATCTTCCATTATTCTTTATTGCACCATGCTCCATAAATAGCATTCTTATAGGAATGGCTATTGGTGGAATATATGCTACCTCTATTAGAGCTTTATCAATTATCCTTTTGGGAATAATTTTTTTTAATGTTCCTATACACTGGCAAGGACTTCCCCAGGCAATTTTAGCTTTCTTACTCACTCTTATATCTCTATATGGAATGGGTATGATGTTAAGTAGCATATTTCTTTTATCAGGAAGAGAGGCATGGCATCTTTCTAATTTACTTCAAGAGCCCATTTATCTTTTTTCAGGATTTTTCTTTCCTATAAAAACCTTAGGATTTTGGATTGCATCCCTTGCTTCCTTAATTCCTGCCTCTTTAGGTTTAGATTCCCTTCGCCAAAGTTTAATTCCGGAGAGTAAACCTTTTGCCTTTTTATCCCTTGAAATTGAATTAATAATTTTGAGTATTTTATCTTTGATTTATATGTCCTTATCTTTTATTTTATTAAAAAAGATTGAAAGAATTGCTCGAAGAGAAGGAAGATTAATAACAAGATGGCAGTAATAAAAAGATTCTATTATTCCTTTGTCCTTGCTTGGAAAATATGGAGTAATTGGGCACAATGGTGGATTTTTTTTGGTTATTTATTAGTAAGACCTATTTTTGGAGTTGCAATTTTATATATGGTTATTTATTTTGCCCAAGGAAATAAAGCAATGGACTTCTTTTACTGGGTTTTAGCAGGAAATGCATTATTTCAAATTCTTTCTGGAACAAGCACAGGAATGGTTTGGACTATACTTGATGATAGAGATTTTTATGAAACCTTAGTCCCTATATATATTGCTCCTGGAAGCTTTTTAGAAAAAGTTATTGGAAGATCCCTTGGAGTTGGTATTACAGGAATTTTTACTTCTTTTTTTGTTCTCTCTTTAGCTTTTATTTTTGGAGCAAACTATTTACTAAAATCCTCTTTTTTTTATTACATAATACTTTTTCTTTTCACAGGAATAGGTTTTGGATTAATTCTTGCCTCTTTTTCTTTATTTATAGGAAACGGGGCAGGTTATCTCATTGAGGGAACAATCTCTGCTCTTCAGTTAATATCTGGTATTTCCTTTGCTCCTCAGCTTTTACCTGATTTTTTACAGAAATTAGCGTTTATTAATCCCTTTTTATACCTTATTGAAGGGGGAAGGAGGTCTCTAGGTCTTCCCTCTTTTTTTATTAATGAAATTTCATCAGAAAACTTGATTTATTACAGTCTTATAACAAGTGTAATAACTATCGCAATAGGCATTTTAACTTTATTGTTATCTGAAAAAATTGCAAGAAGAAATGGAGCCTTTACAAGAAAAATTAATTATTGAAAATTCTTACTTATCCTAAAAATCTCCTAAGATAAGCAGCTCTTAAAACTTCTTCTTGAACATTATCATATTTTCCATCTCTAAGGAATTCTAAAATTTTCTGAGAAGTTTTAATGTGCTCTGTATTAAAAGAAAATAGATCAAATTTACAAACAGTTTTCCTAATCTCCTCGGGTAAGTATCTATTTTCTATATCAAGATAACTAAGAGCATCAGACATGTCTTCCTCAAAGTTTATATAAACAGTCTTTAAAAACCTTATATCTTCTTTATTTAACACTTCCAAACCTAAAACCTCAGGTGGTATACCAAGGGAATATAAAGCTGCAGTAAAAGTAATCACTCTTGGAAGTTTTATACCTTCAACTTCTCGAGGATAACCAAAAAGCCCCACATGCAATTTTCTTCTTCTCCTTTTAGGTACATATTTGGCTACCTCATTTATTAAATTTGCAAGATTCCTAATATGCCCTCTATATGCTTGGGTATATTTTTTCATTATCTCAAAGGCTCTTTGCTCATCCACCATATGAGGCAATCCTTTAGAACGGGATCGTATTTTTTTAATAGCTTCTCTCACCTCATCAGGAGAATTATCATATTTAAATGCAGACTGAATTGTAAATGTATAAGCACTTGGATATTCCTTAAGGATTCTTTCAACGGTGGAAGGCTTCATATTACCTCTAAAAGGAGCAGATCCTACTCCTATAATTGGATAAATTTCGACTCCAATTTCTTCAGAAAGTTTATACATTCTTTGAAGAGCTATTTTATTTAGTAAGACTGCACTTATCATTCCATAATTCATAGCAGGATCTGATCTTGCAAAAAAAACTCTTATATATTTAAAATCTTTGTCCCTTAAGAAATCTTTTACAATTTGATCCGCAATTAAAATATGATCCCAATCTTCAAAAAGGGGTATAATATGAATAGTACTGGGATTAAAATCTCCTATCCATTCTGCTATAGTACAATCATCGTTTCTGAATTTAATATATTGCTTTCCATAGACAAAATCTCGATAATACCAATATATTCTATTAAGACAAGTTGCAGAAGTTGTCAAAGGAAGTATGATCTCAAAAATAGGAGCTATATCTTTCTGATAAAAAATTTTTGCAGTGTCATAAGATCGAGGTATACTCTCAAGGGTTTCAATCAATATTTTTGCTTCATCCTTTTCAAATAATGGGTTTGGTACTCTTAAAGTTATAAAAACATCTCTACCAAGAATTTTATCTGAAAAAAAAGAATCATAGCGGGTTAATAGCTTTTTTACAACAAAATTATCAACTTCTTTTCCCTCGCAATCCCACATTTGTTCATCACAACCTAAATGTGAAAAGGCATAATAAGCCTCTGTTATCTCGTCATCACCACCAATTTCTGGACTTTCAGAGAAAAAAGGAGTTGCTACATTATCAGGATGCTGAGTACTCATACATTTAGGTATTCTTATCTCCATTTTTTCACCTCACCATTTTTAATAAAAAAACACCAATTATTTGCAAAATAATTATAGCTTATAATTAAGTATTAAACAACAATTCTTCTTATACAATGCACCATAAAATCTTTCTAAATCAGGTAAACAATTTTTAAAGGAAGGGTTAAAAGGATATCAACACTGGGATTTTATTTAATAAATGGTGGGCGGAGCAGGATTTGAACCTACGACCTCCTGCTTGTAAGGCAGGCGCTCTCACCTCTGAGCTATCCGCCCAAAATTGGCGCCCTCAGGGGGATTCGAACCCCCGTCACCGCCTTGAAAGAGCGGTGTCCTAGGCCGGGCTAGACGATGAGGGCCCTTTCTCTGGTGAGCCGCACAGGAATCGAACCTGTGACCCCCTGATTAAAAGTCAGG
>JAOADF010000033.1 GCA_026417425.1 Dictyoglomaceae bacterium
TTGAAGATCGCAATAATAGGGGATATAATGCACAGTAGGGTTGCTCGATCTAATATTTATGCATGGAGAATTCTAGGAAATAGTATAAACGTATGTGGACCGAGTACTCTAATTCCCCCAGGGATAGAAGATTTAGGTGTGGAAATAAGTTATAATTTAGATGAAGCCATTGAAAATGTAGATATTATTTATGTTTTAAGACTTCAATTGGAAAGACAAAAGAAAGGGCTTTTTCCATCTTTAAGGGAATACCATTTATTATTTGGAATTACTCCTGAAAGATTAAAAAGGGCAAAATCAGATGTTTTAGTAATGCATCCAGGTCCTATGAACAGAGGAGTTGAAATTTCATCAGAAGTTGCAGATAGTGTTCACTCAGTTATAAATGAGCAAGTAACTAATGGTGTTGCTGTGAGAATGGCTCTACTTTATCTATTATTAGGAGGAGGGAAAATTGATGAAACTTCTCATTCGTAATGCTCTTTTAATTTATCCCGAAAGAGAGTTTCAAGAAAAAAGAGATATATATATTGAGAATGGAATAATAAAGGAAATAGGAGAGAATTTATATATTAATAATATTGATGAAGTTATTGATGGAGAAGAAAAAATAATAGTTCCAAATATGACAGATATGCATACCCATTTGAGAGAACCTGGTTTTGAATGGAAAGAAGATTTATTATCAGGAAGTATGTCCGCTATTGCAGGAGGTTTTACTTCTATAGCATGTATGCCTAATACTTCACCACCTTTAGATCAAAGATCTTTTATAGAATATATTTATAAAAGAACAAAAGAAATAAATCTTGTTAATATATATCCTATTGGAACAATCACAAAGGGAAGAGAAGGAAAGGAATTATCTGAAATGGGGGATATGTATTTGGCAGGAGCAAAGGGTTTTTCTGATGATGGAAGCTGTGTCATGAATAGTGAGATTTTAAGATGTGCCTTGGAATATTCAAAAATTTTCAATGTTCCAATAATAGAACATTGTGAGGATACTAATTTAACTCTTGAAGGATCCATGAATTGGGGAAAGGCAGCTACTCTTTTAGGTTTAAAGGGAATGCCATGGACTGCTGAAGCAAGTATTGTTGCAAGAGATATATTTTTAGCTCAATTAACTCAAGGTAAACTACATATAGCTCATGTTTCATGTTGGCAGAGTATTGAGATGATTAGGTGGGCTAAAAAATATGGAATAAAAGTAAGCTGTGAGGTTACTCCTCATCATTTAATTTTAACAGAAGATTATGTAAAGGAAACTAATTATGATACAAATACTAAAGTAAATCCTCCCTTAAGAACAAAGGAAGATCAAGAATCTCTATGGAAAGCTTTAGAGGAAGATATTATCGATGTTGTTGTTTCTGATCATGCTCCTCATCATCAAGATGATAAACTAAAGGAGTATGATTTAGCAGAATTTGGAATATCAGGATTAGAAACTTTAGTTCCTTTAATAATAACTTACGGCTATTTTCATAGAAAATTATCTCTGCCAAAACTTCTAAAGAAAATAAGTTATAATCCATCAAAGATTCTCAATATTCCATATATTCCTTTGGAAAAAGGAAATATAGCAAATTTAACAATCATTGATTTAAAAAAGGAAAAGATAGTAAATCCATCAGAATTCTTTTCAAAAGGGAAAAATACTCCTTTTAAAGAGTGGAATCTTAAGGGTTGGCCTATTATCACTTTAGTTAATGGAAAAATAGTTTTTAGAGAAGGGAAAATATTAAATGATAGAAGAATTTGAAATAATTAGCAATGAAAGATTAGATAAAGATATTTTTCTTTTAGTTCTTAAAAATGACTTATCTTTTAGAGCATTACCTGGACAGTTTGCAATGATAAAAGTGTCAGATTCTTATGATCCTCTTCTCTTAAGACCTTTCAGCTTTTTTAAAGTATCCCAAGATACAATAGAATTTTTATATCAAATCAAAGGGAGAGGAACATATATATTAAGTAGGAAAAGGACAGGAGATAAGTTAAGAGTCTTAGCCCCTTTGGGAACAAATTTTCCAATTCCTAATGGAGAAAAAAAGATAGCAATTATTGGTGGAGGAATGGGGATTGTTCCCTTAACATTTCTTTTGGATTTCTTATCTAAAAATACAAAAGTCTATTCCTTTATTGGCTTTTCTACAAAAATTTTTAAAGGAATTTTAGAAAATTTTGAAAGAAAGAGTGATTTTCTTTTAATTACGACAGAGGATGGAACCTTAGGAGAAAAAGGCAAAATTATAGATTTTATAAAGGATTTAATGGATTTTGATAAGATTTATGCATGTGGACCTATACCTATGCTTAAAGAAATTTGGAAAAGAGTAGAAGAAAAAGAAAGACTCTATCTTTCTTTGGAAGAAAGAATGGGATGTGGAATTGGAATATGCTTAGGATGTATTTTTTGGGGAAGAGAGAAAAACTTACATATATGTAAAGATGGTCCTGTAGTTTCAGGAGTGGAGGTATATTTTGAGTGAATTCTAATTTACAAGTAAAATTAGGAAGTCTTATATTTAAAAATCCCATATTATTAGCTTCAGGGACATCAGGATTTGGTAAGGAAATATCTAAATTTTATTCCTTAGAAATCTTAGGAGGATTTGTAACTAAAAGTATAACCTTAAAGCCAAAAAGAGGAAATCCTCCACCAAGAATTTGGGAAACTCCTTGTGGTCTATTAAATTCTATAGGTTTAGAAAATCCCGGTCTTGAAAAATTCCTTGAAGAGGAAATGCCCTTTTTAGAAAAAATTAATACAAATATTTTCATTTCAATTGCAGGTGAAAGTATTAAGGAGTACGAGGAATTAGCAAAAAATTTAAAAGATTTAAAAATCTCAGGAATAGAGCTAAATGTTTCATGTCCTAACGTAGATAAAGGAGGATTGCAATTTGGAGTAGATGCGAATATTCTTTATGAATTAACTAAAAATATTGTACAAATATCTCAAAAGCCTGTGTGGGTAAAATTATCTCCTGAAGCAGAAAGAATTTTAGATATAGTAGATATTGTTAAAAATGCGGGAGCTGAAGCAGTAGTTGTTTTTAATACCTTTTTAGGATTAGCTATTGATTGGAAAAATAGGAAACCTGTATTTAAAAGGATATTTGCTGGTTTATCAGGACCATCTATTAAACCTTTAGTTCTAAGATATATCTGGGAAATATACCAGAAAAAATCTCTTCCTATAATTGGATGTGGAGGAATAATAGAGTTTGGTGATGTAATGGAATATATTTTGGCAGGAGCATCTTTAGTAGAAATTGGAACTGCTAATTTTATTAATCCTAATATTGGAAAGGAAATTGTCTTAGAGCTTGAAAATTACTTTAGAGAAGAAAAAATTCAAGACTTGATAGGTTTAGCTCATAAGAGAAAGGAGGATTTTTCATGAAAGATCCATTAATTGTTGCCTTGGATTTTCCTACGGAATATCAGGCATTAAAAATGGTAGAAAATCTTTTACCAATGGTAAAAAACTTCAAAGTAGGTTTAGAACTATTTGTTTCTGCTGGACCTCAAATTGTATCAACAATAAAAGAGATGGGAGGGGAGGTATTTATAGATTTAAAACTCTTTGATATTCCTAATACTGTAGCAAGAACTCTTGAAAAACTTATAGAATTAGATCCTATAATGATCACTTTACATGTTTTAGGGGGAGAAGATATGTTGAGAAAATCGGTGGAAATTGCAGAAAAATATAAAATTAATAACAAAAAGGAAACCCCTTATTTATTAGGAGTTACGGTTTTAACAAGTTTTTCAGAAGAAGGATTTAGAAGAAGTTGGGGTGTATCTCGTTCCCTTCCAGAACAGGTTCTTTTTCTCGCTCAGTTGGCTCAAGAAACCGGTTTAGATGGAGTTATTGCATCTCCTCAGGAAATAGAATTGCTTAGAAAAAATCTTAAAAAAAGATTGCTCATAGTAACTCCAGGAATAAGATTAACAAGAGATATAAAAGATGATCAGCAGAGAATAATGACCCCAAAGGAAGCACTAGAAAAGGGGTCAGATTATCTAGTAATTGGAAGACCAATTACTGCTCATCCTAATCCTTCTTCTGTAGTTCAAGAGATAAGGGATCAGATATCAGATATCCTTGAGAGCAGGATTTAGAAAAAGAGCATAAATTACATGGAGAAGGAGGTGATTTTTCTCTAAAAAATCCTAAATCTCTTAGTTGGATTGAAATAAGTTCCCAATCTTCAAGGGTAAGATTAAATTTTTCTCTTATCTCCTTTTCATTTACAATTTTATTTTTCTCAATGTATCTGATGATTTTTTCAATCATAGAAGAATAATCCTTCCTAAATAGTAGATTAAAAGGGAAAGAATATATGAAAAGGTTAAAGAATAGATAATACTAAATAATGTCCATTTTTTAGAGTTAGTTTCTTTGTAAATTGTTGCAAGGGTGGCAGCACATGGAATATAAAGAATTTGGAGAACCATAAAACTGTATGCAGTCAAAGGATTAATCTCAGAAAGAAGAATATTTCTTAAGTTTTCTCCACTGGCTTGATAAATTGTGGATATAGTGGATAGGCTTGCCTCTTTTGCTATAAATCCTGTAATAAGTCCTAATACCAGTTGCCAATTAAAACCAAGGGGTTTTAATAAGGGAAGAAAAATTTTCCCTAAGGATGCTAAGTATGAGTTTTCAATATTATTTGAAGGGATATTTCCCAAAATCCAAACTATTGCAGAGAGAAAAACCATCACAGTTCCTGCCCTTTCCAGAAATATCTTTAATTTCTCCCAAAGGTAAATTCCTACAATTCTCATGTTAGGTAATTTATAGAGAGGAAGTTCCATTATTAGAGGAGAAAAGGACCCTTTCAAAAGGAATTTTCTTATGATTTTTCCACTAATAAATACAGCTATAAGGCTAATAACATATAAAGAGAGTAAAATAAAACCTGCATATTTAGGAAAAAAAATGCCAGCAAAAAAGGCAGAAACAAGAATTCTTGGAACGCATGGAATAAAGGGATTTATAAGAGTTAATAATATTCTATCCTTCTCCTCTTCCATAGTTCTTACCCCCATAATACCAGGAACATTACATCCATAACTCATCATAAGAGGTAAAAAGGCTTTTCCATGAAGTCCAAGGATATGCATAATTCTATCCGTTACAAAGGCAACTCTTGCTAAATATCCTGTATCTTCTAATACTGCTAATAAGAAAAAGAATATTACTATAAGAGGCATAAAACTTAATAAAATGGAAACTCCCTGCCAGACTCCATTAAAAATAAGTTCCTTCCAGAAATTTGGTAAAAATAAAAAGATCTTCTCTAGAAGATTGTGAATTAGATTTATAAAGTTCTCCCATGGCCCTAATAGTAAATCGTTAATAGTATATGTCAACCAGAAAATTAAACCTAAAATTATAAAACTTATAGGGAGACCAAGAATAGGATGGGTAAACCAATGATCTAATTGATCACTTAATGTTATGACTGGAGTTTTTGGTTTTTCTAAAGTATCTGATAGAATTTTTTTGATCCAATTGTATCGGGCATTAGCTAAGATTATTCCAGTATCTTCTCTTTTTCCTATTAATTTCTCAATTTCCTCATAATTTATTTTGTCTATTACTAAATTTTTTACAATTTCATCTCCTTCTAACAATTTTATAGATATAAATCGTGAATTATATCCATCCAAATTTTTTGGTAATTTTTCTTCTATTTTTTCAATAATTTTTTCCAAATCACCATAATCTATTTTTTTAGGTAGATATTTTTGTTGTCCTTCAAAAATCTTTATAATTTTTTCTATTAAATCTCCAATTCCTATTCCTTTATTTGCTACCATGGGAATTACAGGAATTCCTAATTTTTCTTCTAATTTTATAAAATCTATCCTATATTTTTTTTCCGATAGAAGATCAATCATATTCAAAGCTAAAATAACCTGTGAATATAATTCTAAGATTTGAGCAAGAAGATAAAGGTTTCTTTCTAAGGATGAAGCATCTGCAATAACTACAACAATATCTGGTTTTTCCCTAATTATAAAATCCCTTGCAATGATTTCTTCCACAGAACGAGATGTAAGACTATAGGTACCAGGAAGATCAATGATTTCTAAAACATAATTATCTTTTATATATATTCCTTCTTTCTTTTCTATAGTTTTGCCTGGCCAATTACCAGTATGCTGTCTTAACCCAGTAAGAAGATTAAAAATGGTACTTTTTCCTACATTAGGATTACCACAGAGAGCGACTCTAATCTTCTTTTTTTCCATTCTCCACCTCTACTATTATATTTTGAGCAATAACTCTTCCTAAAGCTAAGTTTGTATCTTTTACTTTAACAATTACAGGGCCAAAACTTTTCTGTATGAGGATTATTTCTTCTCCTGGAATTATTCCCAATTCTGCTAATCTTAATATTCTTGTTCTTCCTCCTTTTATGGTTAAAACCTTTCCCTTCTCTCCTTTTTTCATTTCATATAAAGCTTTTACCATTACTATCTCTCCAAACTTAGTTTTCTTTTTACATCTTCAGGATATTTATCTTGACAATCTTTACAAATTCCATAAATCTGAACTCTATATGAAGTTATTAAAAAATCTTTACTGTTTAGTTCTGTTTTCCAGCCTTTTAGCCAATCTGGATTCTCCTCTAAAATTTTTCCGCATATAAGACATTGATAATGAAGATGTGGGGTTAAATTACTTTCGTAATGAATATGTCTTTCTTCAAAGGAAATCTGTCTTATTAATCCTAATTTTTCAAGTAATTTACAAGTTCTGTAAACAGAAGTAAAGGAAATATCTTTATTTTTCTGAGATATTTTCTCATGAATTTCATTTAGTGAGAAATGACCTTCTTTATTTTCCTCAAAAAACTCTAAAACTGCTACTCTCTGTTTACTCATTCTTAATCCAAGATCTTTAAAAGTTTTTCTTAATTCCATTCCCGTTTCTCCTTAGTGAAAAAATTTTTCATTTATATTATATACTTAGTGAAAAAATCTTGCAATTATTTCATTGTTTTTAATTTAATTTTAATATTCTTATGTTAATTCTTATGTTATACTTAGGAAAAACGATTAAATAGAAAGGGGGAGTTTCCTATGGAGATAATTCTTCAGGTGGAGAATCTTAAAAAGAATTATGGAAAGATTTCTGCATTAAAGGGAATAAGTTTTGAGGTAAGAAAAGGAGAAATTTTTGCCCTTATAGGTCCAAATGGTGCGGGAAAAACTTCTGCCTTAAGAATTATAGCAACTCTTCTTTCTCCCTCGGATGGAAAAGTATTCTTTAATGGAAAAAATATAAAAGAAAATCCTGATTTTGTAAGGGAAAATATTAGTTATTTGCCAGAAGAAGCAGGAGCCTATAAGAATATGAAGGGCATTGATTATTTAGAATTTATGGCAAATTTTTATGCTAAGGATGCAAGAGAAAAAGATGTTTTTATTAAAAGAGCAGTTGATATTTCAGGATTAGGAGAAAGATTAAAGGATAAAATAGGAACCTACAGTAAGGGAATGGTTCGAAAACTTCTTATTGCAAGGGCTCTCATGACAAAGCCTACCCTTGCTATTCTTGATGAACCAACCTCAGGGCTTGATGTAATAAATGCCTTAGAAGTAAGGGAAATTATAAGAGAATATGTAAAAGAAGGCACTTCTGTTCTTCTTTCCTCTCATAATATGTTGGAAATAGAATTCCTATCCGATAGAGTTGGTCTTATAGATAATGGAAGGATCCTTGAAATGGGAACTTCTGAGGAATTAAAAGAAAAATACTCTTCAAGAAACTTAGAAGAAGTTTTTAGGAGGGTTATACAATGAAAAAATTTAATAATCTTCTTAAAAAGGAGATTAAAGAGCTTATTACAGCACAGCTAATAATTTCTTTAGTTGCTATGATTATTCTTTTTAACTTTATAGGTAATTTAACAAAGAGTGAAATGAAAAAGAGTATGGAAAAAACAGATCTCTATGTTTTAGATTTAGATAAATCTGCTCTTTCCATGGAGGTATTGAATAATCTTTCTTTTGGAAATTTTAGGATAAAACTTGTAAATAAATTAATAAAGGAAGAAAATAGAGAGAATGCAATCAAATATGCAAAGGAGAATAATATAAATTTCTTGATGATAATTCCAAGGGATTTTGAAAGGACA
>JAOADF010000050.1 GCA_026417425.1 Dictyoglomaceae bacterium
CTCCTTGTTAATTTAGCTAAAATATTTTAATTAATAATTTGGAGGTAAAGGTATGGAATATATAAGTAATATTCTTTTAGGTTTGTGGAATATTCCTCTCCTGTCAAATCATAAGACTCGTTCCCTTTCAGCAGAAAATCCCAAAGGAGAAGTTGGAGGGGGAGCAAAAGAAATTCCTCAAGATCCAAATCACCCCTCATATTTCTTAGGCAAAGGATGGAAAGTTAGACCATGTATAAATTTACCAAAAGAAAGCACAACAGTTTTAGCAGAGATTGAAGGACCAGGAGTGATACAGCATATCTGGATGACAGTGGATGAAAAGGCTTATAGGGATTGTATTTTAAGGTTTTATTGGGATGAGGAAGAATTTCCATCGGTAGAAGTTCCTTTAGGAGATTTTTTTGTAAATGGTCATGGTATGAGATATAATGTGAATTCTCTTCCTATTGTGGTGAATCCTTCGGGTGGATTTAACTGTTATTTTCCTATGCCCTTTAAAAAAAGCTGTAAAATTACTATTGAAAATCAAAGATGGGAAGATATAAATTACTTCTTCTATCAAATTACTTATTCCTTAGGGGATATTCCAGAGAACGTGGGATATTTTCACGCTCAGTGGAGAAGAAGTATTACTGAAAGGGAGAAGCCAGAAAATGTAATTTTAGATGGGGTACAAGGGAAGGGACATTATGTAGGAACAGCCCTTTATTGGACTCAACTTTCTAATGGATGGTGGGGAGAAGGGGAATTGAAATTCTATATAGACGATGATGAGGAATATCCTACCATATGTGGTACGGGTACTGAAGATTATTTTGGTGGTGCATGGGGCTTTGGAGAAACCTATTCTACTCCCTTCTTAGGATATCCTCTATGGCGGAAGAAAGAAGGAGAAGTTCCCAAACATGCTATGTACCGATGGCATATTTTAGATCCCATAAGATTTGAAAAGAGATTAAAAGTTACTATTCAGGCATTGGGATGGTGGCCTAATGGGAAATTTCAACCTCTCATGGATGATATATCATCTGTTGCCTATTGGTATCAAAAAGAGCCTCATAATAAATTTCCAGAAATTCCATCTATTGAGGAAAGATGGCCAAGATAAAAGGAAATTATTTGGGACTGTCAATAATTTAGTGTAAGCCTCATATGAATAATCCTTCTTTATGATATCTTTTATCTTTGTTAATTTTTTTATCTAATTATTTAGGCTCTCCCACCTCTTTTAATACCCTTCATATCTTCATAAAAAGGAAATGATAAAGCATAAATTCTTATAAATTCTTGAATTTTAATGAAAATTTTTAAAGGGACTAATTTTGACCCCTTTATGTTTTAGTATTTAAAGTAGAAAAAATTTTAATAATATGGGGGTATGATAATGAAAATTACTGATGTTTTCCGCCAAATTAAATGGAAGGAGTCTCAAGAAATTAATGGATTTTCAATTATTCCTCTATTTCTAAGTATTTCTCATATTCCTCCTTTTATTTCTCTTGAGGAAGCATTGAATTCTGGAAAATTTATAATTCAGGAGGTAAATACTTGGGGAGAAGTTCCTACATTAAAGGCAGTAAACAGACTAAATATAAATGTGTTTATAATGGACGGAGAGGAATTAAAAGGTGGAAAACAAAATAGAGTTATAAATACATCAATATTGGTAAAGAAAAATTCAGTACTAAATATTCCCGTAAGTTGTACTGAGAAGGGAAGATGGGATTTTACTTCTCCTCATCATAGAGATCCAGAAATAATTATTCCTTTTGAAATGAGAGCTAAGAAGAACATATCTTTATATGATCATCTTAGTCGCTCTAAGGAATTTAAAACTGAGCAAAGTCTTATCTGGGATGAGGTAGATAGATATGATTCTATATTAAAATCAAACTCAAAAACAAGAGCTTTAAGAGACATATTCAAAAATGTAGAAACTAATTTAGAAGAGATAACTAAAAATTCTTTTCCTATTGAGGGACAAAATGGATGTGCTTTTGTGATTAATGGAAAAATTATAGGTCTTGATATTATTTCTCTACCCTCTGTGTATAAAAATTTTCATGGGAAATTACTGAAAAGCTATGCTTTTGATCTTTTAATTAGAAAGAAAACAGAGACCAAGAATTTAGAAGAAGATATAGAAAGCTATATTGAAAAGATTAAGAATGCTTCTTTTAAGAAATATAAATCCGTGGGCCTTGGCTGGGATTATAGGATAAAAAGAGATAAACTTATGGGATCTATTTTAATGTATAGGCATTTACCTGTTCATATTCATATTTTCCAAATTTAAATTTATAAGGTATATAAAGATGCTAAAAGAAGGGGAAAAGTTGG
>JAOADF010000038.1 GCA_026417425.1 Dictyoglomaceae bacterium
AACTATTCTAACATATCTCATGTTGAAAACAACAAGGTATTTGCCTACAACAAAATAACAGTCTAGGGAGACAGCGAAAAGCTTAATAATCTGTTTCTGTATAATAACAATATTGTTATAATGGTGAAACGATTGAAAGAGCTAAATTTATATGAAATAAAGGAAATGGCAGTCAAAAGCAAAAGGACAGTATTTACAACTGCAGAGTTAGCGAATATGATTGGAAAATCAAAGGAAGTCGCAAATGTGTATATAGATAGAATGATTAAAAAAGGATTGGCAACGAAACTTCTAGCTGGAAAGATTTCATTTACTGATGATGAATATGTAATAGCAACGCAGTTAATAGAGCCTTCTTACATATCTTTGAATTCCGCTCTCCATTTTTATGGCCACTTACAACAGGTACCTAAGTTTATAGAATGCATTACCGCCAAGGCAAGCAGGAAATATGATTTTCTTGGAATAAGATATCATAAAATTCATCCTTCTTTATTTTTTGGATTTAAAAGAGTGGAAAAAGGATTAAGCTATATCTTTATTGCAGAGCCTGAGAAGGCATTACTTGACTCCATATATTTAAGCTCAATATCTAAGGATCAAGCAATGGAAATAAGAGAGAAGTTAAATGAGGAAAGAATAAGAGAGTACATTAAGATATGGAATCAGAGATTATCAAAGAAAATAAGAGAGTGGCTATTATGATTGATAAAGAGACGATAAAGAGATATGCAAAGATAAACAACATAAGGCCCTGGCAGCAAGAAAAGCATTATATTCAAAGCTGCGTTCTGATTTCTTTGTCAGAATTCCAATTGGTTTTTAAAGGCGGAACATATTTATGGTTTTTCCATGGCCTAAAGAGATTTTCAGAGGATTTGGATTTTACGCTTTTAAAGGAGGAGTCAAAAGATATAGCCATTGCAATTCATGAAAACCTTTTGCTTTTAGGAATAGAGAATGAGGTTCGTGCAAAAAGAGATGAGAAAACTGAGAGTATTCATATAAAGGCTAAAGGACCGCTCAGTACATCAGATATAGACCTTTGCCACGTATATGTTGAAATCAGCAAAAGAGAAGAAGTAAAAAAGAAGACAGCTCCATACATATTAAATCAGCCTTTTTATAATCTCCCAATAAAGATAATCCGAGGAATGGATTTGGTTGAGGTTGGAGCAGAAAAGGTTCGCGCAATATTTACAAGAAAGAAAGCTAGAGATTTGTATGACCTTTATTACCTCATAAACGATAAAAAAATAGATTTTGATGTAGAGTTAATAAATGAAAAGCTTGATTATTACAAATTAAAGTTCTCTAGGCAGAAATTCATTTCTGAAGTCCAAAAATTTGAGAAGGAATGGAAAAAAGAGTTGGAAAGCCTTGTTTTAACCGACCTTCCCCCATTTAAAGATGTAAAGGAAAAGGTGTCTGATTGGATTTCCAAAGATTAAAAGACAGCAATCTTTAAATTCCCTAACTGATACATAATATCATGCCAGAAAAGGAAAAAGAGGAGAAAAAGAGAATAAAGATAGGTGAAGAGAGAGTAAACAAACCCTCACTGTGGCAAAGAATAAAGAAGCCATTAGCTGCAGGCATACTTGCAGCTGGGTTGCTGATTACTCCGATGAAGAAGGCAGAAGGGGGAGAGTTTGACGTGTCACTCGGTCCTATAACTGGAGAAGCAGCAAAAGAAATAGAATTGAAATATCCTGAGTATTGGAAAAGAATAATCGAATACGACAAAGTACTTATAAGTACAGAAAACGATGATCAGATAACTATTTCTATTAATGACGTTGAGGAGTACAAGAAAATATATACCGAATTCAAAGACGATTATACATCATACTTGTTCGCTTATCGTAATTATCAAAAAGCCTTAGATTCACGAAACTATAAAGATGAAATAAAACATCTTGAAAATGTAATCAGTACTTGTGACAGCACCTTTACTCATCCAAAAATCCAAAAAGAAATGTTAAAGCTGCAGATGTTTGCATATTATAATATGGCCAGAATATATTATGAAGGTTATTTATATACTAAAAATGAAGATTTCAAAGACAAAGCAAAAATAACATTAATTAAAGGATTAGTAAAATACAATAAAAAGAAAAAATCTATCACAGAAGAAGAGAGGTACTTTTTAGAAAATGGGGAAAATCGCCCCATATACTTAATGAAAAGATTGTTTGAGTTAGTTAAATGAAAGTTAAAGATGTTTTGTTATCTATATTTTTAAATTTAAGTTATGAAATGTTAATATGGCTCCAGATGAAAATATTCGATTAAATGAAGGTAAAAAAAGAAATGTAGGATCATACAGTCAACCACCCTCCATCCCATCCTTCATCCTAAACTATTCTAATATATCTCATGTTGAAAACAACAGGGTATTTGCCTACAATGAAGTCCCTTTTGAATTGATAAGGCAAATTGAAGAAGCAAAAAGACAAACTGCAGAGATCCTGGCTGAGCAGAAGGAGAGAATATCAGACAAGGAAACAGAAGCCAAGGAGGGGAGAGAGGAAAAGGAAGCGGAAAGAGAGAAAGAGGCAAAACTGACGGCATTGGGTTTGGATGTGCTTCCAACAGCAATCTTTAAATTCCATAATTGAGGTATATTTCTATGCCAGAAAAGGAAAAGGAAGATAAAAAGAAAATAGAACAGAAAAGAGAGGAGACTAAGAAACCATCACTCTGGAGCAGAATAAAGAAGCCGTTGCTTACAGGAGTAATGGCAGCTGGACTATTAGTGACTCCGATGAAGAAGGCTGAGGCGTTATATACTGAAGATGTAATGGATCTTCCTCCACAGATTATAAAAACCGAGATTAATAAACTTCCATTGGGATGGAAATATCTAGTCATTGCTAATAAAATGCAACAAAAAGGACAAAACGCCGAAATTTTTACTAATAAGGCAATTGAGTGGTTTACAGCAGAATATAACCGTCTAAAAATTGAATGGGAAAATGCAAAGAAAACAAATTCTCCACAACTTGAAGAAATAGAAAACCAACTATTAAAAAGCGGCATTGGACTAGCTGACTCTTATTATCGCCATGGATTAAATCTATCTGAAGAAGAAGCTGAAAAATATTGGCTAATTGCGTTAGGAAAATATAAAGAAATGAATGCTGTTAGGGTGACGATTTTAGGTATAGACTCGGAAATAAGTGTTTATAAAAATTTAATTCAAATTGCAAAGAAGTCAAAGCAGAAGGAAAAACTGATTAAATATTCATCTGACTTAAAGTTAATATTAAAAAATTATGATTCGTTCTTTATAAGTAATGAAAAAAGTAGAAGTTTAAAGGAAAAGATTAAAGAGATTATAAATTCGATTGAAAATTAATTATTGGATTAGTTTTTAATCTTTTCTCATTCATATTTTAATCTATGGGTGGAGATAATTTCTTTAATCAAGAAAGAAATAAAATTGAAAAGATAAATATTTTTAACTCACCACCTTCCATTCCATCCTTCATCCCAAACTATTCTAATATATCTCATGTTGAAAACAACAAGGTATTTGCCTACAATGAAACTCCTTTTGAAGTTATAAGGCAAATTGAGGAGGCAAAAAGACAAACTGCAGAGATCCTGGCTGAGCAGAAAGAAAGAATATCAGACAAGGAAACAGAA
>JAOADF010000059.1 GCA_026417425.1 Dictyoglomaceae bacterium
CTTTTAGATATTGCCATAAGATTTGCTGATCATATTGATTCAGTTTTTGGTCCAGGGAAAAAAGAGGGAACCTGTGGACATCCTGAAGTTGAGATGGCATTAGTGGAATTATACAGAGAAACTAAAGATTTTAAATATCTCAAATTAGCTAAATTTTTCATTGATGAAAGAGGAAAAGGCCTTGTAGGTGGAGATCTATATCATATTGATCATAAACCTTTTAGAGAATTAGACGAGATTGTTGGACATGCGGTAAGATCTCTTTATTTAAACTGTGGAGCTACAGATCTTTTTATAGAAACAGGAGAACTTTCTCTTTTAAATGCTTTAGAAAGACTATGGCATAATTTTGTGGAAAGAAAGATGTATGTAACAGGCGGAGCCGGAGCAAGATATGAAGGGGAAGCCTTTGGAGAAGAATATGCATTGCCCAATGAGACAGCTTATGCAGAAACATGCGCTGCTATTGCAAGTTTTATGTGGAATTACAGAATGCTTCATGTATCTTGTGAAGGAAGATTTGGAGATATAATGGAACTTGTTTTATATAATGGTCTTCTTTCGGGAATTTCTCTTGATGGAAAAACATATTTTTATGTAAATCCCTTAGGGGACAAGGGAAGACATAGAAGACAAAAATGGTTTGCATGCGCCTGTTGTCCTCCCAATATTGCAAGACTTATTGCAAGTCTTCCAGGATATATATACTCAAAATCCTTCGATGGAATATGGGTTCATCTTTATACTTCTAATATTGCTCGTATAGATTGGGATGGGAAAGAGATAGAATTTGAAGTAAAAACTCAATATCCTTGGGATGGATTAGTGGAATTTCATGTTAATACAGAAGGGGAATACAGTATTTTCTTAAGAATTCCTGATTGGTGTAAAAGATATTATTTATCCATAAATAACGAGGAAATATCTGCCAATATAATTAATGGCTATGCCAAGATAGAAAGAACATGGAAAAAAGGAGATATTCTAAAGTTAAATCTTTCTATGGAACCTGAATTTATAGTTTCTAATCCTAAAATTATAAATAATATAGGAAGAGTAGCTATTAAAAGAGGACCAATTGTCTATTGTTTGGAGCAAGTGGATAATTCTTTTAACATATGTGATCTTGAAGTGTTTACTAATTTCCCTCTGAATTTTTCTTTTGAGCCCCTTTTAGGAGGAGTAGTAGTGGTAAGAGGTAAAGGTGGAGTTATAGAATCCAATACTTGGAGGAAAAATTTATATAATTCATTAAAAGAAATAAACTCAAAAAGAAGAGAAGTAGAGTTTATAGCAATTCCATATTTTGCCTGGGCAAACCGTGAGCCAGGACCTATGCAGATATGGATTAGGAAGGTATAAATTCTTATTTTTAAATTTTTATTGAAAATTTATAAATGGTAGTTTCTCTATATATTTCTTGAGGGCGGAGAATAACTTTAGGAAAGTTAGAATGATTGGGAGAATCAGGATAATGCTGAGTTTCAAGGCAAAATCCGTAGTGCTCTTTATAGTATTTTCCGCCCTTACCTTTTATATTTAGCCAATTTCCTGTATAAAGTTGAACACCAGGTTGAGTTGTGTACACATCCATCCCTCTTCCACTCTTTGGATCATATACCGTAGCACATAAAGCAAGTTTTCCCGTTTGGTTGTTAAGCACAAAATTATGATCATAACCATTAAAAGGAGGATGCATTAGCTCTTTTATTCTTTCCCCTATTTTTCTTGAACTCCTAAAATCCAAAGGGGTATTTTCTACACTTAAAATCTCTCCTGTGGGAATTAAAGTATTATCTACTTTAGTAAAATTGTTAGCTAAAATTGCAAGCTCATGTTCCAATATATTTCCTGATCCTTCTCCCGAGAGGTTAAAATAAGAGTGATTTGTTAAATTTATTATTGTTGGTTTATCGGTAGTAGCAATGTATTCTATAGTAAGCTCATTATCATTAGTGAAGATATAGGTAACTGAAACATTAAGATTTCCAGGATAACCCTCTTCTCCATCATGGCTAAAATATTTTAATCTCAAGGCAGGTCCTAAAGGAAGTTTCATAGGAATTGCTTTAAAAACTTTTCTATGAAAACCTTTGATACCTCCATGAAGAGAATTCTCACCATCATTTAAAGCAAGCTGATAAAAAATTCCATCAATAACAAATCTTCCTTTAGCAATTCTATTAGCATATCTTCCCACAATACATCCCAAATATGGATTATTAGGACTTTCGTATTCATAGAGAGTATCAAATCCTAAAACTATATCTTCTAAAACTCCATTTCTATCAGGAACCCAAAGTTCAGTAATTGTAGCTCCATAAGTTATTACTCTAAGAATCAAACCATTTCTATTAATTAAAGTATATTGATCCACGGGGATACCTTCTTCTGTAGTTCCATAAAAGGATTTTTCTATATATATATCTTTCATAAAAATATTCCTCCTTTTAATAATTAATTATAAGCTTTACCCAAAGCATTTTCTAAATCTTCTATTAAATCATAGGGATCTTCTAAACCGATGGAGATTCTAATAAGATTTTCAGGTAAATTTACACCATCCTTTCTTTTAGGAGTAAAGGCAAATTTGCCAGGAAAAACTAAACTCTCAAATCCTCCCCAGCTTACTGCTATTTTAAAATATTTCAAACTATTTACAAACTTTCTCACCTGATTTTCACCACCTTCAATTTCAAAGGAAAATAAACCGCTAAAACCCTTCATTTGAGATTTTGCTAAACTATGTTGAGGATGAGAAGGAAGTCCAGGATAATTTACTTTTAATACTCGATTATGCTTTTCTAAATACTCTGCTACAATTAATGCATTATTTTGATGTTCTTTCATTCGAATAGGAAGAGTTCTTAGCCCCCTTAACATTAACCAGGCTTCAAAGGGACCTATATTACCCCCTCTTAACTCCCCTTCCTTTTCTATATCATCCATTAAATTTTTATTTGAAATGGCAACTCCAGCTATTATATCACTGTGCCCTGATAAATATTTACTTGCTGAATGAACTACTATATCAATCCCAAAATCAATAGGATTTTGAAAGTAGGGGGTAGCCCAAGTGTTGTCTATAACTGTATATATACTATATTTTTTA
>JAOADF010000098.1 GCA_026417425.1 Dictyoglomaceae bacterium
AAAATTGCCTTATGTTTTCTTTCCCCTCCTGCAATTCCTATTACCCTTTCCACCTTTTTTAATTGTTTTATATCTATCCCTATTACCCTTTCATTTAGTTCTCCTTCTATAGGTTTTCCCTCTTTATCAAAAAAGTGTAAACATATTTCTCCTATGGCACCTTTTCTTTTTAAAAGGCTCAGCTCTTCTTCTTTGAATATGTTTCCACTTTTCTGTAATAATTGAGAGGGTTGTAAAGATCCTATTCCTGTAATAACAAGAGTTAATTCTTCAAATTTCGAAATAGTTTCTTTTATAGAAGGATCATTGAGAAGTATTTTTTTTGCATCAGTAGAAGAGACTAACGCAGGTGCTGGTAGCAACAACATTTTTCCATTCAAAATCTGTGCTAATCTTTTTGTTAATTGAAAGGCATGAATTTCTGCTGATGGGTCTCCTATTCCTCCAAGAATTTGGATAACTTCACAATTACTAACATTATTAAAAGGAGTCATAAAATTAATTGTGTGATATAAAACTTCACTCCAACAGGCTATCCCAATAACATCATCATTTTTAATCTCAGTCTCCAGGAAAAAAGCGGCAGCTTGGGCAATGTTTTGAATCGTTTGGGATTCATTTCCTAAAAAACCTCTCGTTACAACAACATCTTTAAGATTATATTTTTCTTTAAGTTTTTCTTCGAGATAAAAATAATTCTCTATAGGTTTTTTTACAACAATCCGAACTATTCCCAAGTCTTGAGCTAATTTTAGTAATCTCGAAACTGTAGCTTGGGAAATACCAAGCTGTTTTGCAATATCTGTTTGAGATATACTTTTTTCATAGTATAAAACAGCAACCTTTGTTACTAAGTTTTTAATATTTTTCTCATTTCTACTACCTCTCATAAAATTTTATTGTGAAAAGCCTCCAATTTATGATTTTGATAAAATTATAACACAAATTATTTATGCCAATATACATCAATATTCATATAATTTAATAGAGCTTCATAAATAATCCTTGCGGAAAGAGATCTATTTATAGCTGTATGATGCTCAAATCCATTTTTGCAAATATAATATAAAAGATTTTGTAAATTCTGAACCCTTACAACTCCAGGAGCTCCAAAGGTATTTAAAGAATCAGCAGTTATATCTCCTTCCCCAACATAAGCCTTTAATTTTCCTTCTAGGTCATCACTGGTTATTCGTGCAAAGGTGAAAGGTCCTTCCTTTACCCTTCCCTCACATGCTCCATATGCATTTTCAAAACCTACAGTTTGCCCAATTATTTCACCATATTTTACTTCTTTTATATCTAAAATAGATTTAGGTAAATTACCACAATGGAATATTACACATTTATCCTCCTCATATCCATAGTTGTTATTCCAATCAACCAATGCGGATGGAGTTCCAGAAGCAAGCTGTAGTATATACATAGAAAGAACCCCAGTAATATCTACTTCACATGCGGATGGGATAAGTTTATCACTTAATATGCTCATAACCAAACAAGGCATTATACCTAAATTATATTCTAAGGATGTCCAACATTGAACCGCGATAGCTTTTATGTCATTTTCTCTTATCCAATCCTCTACTACCAGATAAAATTTTGCTAACACTTCTAATTTTTCCATGGGAACTTTACTTACATTAGCATAATTCCTTATCTCTTCAATTTTTTCTTTCACTTTAACATCTTTCGAAGAAATTTTATTAATCTTTAAAATAATCTCAGAAAGATCAATAGTTTCCGTAGATATACCATAGGATTCTAATATTTTTTCCGAATATCTAACAGTATTAAAAGCAGTAGGTCTTGCTCCTATAGCTCCTAGTCTTAAATTTTTTAAACCCTTAACTACTTTACATACTCCTGCGAACCATTCTAAATCCTTTTTAAAGCTTTCCTCTTCTGGATCTACGGTATGAAGAGTTGTCAGAGAGAAAGGGATTTTATACTGAATTAAATTATTACATACTGATATTTTACCACAAAATGAATCTCCTCTATTAGAAAGATCCAAGCGAGACAAGTCATCTCTAAAAGCTTGAACAAGAATAGGAACTTGAAGTCCACTAAGTCTTATACTATTGGCAACTCCTTTTTCATCACCAAAATTAGGTAATGACACAATTATTCCATCTATTTTATCCTTATTCTTTTTAAACAATTCTGCACATTTTTTTGCATCTTCCCAGGTTTCTACAGATCCAAATTTGGTATCCTCTGAAGATAAGCATATAACTTCATATCCCTTCTCTTTTAAAACTTTAATCATCCTTTCACGACCTTCTTTGGCTAACCTATCAGGGAAAAAGCCTCTATTCCCAATAATCAATCCAAAGGTTAAAGACATAAGCTAATACCTCCTCGATTTATTTTTTTAAACAAGAACTTTTTTAACAGCATCTTTCCACTCTTTATATCTTTTTTCTCTTTCCTCTATTGAAATTTGAGGATAATAAATCTCTTGAATCTTTTCCCTTATCAACTTAGATATCTCTTTAATATCCTTAAAAATACCCAATCCTAAACCACCTATCACAAAGGAACCAAAAGAGGACATATCTTCATAAAAGGCTTTATAGACAGGTATACCTAAAATATCTGCCTGAAATTGCATTAAAAATTTATTCTTAGTAGCTCCACCATCAGCCCTTATCTCCTTTAGAGTTTTTCCTGAGGACTTTTCAAATACCTCTAATACATCTTTTATTTGAAAGGCAATGGATTCAACTCCTGCCCTAATAATATGATCTTTTGTAGTCTTAAAAGTTAATCCAGTAATTATTCCTTTTGCATTACTATTCCAGTAGGGAGCACCTAATCCACTAAAGGCAGGAACAATATACACTCCTTCATTATCCTTTAAAGAAAAACAAATTTCTTCTATTTCCTCCATATTTTGAATAATACCTAAATTATCTTTCAACCATTTTATCGTTGCCCCTGTGGAATGCACATTTCCTTCAAAAATATAAATTATGTTGTCATTTATTCCCCATCCTATAGAGGTTACAATTCCTTGGGGAGGTAGAATAAATTTATCACCAATATTCATAGCTATAGAAGATCCTGTGCCATAAGTGACCTTTGACATACCTTCTTCGAAACAACCTTCTCCAAATAAAGCGGATTGAGAATCTCCAATTATGCCACTAATAGGTATTTCAAAATTTAAAATTCCATCACAATTGGTATAACCAAAAATACTATTAGAAGATAATACTTGAGGAAGAGAAGATTTAGGAATATTAAATATTTCAAGAATATCTTCATCCCATTTAAGATTATCTATATTAAATAATAGAGTTCTTGAAGCATTTGAAAAATCTGTTGCATGTACCTTTCCTTTAGTTAACTTCCAAATCAACCAACAATCAATAGTTCCCAAGAGAATATCATTCCTTTTACAGGATATATTATCAAGAATCCATTTTATCTTACTTGCTGAAAAATAAGGATCTAAGATTAGACCTGTCTTTCTCTTTATTTCTTCTTCTATACCTCTATTTTTTAACTCTTCACATATTTCTTTTCCTCTGATGCATTGCCAAACAATAGCATTATAAACTGGTTTACCTGTTTTCCTATCCCATACTACTACTGTCTCTCTTTGATTAGTAATGGTTAAGCCTATAATATTCTTAGTATTATTACCTTCTATCTGAGTAATAAGATTTTTTATTACCTCCAAGGTATTTATATAGATTTCTTCTGGATCATGTTCTACCCACCCAGGTTTTGGATAATATTGTTTATGAGAGATAGAATTTTCTGCATAAATTTCTCCCTTTGTATTATAAAGAATTCCCTTTGTGGCTGAGGTACTTTGGTCGATACTAATAATATATTCTTCATTAGAAACAGACATTAATTAATTCACCTCACTTGAATTCCTTTAAAAAATTAATTACTGTTTGGGCAAGTTTATTAGGTGTCATCCCATAATAATCAAAAATTTGATTTGAATTTCCAGAGATAGGAAATTCATCTGGAATTCCAATGATCTTTATAGGGATAGGATAATGATGACTTAAAAACTCTGCAATACTACTCCCTAAACCTCCATATATAGAATGTTCCTCTACTACTACGATTTTTCCAATTTCCTTTGCCATTCTCATAATTATTTCCTTATCTAAAGGTTTAACAGTAGGCATATCAATCACTGTTGCTGATATATTATTTTCTTTTAATAATTTTGCGGTCTCTATACAGTAATATGTAGTTTCTCCCGTACCTATAATTGCCACATCCTTACCCTCAAGAAGTAGGTTCCCTTTCCCAATTTCAAATCTAACATTACTCTCGTCATAAACCCTTGGGACAGGATTTCTTCCCATTCTTACATATACTGGCCCTTTGTAGTTTACTAATTCCTTTACAATTAATCTTGTAATATATATATCCGTAGGTAAAATTACTAACATTTTGGGAAAAGTCCTCATTATAGCTATATCATTTATTGCATGATGAGTATATCCTAAAGGACCATAACTTACCCCTCCACTTACTCCTATAAGTTTTACATTAGAATGTGAATAAACAATATCTACTTTTATCTGATCTACACATCGGGAACTCAAAAAGCATGCAGGGATAAAAACAAAAGGTTTTTTGCCTATTTTAGAAAGCCCAGCGGATATTCCAATAGCATTTTGCTCCGCTATACCAATCTCTATAAATTGATCGGGTAAATTATCTGCAAAATTGTCCACAGAAGCAGAAAATCTTGCATCGGTTGTTAATACTATTATATCCTTATCCTTTTTTGCATATTCTAATAAAGTATCAGAGAATATTTTTCTACAGGGAACTGGGTTATTCATCTCTTCACCTCTAATTTTTCGCTTAACTCCTCAATTGCCCTTTCAAATTGTTCCTTACTAAGAATTCCATGATGCCATTTATAATTATTTTCAATGAAACTTATTCCTTTTCCTTTTATAGTATGAGCTATAATTAAATGAGGTTTCTTATTTAACTCTATTGAAGATAAAACATTTATAATTTCTTCAATATTATGACCATCTACCTCTTTTATTTCCCACCCAAAAGCTTCCCATCTTTCTTTTAATGGTTCCAATTTTATTACCTTTTCTGTATCTCCTGCAATTTGTAGTCGATTCCTATCAATAATTCCTATTAAATTATCTAAATTATAAGTAGAGGCAAACATTACAGATTCCCATATAGAACCTTCTTGTAATTCTCCATCTCCCATAAGCACATATACTCTTCCATCGATTCTATCTCTTTTAAAACCTAAAGCCATGCCACAACCAATAGCTAATCCATGTCCTAAAGATCCTGTTGCTATTTCAATCCCAGGAACATCAGTAGAAGGATGTCCAATTAGTTTTGTCCCAAATTGACAATAACTATCTAATAGTTCATTTGGAAAATATCCTTTATCTGCCAATATTGCATAATAGGCTTCCACACTATGTCCTTTGCTTAAAATAAATTTATCTTCAGGTTTAAGTACTTTATAAAATAGAGCTACAAGAATATCAGTACAAGATAATGAACCTCCTATATGCCCACTTTTTGCTTTATAAATCATTTTCACTATTTGTAGTCTTATCTCAATACTTTTCTTATGTAAAAACTCTAAATCT
>JAOADF010000123.1 GCA_026417425.1 Dictyoglomaceae bacterium
GATTAGGAGGAAAAACTACAGCTCTAGATGTTCATATTGAAGAGTATCCTACTCATATTGCAGGTTTGCCTTTAGCCATTAATCTTCAATGTTATGCTGTAAGATTTAAGGAAATAGAGATATGAAAAAAATAGAATTACCGTTAAAAGAAGAGGATATTTTAAATTTAAAAGTAGGAGAATGGGTCGAATTAAATGGTCCTTGCTATTCTGCAAGAGATTCTGCTCATAGAAGAATTTATGAAGCATTAGAAAAGGGTGAGAAACTTCCTATAGATTTAAAAGGAATTACTATATTTTATATGGGACCATCACCTGCACCTCCTGGAAGAATTATTGGTTCTTGTGGACCTACAACAAGTAAAAGGATGGATCCCTTTACTCCGAAGCTTCTCTCCCTTGGAGTTAAAGGATTTATAGGAAAAGGGAAAAGAAATATAGAAGTAAGAGATGCTATTAAAAATTTTAAGGGTATTTATTTTGTAACTATAGGTGGAGCGGGAGCGTATCTTTCAGAAAAAATTAAAAAAATAGAGTTAGTAGCTTATGAGGATTTAGGACCTGAAGCAATATATTATCTTGAACTTTTTCATTTTCCTGTGATGGTAGCAATAGATTCTTATGGGAGAGATTTTTTTGATAAATGATATCAGAAAAAGTTCTTCTTAATAGAGCTATATATTATGCACCAAGGGGTGAAGTAAGGTTAATTCTATTGGGAAATGTTATTTCCCATAATTTTCTTTCTCCCTTTGACAAGTTAATTGGAATAATTGGAGATAGTGGTTCGGGAAAATCTTTACTAATAAAGGGAATTTTCCCAGGGTTAAATTTAACTAATGATGATGAAGGTATTTATAGAAGACCTTTACCTTTATTAGAAGACTATGAGAGGAATTCCTTTTATGAGTATATATATCATGTAGATATAAGGTTTGAAATGGCTTTTACTCCTATTTATCTTTTAGGAGAAGCAATTTTAAAGGCTTTAGAAAGGGATAAGAAAGTTGTAGTGGAACACTTTGAGATTATTTATCCCTATATAAAAAGAAATGCAGATATTTTAATTGGAATAGGTGAAGAAGTTATAATAGTTCGCCCCAATATATTTGGTCCAGAACCCCAAGAAATTGTAGAAATTGTTTTTAAATCCTTGCCTTATCGTTTGCAAGCCCATACTGCAGAAGATATAACTGGATTAGTCTTAGAAGAATATGGATATTCAAGGTTAATAGAAGCCCATAGTGATATTAAGCATGGTTTTGTTATTTCTTTAAAAGAAAAACCATTATTAGAAGTTTCCTTTATTGAGGAAGAAGTTAGAAAATATATAAGAAAAAATCTATCTGTCTCTTATTATAATCATCAACATATTAAGATTGGAGAAAAAATAATTAAATGTACAGGTCCTAGACTTCACGTAAAAAATACTGAAGAAATTAAAGAGTTTTATCTATTTCCAGAATATATATATTCTCCTTCAGAAGATTGCTACTTGTTAGTTGGTTTTGTAAGTATAGAAGAGTATAATAATATACTTAATAAATTCAATGAGAAAGGGAAAAATTATGGTAAGAGCAGATAAAAGAACAAATGAAGATTTAAGACCCATTAAGATTATAAGAAATTATCTTAAATATCCATTAGGCTCAGTATTAATAGAAATGGGAGAAACAAAAGTTATATGCTCTGTATCAGTAGAAGACAAAGTTCCTCCCTTTTTAAAAGGAACAAATCAGGGATGGCTAACTGCAGAATATGGGATGCTTCCCGGATCAACTCCCGAAAGAAAAGTAAGGGATATAAGCAAAGGAGTACTTAATGGAAGATCCCAAGAAATTCAAAGGCTTATAGGGAGATCTCTAAGAGCTGTTGTAGATTTGGCAAAGATTGGTGAAAGAACCCTTTGGGTTGATGCAGATGTTATTCAGGCAGATGGAGGAACGAGAACTGCAGCAATTTCAGGAGCCTTTGTAGCCTTAGTAGATGCTTTAAATAAGTTAAAAAAAGAGGGGGTTATTAAAGAAGTCCCAATAAAGGAATTTTTAGGCGCTATTTCTGTAGGAATTGTTAATGGAGAGATGCTTTTAGATCTTATTGCTCAGGAAGATATGAGAGCAGATGTGGATTTTAATATTGTTATGACAGAAAGTTTTAAAATTGTAGAGATTCAAGGAACAGCAGAAAAAGTTCCTTTTACTATGGAACAACTACAAAAAATGTTAAAATTAGCTCAGAAGGGAATATCTCAAATTATTGCTATCCAAAAGAAAGTTTTAGGTATAGAATGAAAAAAATTATTTTAGCTACATTAAATGAAAATAAAATAAAAGAAATAAAGGAAATTTTATCTGATTTAAAGGATTTTCTTGTTTCTCCACAAGAATTTTCTATATTCTCTCTTCCAGAAGAGACAGGAAAAGATTATAAAGATAATGCTTATATAAAAGCTTTATTTGTTTGTGAAAAAACAAATCTTCCTTCTATAGGTGAAGATTCAGGACTAGAAATTGAATTTTTAGGAGGAGCTCCAGGTATATATTCCGCAAGATTTGGTGGAAATATTTCCTTTTTAGAGAAAATGAAGATTATCTTAGAAAAAATGAAAAATGTCCCTTGGGAGGAAAGAACTGCTGAATTTGTTTGTACTTTAGCTATTGTTCTTCCAGAAAAGAAAAAAGAACCAATATTTATAGAAGGTAGAGTAAAAGGATATATATATTGGGAACCTAAAGGAGATAATGGATTTGGCTATGATCCCATATTTTATTATCCAGAATATAAATGTACCTTTGGAGAATTAACTTTACAAGAGAAGAATAAAGTGAGTCATAGAACAAAGGCTTTTCTAAAAGCAAAGGTTATTTTAAAAAAAATTATAAAGGAGGATATTTTAAAATGATAAAAGAAGTTATTAATACAAATAAAGCCCCAAAGGCTATTGGTCCTTATTCTCAAGCTGTCAAAGTGGGAAATTTTATCTTTATATCAGGACAGATTCCTATAGATCCAGATACTGGAGAGGTTATAGATGGGGATATAAAGGAGCAAACGAAAAGAGTTTTAGAAAATATAAAAGGAATATTAGACAGTGTTTCCTGTTCATTAAATAATGTAGTTAAAACTACAGTATTTCTTAAAAATCTTGATGATTTTTCTGCTATGAACGAAATATATGCAACTTATTTTCCTGAAAATTTTCCTGCGAGATCAACTATTGAAGTATCAAGGCTTCCAAAGGGAGTTAGTATAGAAATTGAGGCTATTGCTATAATTTAGAGGAAAAGATGATTCCTTTAAGGGATAATATTCCTCCAAAAAGATATCCATTGGTAAATAAAACTTTAATTATTATTAACTTTATTATATTCTTTTGGGAGTTAGGCTTACCAGGAAATTATCGAGAATATATATTTTGGAAGTATGGCTTTATTCCTCAAAGATTTTTAGAATTAGATCTTGTTTATTCAAGTATTTTTACATTAATTTCTTCTTTATTTCTTCATGGTGGTTGGGCACATATTTTAGGAAATATGCTTTTTTTATGGATTTTTGGAGATAATGTGGAAGGAAGTATGGGACATTTTAGATATATACTTTTCTATTTAAGTGCAGGTATCGTTGCTAATATTATTCAAGGATTTTTTAGCTACAATAAACTTATTCCCACAATTGGTGCCAGTGGCGCCATAGCAGGAGTTTTAGGAGCATATTTGATTTATTTTCCGGCTGCTCGAATTCTTACCTTAGTATTTTTAGGATTTTTTATAGAGTTCATATATCTTCCTGCAAGCTTTTTTTTAATTCTTTGGTTCTTAGTACAATTTTTCTCAGGAATGGCTTCTTTAGCTCTTTATGAGATAACTGGTGGGGTAGCTTGGTGGGCTCATATTGGGGGTTTTATTTTTGGAATTATTGTTGCTCCTTTTTTAAGGAAATATCGAAGGTATTACTTTTATTATTTTTAAAGGGAGGAGATATTAATGAGTTTTTGGGATATCTTTTGGATAATATTCTTAATTTCCGCAATCTCTCCTGTGATTAGGCAAAAAATTATTGAGTCAGAAAGATATAGGATTATTCAATCTTTAGAAAAAAAGAGAGGATCGCGAGTAATTACTTTAATTCATAGACAAGAAGCAATGAATTTTTTAGGAGTCCCCATTGCAAGATATATAAATATTGAAGACTCTGAAGAAGTTCTTCGTGCTATAAGACTTACCCCTGACGATATGCCCATAGATTTGGTCTTGCATACTCCTGGGGGATTAGTATTAGCTGCAGAACAAATTGCTCATGCTCTTAATCAGCATAAAGGAAAAGTTACTATTTTTATTCCTCACTATGCTATGTCCGGAGGGACCTTCATCGCTCTTGCGGCAGATGAAATTATTATGGATGAGAATGCAGTTTTAGGACCAGTAGATCCTCAAATTGGAGAGTATCCTGCTGTTTCTATTCTATCCGCTATTGAAAGAAAAGGGGTAGAAAAGGTAGATGATAAGACATTGATTTTAGGAGATATTGCTAAAAAAGCAGTTAATCAGGTAAAAAATGCAGTTTTTGAATTATTAAAAGATAATATGCCTGAAGATAAGGCAATGGAAATAGCAGAGACATTAGCAAGTGGTAAATGGACCCACGATTATCCCATAACCGTTGAAGAAGCACAGAAAATTGGTCTTCCTGTGAAAGTTGGATTGCCTCCTGAAATTTATGCATTAATGAGTTTATATCCTCAGACCCATGTAGGAAGACCATCAGTTCAATATATTCCTGTTCCTTACAGAAGTAAACAATCTTGACATAAAAAGTTTTAAATGATAATCTATAAAGGTTTAGCAGTCCCTAATAAGGAGTGCTAAAGATGTTAGATGAAAGAAAACAAAAGATTCTGAGAATAACAGTTAAAGATTATATAGAATCAGCACAGCCTGTAAGTTCAAGGGTATTAGCAAAAAAATACCATTTAGGATGGAGTCCTGCCACTATTCGTAATGAGATGGCAGATTTAGAAGAAGCGGGGTATTTGATACAACCCCATACCTCTGCAGGGAGAATTCCTTCGGATAGAGGTTATAGATTTTATGTTGATTTTCTTATGGATTTAGAACCTCCATCTCAAGAGGATGTTAAATATATAAATTATTCTTTCCTTTCCCCTTTAAATTGGGAAACTCTATTACAACAAGTAGCTGAGGTTTTATCTCAAAGAACTGCTTTTATAGGAGTAGTTCTCTTTCCCCAATTGAATTCTACTTTTCTTAAAAAAATAGAATTAGTTGAGTTAAAAGAAAATGTAATTTCTTTAATCATGACCACATCTACTGGAATAGTTAAAGAAAGAATTATTAAACTATCAACTCCACTACAAGAATCTGATCTTTCTTCTATCAAAGAAAAACTTAATACAAGCTTTTCAAATGAAGAACTCCAAAAAGTTTATTGGTTGTTATTAGAAAAAGAAATTTCTAAGGATATTCCCTTAGAAATATATCAAGGTTTAGAACAATTATTATGGGAAGTTTTAGAGAAAGAAAAAGAAGAGGGAGTATTTATAGCAGGAATTTCTCGTATATTTAGACATTTAGAATTTCAGGATATAAATAAGGTTAAAGATTTATTGAGTGTTTTAGAAGAAGAAAAAACATTGACATCTTTATTATTCTCTACTTTTTTGAATCATGGTTTAACAATCCTAATTGGGAATGAGATTGGGATTTCTGAGTTAAGTGATTGTAGTATTATTACTACTGTTTATTCTCTTAAAGAGAATGTTATTGGGACTCTTGGTATGATAGGACCAAAAAGAATGAAGTATGAAAGAATGTTAACCCTTGTAGAATTAATGGGTAAGGTCTTGTCAGAAAAATTGAGTGAAATTTTTGAGAAATAATTAATGGTTCCTCTATTTTTTGCTGATGAATTTAAACCGCCAAGTTTTTTAATACTTAAAAAACCCGAAGAAATTTTCCATTTAATAAAAGTCTTAAGATATAAAAAGGGAGATGAATTAATTTTGAAAGTTTTAGATGGTAATTTGTATTTATCAAAAATAATTGATGTTCAAAAGAATCAGGTAGTATTTGAAATAATTTCAAAAATAGAAAGAGATCCTGAAATAAACTTTGAAATTTATTTATGTCAAAGTTTACCAAAACTTGACAAATGGGAATGGATTCTTGAAAAGGCAACAGAATTGGGAGTTAGTGGCTTTTTTCCTTTACAAACAGAAAGAAGTATTGTAAACTTAAAAAAGGAACAGTTGGAAAAAAAATATGAGAGATGGAAAAAGATTATTAAAGAAGCAGTAAAGCAGAGTGAAAGAAAGAAAGTTCCAGATTTATTTCCTATTCTAAGATTGGAGGACTGTTTAAATTTTGTAAAGGAGAAAGGTAATATTTTGGTGGCTTGGGAAAAAGCAGAATTTAGTCTAAGAAAAGTTATTAACAATATCAATGAAAAAATATACTTATTTATAGGACCTGAGGGAAGTTTTTCGGAAGGAGAAGTTGAAAATCTAAAAAAAATGGGAGGAATTTTTTTTAATATGGGTCCAAGAATATTAAAAGTTGAGACCGCATCTATAGTTGCCCTTTCTCTGGTTTTATATGAGAAGGGAGGTTTAGGTTTAGAGTAAATCCTTGGATATAAGAAGTATAAGTTTTTACACTTTTGGATGCAAGGTGAATCAATATGAAACAGAAAAACTAAAAAGCTTAGCTCACAAAGAAGGATGGAGAGTAAAATCCTTTGGAGAGGAAACGGATTATATATTTATAAATAGTTGTGCTGTTACTCACATAGCTGAAAGAAAGGCAAGAAGACTTATAAAAACTTTAAGAAATAGATTTCCAAATTCCAAAATAATTCTTGCAGGATGCTATCCTGAAAGACTAAAGAATTATAAATATTTTCTTGATGTAGATATTATTTTAGATAATGAGAAGAAATGGGAGTTCTTTAGGGGTAGCGAATTCTCTTTTATTCCATCCTTACCTCAAGAAAGAACTAGAGCTTTAGTAAAGATTCAAGATGGATGTAATCAGTTTTGTAATTATTGTATTGTCCCCTACTTGAGAGGAAGAGAAAGAAGTAAACCTCAAGAATTAGTTATACAAGAAATAGAAAATCTTATAAAATTAGGATATAAAGAAATTGTTATTACTGGAATAAGATTAGGAGCCTATGGACATGATTTTAAAGATAAAGATGCCCTTTCTAAGCTTCTTAAAAAAATTATTCAATATCCTGAGATAAAAAGAATTCGTTTAAGTTCTATTGAACCTATGGATATTACTCCATCTTTAATAGAATTAGCAGGAGAAGAAAAAATGTGTAAGCATTGGCATATTCCCCTCCAAAGCGGAGATGATGAGATATTAGAGAAAATGAATAGAAGATACGATACTCTTTATTATTATGAGATAATTCAAAAGTTAAGAAAAAAGGTTCCAGATATTGCTATAGCTACTGATGTTATTGTAGGTTATCCTGAGGAAAAGGATATTAATTTCCAAAATACTATAAACTTTATTAAAAAAATAGGATTTATGAAAATACATGTATTCCCCTTCTCTCCAAGACCCGGAACCTTGGCTGAGAAATTGCCCCCTCTTCTACCTTCTGTTATCGAAAAAAGAAAAAAGATTTTAATTACTTTAAGTCAGAATTTATGGAAGAATTATGTGGAAAAGTTTTTAGGGAAGGAAATGGAAATTTTGGTAGAAGAAACTAAAAATGGATTTGCAGAGGGATTAACAGATAATTATTTAAAAGTAATTTTTCATGATACTTCTGTAAATAAAGGTGATTTTGTAAAGGTTTTATTAAAGGAGATTCATGAAGATATATTATTGGGTGAGAAAATAAGAACCTTCTCATATGTTAATACTTAATCTATTTATAAGAAAGGAGGGAAAGTTGTGACAGAGGTAAGAGTAGGGAAAGATGAAAGCTTAGATAGTGCTTTGAAGCGATTTAAGAAGAAACTTCAAGAGGATGGAGTTTTAGCAGATATACGAAGACATGAGTATTATGAGAAACCTAGTGAAAAGAGAAATAGAAAAAGAGCTCAAGCAAAGAAGAGAAAATAGGGTTTAAAATAAATTAAAAATGGAACAACCTCTAACAAGAACGGAGATTATTTTACCAAAAGGCTTTCTTATTATAGAGAAGGGAAAAAGGTTAATAGAAGAAGTAAAAGAATGGCAAAATGAGTATGAGATAGAGATATGTTTGAATGAGGATAAAGTAATAATTCAAGGATCCACAGAATGGGTTAATAAAGTAGTAGGTTATATTGCAGAATATATAAATAACAATACAAGAGCTGAAAAAACATCAAGCAGTAAAGTTTTAGTATTAGAAAAGAAATTAATAAGAGTTTCTTCTCCAGGACAAAAAAAATATATTGAGGAGTTGGAGAAAAAAGATATAATTTTTGTTATTGGTCCAGCAGGAACAGGTAAAAGCTATTTAGCAATTGTAGCAGGCTTAATATTTTTAAAAGAAGGAAAAGTTAAAAAAATAATTTTAACGAGACCTGTTGTTGAAGCAGGAGAAAAATTAGGGTTTTTGCCAGGAGATTTACAGCAGAAAACAAATCCATATTTAAAGCCCTTATATGATTTTCTTGAAGAATTTTTAGGATACGAAAGACTGGAACGCCTTTTGGAGAAAAAACTGTTAGAGGTTGTTCCCCTTGCATATATGAGAGGGAGAACCTTTAAGGATTCCTTTGTTTTATTAGATGAAGCACAGAATACTACTCCTTTACAGATGAAGATGTTTCTCACAAGATTTGGTGCTGGAAGTAAAATGGTAATTACAGGAGATATAACTCAGATTGATTTAGAGAAAAATCAAAAATCTGGACTTCTTCATGCATGGAAAATATTAAAAAACATTGATGATATTGGATTTGTAGAACTTACTGAAGAGGATATAGTAAGACATGATTTGGTTAAAAAAATAGTAAGAGCCTATGATAAATGGGAGAGAGAAAAAGGTGAGCTTAGAGATTTTTGATTTTCAAAAGGGATTGAATAAAAAGGATAATGATAGATTGAAAAAATTTTTAAAGGAAATTTTAAGAAAAAAAGGATTTTTACCAATAAATTATGATATTTCTATTGTTCTTGTGGATGATGACAAAATAAGAGAATTAAACAAAAGATATAGGAATAAAGATAAATCTACTGATGTTTTATCTTTCTTCTTAGGAAGAGACCCAAAAGGTAGAATTATTGGAGAAATATATATCTCTATACCTACTGCAGAGAGACAAAGTCAGAAAAATGATAAATCTCTTTTAGATGAACTAGTTTTTCTCTCATTACATGGCTTATTACATATATTAGGTTATGATCACGAAAATTTAGTTGATAAAGAAGAAATGGATAGAGAGACTCAAAATTTATTAAAGTATTGGGTATGATTATGAAAACTAGAAATTTTAATGAGAGTTTAAAATTTTCCATTGAGGGAATAATTTGGGGTTTAAGATATGAAAGGAATATAAAGATCCAATTCTTTATAGGAATAATAACTATAATTTCTAGTTTTATTTTTAAACTTTCTAAACTAGAAATATTATTAATATTATTATGGATAGGTTTAGTAATAAGTGCTGAATTTTTTAATACTGCTATCGAGAAAGCTTTAGATTCTTATAATGAAAATTTTTCTCCATCTATTAAGGTCATAAAAGATTTATGCGCATCAGCAGTTTTCATTTTAGCCTTTTTAGCTACAGTTTCAGGAATATTAATTTTTCTTCCTCATGTATACTCTTTTTTAAAAATTATTTTTAGAGGGGTGTGAATTATCTGAACTTTATTCTCCTTTTGTTTCTCCTATCCTTTTCAGCTTTTTTCTCAGCTTTAGAAACTTCTTTAATCTCTTCTCCAAAGATTAAACTGCATCATTTAGCTCTTGAGGGAAATAAGAAAGCTAGAAGATTACTTAGTTTACTTGAGAATACTCAAGAGGTATTAGCTACTATCTTAATTGCTAACAATATAGTGAATATTCTTATTGCATCTATAGCTACAAAAATAACTTTAAGTTATACCCAGAATTATGGTATTTCAATTGCTACAGGTCTATCTACATTTTTTATAGTAATCTTTGGAGAAATGATTCCTAAAACTTTTGGGCTTAAATACAAAGAAAGATTTTCTCTTTCTTTTTTCTACCTTTTCTTTCCTATCTATATTATTCTCAAACCTGTAACACATATTTTTTTAATCTTTAGTAGTATTTTCTATCATATATTAGGAAAAACTTCAGAGAATATTTCTCCTTTTGCTACAATTGAGGAGTTTATAACTTTAGTAAATATGGGAGAAAGGGAAGGTATCATTGAAAAAGAGGAAAAAGAATTTATAAATAATGTGATAGAATTTACTGATACCGAAGTTCATGAAGTTATGGTACCGAGAATTGATATGGCCTGTGTAAGTGTTGAAGATTCTTTAGAAGAGGTATGGAAAAAAATAATTGAGGAAGGACATTCAAGATTACCTGTTTATGAGGGAAATATAGATAATATTGTAGGAATAATACATGCCAAAGATGTTTTGAAGGCTCTTGCAGAGAAAAATAACAAAAATTTGAAAGAATTGATGAGAGAAGTAATGTATGTACCTGAAAATATGAAAATAAATGATCTTTTTAATGAGATGAGAAAAAGAAAAGTCCACATGGCAATAGTGGTAGATGAATATGGGGGAACAGCAGGATTAGTAACTTTAGAAGATCTTTTAGAGGAACTTGTAGGAGAGATTGAAGATGAGTATGATAAAGAAGAGAGAATGTTTTCCTTTATTGACAAAAAGAATATTTTAGTAGATGCTAAAATGAATATTTATGAATTAAACGAGCTTTTAGAAGAATATTGGAAAGAAAAACTTCCTGAAACAGAATATGATACTGTGGGAGGATTAATTTTGGATATATTGGGAAGAGTACCTTTAAGGGGAGAAGAAATAAGATTGGGAAATTTAAATATTAAAATAGAGAGTATGAGAAGACAGAGAATTGAAAAGATTAGAATTACCTATAATAAAGATTTAGAAGAAAATACGCGCTCTGAGGTGGCTGATGACTAAATATATAATTATTACTGGTGGTGTTATATCTTCCTTAGGTAAGGGGTTAACTACTGCATCCTTGGGAAGAATTTTAAAAAGTAAGGGATTTTCAGTTACCGCATTAAAATTTGATCCATATATTAATGTTGATGCGGGAACTATGAATCCTTATCAGCATGGCGAAGTATTTGTAACAGAAGATGGTGCAGAAACAGACTTGGATTTAGGACATTATGAAAGATTCTTAGATGTTAACCTTGGTTCTATCAATAATGTTACCACAGGAAAAATCTATTCTAATGTTATAAACAAAGAGAGAGAAGGGGAATATTTAGGTTCTACCGTTCAGATTATTCCTCATATAACCGAAGAAATAAAAGCAAGCATTTTAAAAGTAGCAGAACAGACTAAATCCGATATTGTATTGGTAGAGATTGGAGGTACCGTTGGTGATATAGAAGGTCTTCCCTTTTTAGAAGCTGTAAGGCAATTTAGAAAAAATGTTGGAAGACAAAACTTGATATATATACATGTTACTTTAGTGCCCTCCCTATTTCCCACAGGTGAACTTAAGACCAAACCTACTCAGCACAGCGTTAAAGAACTTAGAAGTATAGGAATTCAACCTGATATTATCCTTTGTAGAGCAAAAGAGAAACTCCCTAAAGGTATTAGAGAAAAAATAGCTCTTTTTACTGATGTGGAGCCAGAAGCAGTAATCTCTGGAGTAGATGTAGATGATATTTACAGCATACCTTTACATTTTGAGGAAGAAGGAATGGGTGATTTAGTATGTAATTTACTGAGTTTAGATAATAGAGAAAGTGATCTGGAAGAATGGAGAAGAATGGTAAATAAGCCTTTAGAAGGAGAAATAAATATTACTATTTTAGGGAAATATACAACTTTACCTGATGCTTATCTTAGTGTTGTTCAAGCCTTGAAACATGCTACAAGATATTTAGGAGTAAAGTTAAATTTAAGATGGGTAGAATCTGACAAGGTTAATTCTAATAATATATACGAGATTTTAAGTGGAACAGAAGGATTATTAATTCCAGGTGGATTTGGAGCAAGAGGAATTGAGGGGATGATTGAAGGTATTAAATGGGCAAGAAGAAATAATATTCCCTTTTTGGGTTTATGTCTTGGACTTCAATGTGCAGTTATAGAATTTGCCAGAAGTATTGGATTAAAAGATGCCAATAGTAGAGAATTTGATGAAAATACTTCATATCCTGTGATTGATCTTATGCCTCATCAGAGGGGAATAAAGACAAAGGGTGGAACCATGAGATTAGGAGCCTATCCTTGCGTTATAGATAAAAATTCCCTAGCCTATCAATGCTATCAAAAAGAATTAGTATATGAAAGACATAGACATAGATATGAAGTGAATAACAATTATAGAAATATATTGGAAAAACATGGGTTAAAATTTTCAGGTCTTTCTCCTGATGGTGAATTAATTGAAATTATAGAATTTAACAACCATCCATTTTTCATTGCTACTCAATTTCATCCTGAATATAAATCAAGACCTTTAAATCCCCATCCTTTATTTTTAGGATTTGTAAAGGCAATTTTAAAGGAGAAAAAATATGGACAATAGAGAACTCTGGGAAATGGCTAAAAAAGCTTTAAATTTTTCTTATTCTCCTTACTCTAATTTTCCAGTAGGTTCTGCTCTTTTAACAAAATCAGGTAAAGTATATTTAGGTACTAATATTGAGAATGCTTCTTATGGTTTAACAATTTGTGCAGAAAGGGTAGCTATTTTTAAAGCAGTAAGCGAGGGAGAAAGAGAATTTTCAAAAATTATAATAGTAGGAAAAGAAGGAGAAGGACTCTTCCCTTGCGGAGGTTGTAGGCAAGTAATGGCAGAATTCTCTTTAGATTTAGAAATTTTATTATATGATCCTAAAAAGGGTGAGTTTAAATCCTGGAAAGTAAAAGAACTACTACCTTTAAACTTTGTTTTAAAAAGGGATTAAACTTATGGAAATTAATACAAAATTAGCATATGTATGTATACTAGGAAAACCTAATGTAGGAAAGTCAACTCTTATTAACCTTTTAGTTGGAGAAAAAGTTTCTATAATTGCTGAGAAACCTCAAACTACAAGGCAAAGAATCTTAGGGATATTGACTTTAGAAAATAAAGCTCAATTAATTTTTCTTGATACTCCAGGCTGGTATGAGCCAAAACATCTTTTGGGAGAATATATGATAAGTGTTATAAAAGATACTGTAAATGATTCTGATGTGCTTTTATTACTTCTTGACTCTTCAAAGGATTTAGAAAAAGAGGATCTAATTTTATTGAATATTATAAAAAAAGAGAAAAAACCTTATTTAATTACTTTAAATAAAATAGATTTAGTATCGAGAGAGAAGATAGAAGAGAAAATGAAAAAACTAAAGGATCTTGGATTATCAGAAGATAAAATTGTTAAAATTTCTGCACTCTATGGAACAAACAAAGAGGAACTTTTAGAAAAAATTATAGAGATATCTCCCTATGGAGAATTTCTCTATCCTTCTGATATGATATCTGATCAAACGGATAAATTCTTTATATCTGAAATAATTAGGGAAAAGATTATACATTTGACTTATCAGGAGGTACCCCATTCCACTGCGGTATATGTGGATGAAATATCGGAAAGAAAAAATGGAAATTTAATTTATATAAGAGCCACCATATTAGTAGAAAGACCTACTCAAAAGTCAATAATTATTGGAAAAGATGGGAATATGCTTAAGAAAATTGGTACTTTTGCTCGAATGGAATTAGAAGAATATTTTAGAAAACAAGTTTATTTAGATCTTTGGGTAAAAGTTAGGGAGAAGTGGAGAAAGAAACCTGAAATTTTGAGGGAATTAGGATATCAATAAAGGAGGATTCATTTGTGGATAAAAAAACTTTAGCTAAAATGATTGATCATACATTATTAAAGCCTGACGCCTCAGCAAAAGATATTGAGGAACTATGTAAAGAGGCAGTAGTATATAATTTTATGTCTGTCTGTGTTCAACCCTATTTTGTTCCTTTAGTACATAAGTTATTGAAGGATTCAGAAATTAAAATCTGTACAGTGATTGATTTTCCTCACGGCTCAAATTCTCCATCAGCTAAGGCTTTTCAGATAGAAGATCTTCTCAAAAAGGGAGCAGATGAATTTGATATGGTTATTAATATATCCGCACTTAAAGATAGAAATGAGAAAATACTTAGAGAGGAAATAAGAAAAGCAGTAGAAACTGCTTCGGGGAAAATTGTTAAAGTTATTATCGAGACTTGTTATCTTACTGATGATGAGAAGATTTATATTACTAATATTATAAAAGAGGAAGGTGCACATTTTGTAAAAACTTCTACAGGGTTTGGTTCTAAAGGAGCGGAAATACAAGATGTTATTTTACTTAAGAAGATTGCAGAAGATAAATTAAAAATTAAAGCATCAGGAGGTATTAGGACTTTAGAGCAGGCTCTTGCTTTTATAAACGCAGGAGCACAACGTTTAGGAACTTCTCAAAGTATTAAAATTTTGAAAGAGTTAAATGAATAGGTATTATTTTGAAGAAGCTATTATTTTAAAAAACCAAAGGATAAAAGATGCAGATCTTCTTCTAACTATATATGGAAGAAGTAAAGGTAAGTATAATGTTATAGCTCCTGGGGCTTTAAAAATAAAGAATAGATTAAGGGGAAAAATGGAACCTTTTTCATGGGGAGTTGGATATTTTGTTATAAGAAGAAATTTAGATTGGTTAATAAATTGGGAAATTAAAGATATATTTTGGGATATCAGAGTAAATTTAGAAAAGTTAAATTCCACTTTAGATATTATAGGTATAATAGAAAAAAATACTCCTTGGGAAAATCCGGATGAGAACTTATTTAATATATTTTTAGATATGTTAAAATTAATAAGGGAAGAGAATTCCTTGTTTTTTAAAGAAGTTTTTTTTGTAAAGTATCTTCAATCTCAAGGACTTATAAATAAATTTTCTAAAAGATGTAATAAATGTAATAGAATATTTGAAGAAGATATGATACAAATAAATATCTTAGAAAATAAAGTCTATTGTAAAAATTGTTCCTATTCTGGTATATATATTTCCTTAACTACCCTTCAAAATCTTAATAAAATATTAGAGATGTCTTTAAAAGAAAGTATAAATTTAAGTTTATCAAAAATTGAATTTGAAAATCTAATTAAAGAATACGAAAAAAATATGGGATAGGAGGATTTTCATGCTTACTTTTCAAGAAATTATTTTTAAGCTAAATGAATTTTGGCATAGTCAAGAATGTATAATTCAACAACCTTATGATATTGAAGTTGGAGCAGGTACTATGAACCCTGCTACCTTCTTTAGAGTACTAGGTCCAGAACCCTGGAGAGTAGCCTATGTGGAACCTTCTCGAAGACCTACTGATGGAAGATATGGGGAAAATCCTAATAGGTGGCAACATTATTATCAACACCAACTAATATTGATACCTTCCCCTCCTGAGGTCCAGGCGATTTATCTCGACAGTTTGAAATATTTGGGAATAGATATTGAGAGACATGATATTCGCTTTGTTGAAGATAACTGGGAATCTCCAACCCTTGGTGCTTGGGGTATTGGTTGGGAAGTTTGGTTGGATGGGATGGAGATCACTCAGTTTACATATTTTCAGCAATGTGGAGGTTTTGATCTATTTCCAGTATCTGCTGAAATTACCTATGGTCTTGAAAGAATTGCTATGTATATTCAAAAAGTTGATGATTTTAAAGATATCCTTTGGCAAGGAGATATTACTTATGGGGATATTCATCTTCAAGGGGAAGTAGAACATTGTCACTATAATTTTTCTTTGGCAGATGTGGAGATGTTAAGATTACTATTTAATGAATATGAGAAAGAAGCGGAAAGATTATTAAATCTTTCTTTAGTCTTTCCAGCATATGATTATGTATTGAAATGTTCCCATGTTTTTAATCTATTAGATGCAAGAGGAGCTATAAGTGTGGTACAAAGGACAGAGTATATATCAAGAATAAGAAAACTTGCATATAAATCAGCAGAAAATTATTTAAAAAGTCGAGAAAACTTAGGTTTTCCTCTACTAAAAAGGACCTTCTGGAAGGAGGAAGAAAAAATTGGTTAAAGATCTGTTACTAGAGATAGGAACTGAAGAAATGCCTGCAAGCTTTTTAAGACCTGCTCTTTCTCAAATGCAAGAGATTACTAAAGACATTTTGGTAGCTAATTTTCTTTCCTACAAGAATATAAAGGTATTTGCTACTCCAAGAAGGCTAGTAATTTATGTAGAAGATTTAGAGGAATATCAAAAATCTCAGGAGGAAGAGATAAGAGGACCTGCAGAAAAAGTTGCTTATAAGGATGGGAAATGGCTTGAACCTGCAATAAGGTTTTCTCAACAATATGGAGTAAAACTGGATGAGCTTTTTATAAAGAATACGGAAAAAGGTTCCTATGTTTTTTTAAAAAGAAAAATCCAAGGTAAACCTACAAAGGAATTATTGCCTAATATAATTATAGAAATTATATCAAGAATAAAGTTTCCAAAGATGATGAAATGGGGGGATGTGGATTTTAGTTTTGGAAGACCCATAAAATGGCTGTTAACTCTTTATGGAGAAGATCTAATTGATTTAGAAATAGCAAGGATAAAATCATCTAATTTTTCCTATGCTCCAAGATTCTTATCAGGGAAAAGACTACAAATAAAAAATCCCCGGGAATATTTTCATATGATGAAAGAAAATTATATTCTTTTAGAACAAGAAGAAAGAAAAAGTGAAATTTTAAGGCGGGCAGAAAATTTAGCAAAGGAAAGGGGATTTTATTTAGACTACTCTCCTGAACTATTGGAAGAGCTAACCTTTCTTGTAGAATATCCTACCGCTTTTCTAGGTGAATTTGATAAAAGATATTTAAATCTTCCAGAAATAGTACTAAAAGTTACCATGGAAAAGAAACAAAGGTATTTTCCACTAAGAAATGGTGTAGGGCAACTTGTAAATTATTTTATTGGCATTAGAAATGGTATAGAAAGGGATATAGATATAGTTAGAGTGGGTAATGAGAAGGTGCTGAATGCAAGACTTTCTGATGCTGAATATTACTTTAATGAAGATAAAAAAGAACCCTTGCAAAATTATGTAAAAAAGCTCGATGGAATAATATTCCATGAGAAATTAGGCTCAATAAAAGATAAGGTTGAACGAGTTAAGAAAATTATTTTCTTTTTAGAAAATGATCTTAATTTTAAAAAAGAGGAAAGAAAAATTTTAGAAAGAGCTGTGGAATTATATAAAGCAGACTTAGGAACTCTTATGGTAAGTGAGTATCCGGAATTACATGGAATAATAGGAAAAATTTACGCAAAAAATTCTGGTGAGGAAGAGGAAGTTGCAGAAATTATAGGAGAATATTATTTACCAAGGACCTTAGAGGATAATGTATCTTCTAATTTATTATCAAATTTATTGGGAATTTCCGATAGAATAGATAGTTTAACAGGATATTTTAGTTTAGATCTTTTTCCAACAGGATCTGAAGATCCCATTGGTTTGAGGAGACTAACCAATGGCTTTTTAAAGATACTTTGGGAAAGGGAATACGATATAAGTATTAAAAAATTATTTGATTATTCTTGGTATATTTATGGATTTAATAATGATAAGGAGAAAGTATGGAGTAAAGCTGAAGACTTTTTATCACAGAGATTAAAGAACTTTTTATTAGAAAAAGAATATCCTGTAGATTTAATAAATGGTGTTTTATCTCTTGGATTTGATCCAATTTGGAGAGTAAAGAGAAGGTTGCAAACTTTAGTAGAATTACAAAGAGATGATAAACTTTACGATAAAATTTTTACTTCTGCAAATAGATTAGCAAGAATTCTTCCTAAGGATTTTATTCCTTTAAATAACTTGAGAGAAGAATTTTTAAAAATAGAAGAAGAAATAAGGCTTTATTATAGGTTTTTAGAAATTAAAGAGAAATTTACTAAAGATTTTGAAGAAGGAAGCTATTTGAAAATTTTTAAAAGTAGAGAAATAATAGATTTAGTTGAAGATATTAATAGTTTCTTTGATAAAGTACTGGTTATGTCTCAGATAAAAGAAGAAAGAGATAATAGATTATCTCTGATCTTTTCTCTCAAAAATCTTTTTTGGGAACTTGCAGATTGGAGCTTAATTGTAAAAGTTTAAAATTTTGTTAAAGTAAAATTAATCACCTTTATGATATAATTTGAAGAGATATTAAAAATAAAAAATTGGGAGGAGAAAGGATGGAAAAAAAGAGAGTATATTTGTTTGAAGAAGCAGATGGTAAAAACAGAAATCTTTTTGGTGGAAAAGGTGCAGGTCTTGCAGACATGACTAAGGCTGGTCTTCCTGTTCCACCTGGATTTATTATTACTACTGAAGTCTGTAAAGAATATCAGGAGCTTGGAAAAAATCTACCCCAGGGTCTTATGGATGAAGTCCTTCAAGCCTTGAAAAAAATAGAGGAGAAAGTTGGGAAGAAATTTGCAGATCCTTCTAATCCCCTCTTAGTATCAGTTCGTTCGGGAGCTCCTATATCAATGCCTGGAATGATGGATACCATTCTTAATCTTGGGCTTAATGATGAAACTGTCGAAGGTTTGGCAAAGGCAGGAAATAATGAAAGATTTGCATATGATTCCTATCGCAGATTTATTCAAATGTTTGGGAATGTAGTTTTAGGTATATCTCATGAGAATTTTGAGGAGATTTTAGAACATTATAAAAAAGAACAGGGAGCAAAATTAGATAGTGAACTTACTGCTGAATCTTTAAAGAAAATTGTGAAAGATTATAAAGAATTAGTGAAGAAAGAGACTGGAAAGGATTTCCCTCAAGATCCATATACTCAATTGGAACTTGCTATAAGAGCTGTATTTGACTCTTGGAATAATGAAAGAGCTATAAAATACAGAGAAATTCATAATATTCCAGATACTTTAGGAACTGCAGTAAATATTGTGACCATGGTTTTTGGAAACATGGGAGATGATAGTGGAACAGGGGTTGCCTTTACAAGAAATCCATCTACGGGAGAAAAAGAATTTTACGGAGAGTATTTGACCAATGCACAAGGAGAAGATGTAGTAGCTGGTATTAGGACACCCCAACCCATATCAAAATTAGCACAAGAAATGCCAGAAGTATATAAACAATTATTAGAAGTTAGAGATCTATTAGAAAAGTATTATAGAGATATGCAAGATATTGAATTTACTATTGAAAAAGGAAAATTATATATGCTTCAAACAAGAAACGGAAAAAGGACAGCAAGAGCAGCAGTAAAGATTGCTGTAGATATGGCAAAGGAAGGATTGATAACAAAAGAAGAAGCTATATTAAGGGTTTCTCCAGAACAAATAAATCAATTACTACATGCCCAAATTGATCCTGAAGCTCCAAAAAAGGTTATAGCTAAAGGACTACCAGCATCTCCTGGAGCTGCCTGTGGTAGAGTAGTATTTTCTTCAAGAGAAGCAGAAAAGAGAGGAAAAGAAGGAGAAAAGATTATTCTTGTGAGACCAGAAACAACTCCTGATGATATTGGTGGATTAGCTGCTGCTCAAGGAGTTTTAACAAGTAGAGGTGGAATGACAAGCCATGCAGCAGTAGTAGCAAGAGGTATGGGTAAACCTGCGGTAGTTGGATGTGAAGCTATTCGTATTGATCTTTCTAAGGAAGAGTTTAAAGTGGGAGATACAGTTGTAAAGAAGGATGATATAATTACTATTGATGGTTCCACTGGAGAGGTAATTTTAGGAGAAGTTCCAATGATCCCTCCCACATTAAGTGAAGAACTAAAAGAATTACTCTCTTGGGCTGATGAGATTAGAAAAATTGGAGTAAGAGCTAATGCGGATACTCCTGTTGATGCTCAAAAGGCTTTTGAATACGGAGCGGAAGGTATTGGTCTTGCAAGAACAGAGCATATGTTCTTAGGAGATAGACTTCCATTAGTTCAAGAAATGATTCTTGCAGAGACTGAAGAAGCAAGGAGAAAAGCTTTAGATAAACTTCTTCCGGTACAAAAGGAAGATTTTATAGGACTATTTAAGGCAATGCAAGGAAAACCAGTTACTATCAGGCTTATAGATCCACCTCTTCATGAATTCTTACCTCCATTAATTGATCTTACTGTAGAAGTAGAATTAATGAAGGCAAAAGGTATAACTGGAAAAGAATTAGAAGAAAAAGAAAAATTACTTTCTGCAGTAAGAAGGCTACATGAATTCAATCCCATGATGGGATTTAGAGGATGTAGATTGGGAGTAGTTTATCCTGAGATATTCGAAATGCAGACAAGAGCGATAATGGAAGCTGCAGTTGCTATAGCTAAGGAAGGTTTACCAGTAAAACCTGAGATCATGATTCCAGTTGTCGGCTTAGAGACTGAAATGGAAAAATTGGCAGATCTTATTCATAAAGTTGCTAGGGAAGTTTTAGAAAGGAATAATATAAATATAGAATATAAAGTGGGAACAATGATTGAAGTTCCAAGAGCAGCGATTATTGCAGACAAATTAGCAAAGAATGCAGAATTTTTCTCCTTTGGAACCAATGACCTAACTCAAATGACCTTTGCTTATAGTAGAGATGATGCAGAAGGAAAGTTCTTAGGTTTCTATAGAGAAAAAGGATACTTAGAATATGATCCTTTTGAACATTTAGATAGAGAAGGTGTTGGAGAATTAATGAAAATGACAGTAGAGAGAGGGAGAAAAGTAAGACCAGATTTAAAAATTGGTATTTGTGGAGAACATGGTGGAGATCCAATTTCCATAGAATTTTGCTATCTCATTGGTTTGGATTATGTTAGTTGCTCTCCATTTAGAGTTCCCATTGCAAGACTTGCAGCTGCTCATGCTACATTAAAACATCAAAAACAAATGGCCTTTGTTGATAGAACAGTTTAAAGGGGTGAGATGAAAGGGGAGAAGATAATTCTTCTCCCCTCAGAAATGCTAATTCGAGAGCAGATAGAAGAAAGAGAAAAAAAATTTCTTTCCCCATATGCTACTCTAAGTGTTAATTCAAAAGGAAGAATATTTACCGAAGAAGAATGTCCCATAAGAACCTGTTTTCAAAGAGATAGGGATAGAATAATTCATTCTAAGGCTTTTAGAAGATTAAAACATAAAACTCAAGTTTTTCTTTCTCCTGAGGGTGATCATTATAGGACAAGACTTACCCATACACTAGAAGTATCACAAATAGCAAGAACTATTGCTCGGGCTTTATTTTTGAATGAGGATTTAACAGAAGCTATAGCTTTAGGACATGATTTAGGACATACTCCTTTTGGGCATATGGGAGAAAAGGTATTGGATAATTTAGCTAAGTCCTATGGATTGAAAGGTTTTTCCCATGCGGAACAAAGTTTAAGAGTTGTAGAAAAAATTGAGAAAGATGGAAAGGGATTAAATCTAACTTATGAGGTTAGAGAAGGAATCCTTCAGCATACAAAGGGACAGGTAGATTTGAGATTTTGTTATTCCAAAAGAATATCAGAAACCCTCGAAGGAGAAGTAGTTCGGATCTCTGATGTGGTTGCATATCTTAATCACGATTTAGATGATGCCTTAAGGGCAAAAATAATTAGTGAAGAAGAAATCCCAGAAAAAGTTTTATCGATTTTAGGGAGAACTCATAGAGAGAGAATAAACACCATGGTTCAAAATTTAGTATATAATAGTATAAATTCACCTTTTTTAAAATTTGACCCTATAATATTGGATGCTATGGAGGAATTAAGGAAATTTCTTTATGAAGTGTTATATATTAATCAACAAGTTAAATCAGAAAATCAAAGAGTTGAGTTCTTAATTACAGGATTATTTAAATATTTTTATAAAAACCCATCAAAGATTCCTCTTTCTTTCTCAAAAGAAGATAAAATTACTGGTATTATCGATTATATAGCGGGAATGACTGATAGATATGCTATAGAATTATTTGAAGAAATACATATTCCAAAACCTTGGAGGTTTTTCTAATGCCCTTCTCCTTGGAAGATTTTGTTGATGATGTGAAACAAAGAATAAATATTGTTGATATTATAGGTCGTTATGTAAATCTTAAAAAATCTGGAAAAAATTTTGTTGGTCTTTGTCCTTTTCATTCAGAAAGAACCCCATCCTTTTATGTAAGTCCTGAAAAGGGAGTATATCACTGTTTTGGATGTGGAGCCAGTGGCGATGTTTTTTCTTTTATAATGAATTATCGAAATATATCTTTTATGAATGCCTTAGAGGAATTGGCTCAAGTAGCCGGATTAGAACTGCCTAAAGTTAGCAAGAAAGAAGTTCAAGAATTTAATATCTTTTTAGAGATAATTAAAGAAACAGCAAATTTCTATTCAATATATTTAAAAAGTAAATATGGAAGTGAAGGAAGGGATTACTTGAAAAAGAGAAACATAAAGCCTCAAACTCAAGATAAATTTCTATTAGGTCTTTCTCCAAAAAATCCCTCTCTATTGTATAGATATCTTATTAAAAAAGGTTTTTCTGAAGAAGATATTATTAAGAGCAAAGTTTTATATAAAATTAAACAAGAATTGAAAGATCCTTTTGCAGGAAGATTAATTTTTCCTATTATAAATCATAAGGGAAAAATTGTAGGATTTGGCGCAAGAACTTTATCTAATGAGGAGCCTAAATATATTAATTCCTCGGAGAGTGAATTTTTTAATAAGAGAGAAATTCTTTATGCTCTTTATCAGGGGAAAGAAAGAATTAAAAAAGAAAACAAGGCTTTATTAGTTGAAGGATATATGGATGCAATTTCTCTTCATCAGGAAGGAATTGATTTTACGGTAGCATCCTTAGGCACTTCTCTTACTTCTTCTCAAGGGAAACTTTTAAGAAGTCTTACTTCTAATGTCATAATTAGCTACGATAAAGATCCTGCTGGAATACAAGCAGGGAAAAGGGCTCTCTCAATTTTAGAGTTGGAAGGTTTTAACATTTTATGGCTTATATTACCTACCTCTTTTAAAGATCCTGATGAATTTATTCGGGAGAGAGGAAGAGAAGAATTTTTAAAATTGATAGAAGAAAGCAGAGATCCTCTGGAGTTCTTAATTGATCATGCTTTATCTCAAGAATCTAATCTCCAAGAAAAGTTGGAAAATATTTTAGAAATATTGACATCTTCAATTCTTCGTAGTAAAAATATACTTGTTCAACAAGAAAAGGTGAAAAGTTTTATACCAGATATAAGTAAAAGACTAGGAATTCCTGAGGAAGGGTTGCAGAGAGAAATAAAAATACGTATTTCTCAATGGAGAGAGGGATTAAATAATAAAAAGATTGGAATTACAAAAATTTTTGTTTCTTCACAATTGGAAGAAATATTATTAGGATTAATGCTTTTAAGAATTAATAATACCTATATCCAGAATTTAAGCCCTGAAGATTTTTCTTTTCCCTTTTATCAAGAAGTATTAAGGAAATGGAGAGTTTGGGATAGAGAAAAAACCTTAGAGGAATTTATTAATTTGTGGGAAGATGATAAAAGAATATTCTTAGAAAGAGCTATAAAAATGGGAGAGAGACACAAAGATGAAAAAGACATTTCCTTTTTATGGGAGGAATTTAAAAAAGAGAAAATAAGAAGACAAATAAAACAGAAAAAGGAAGAGTTATTTTTAAAAGAAAAAGAGGGAGTTGAAAAAGAAAAAATTGATGAATTAATGAAAGAAATACAATGGTTAAAAAGTCAATTAGAAAAGGCAGTATAATTACATATGAAAGGAGATGATCCTATGAAAAATAAAAAATATTCTGAGAAAATAACCCCTGAGGAGGTTTTGATGGAGTATCCTTATCCAGAGGAAAATCTGGATGAAATTGAAGATCTTCTTGCAGAACACGAGTTGGTTGATGAGAGTGAATTTAGAGATTATAGACAAGAGGAACCCCCCGAAGCTATTGAGGAAGAATTAGAAATTCCTGAAGAGATAGAGTTAGATGATCCAGTTAAAATGTATCTTAAAGAAATAGGTAAAATACCTTTACTTACTCCTGAAGAAGAAGTAGAGCTTGCAAAAAGGGCGTCAGAAGGAGATGAGGAGGCAAAGAAGAGATTAATAGAGGCGAATTTAAGACTTGTAGTTAGTGTAGCTAAAAGATATATTGGAAGAGGACTTTTATTTTTAGATCTCATTCAAGAAGGTAATCTAGGATTAATAAAGGCAGTTGAAAAATTTGATTATCGTAAGGGATTTAAATTTAGTACTTATGCAACTTGGTGGATAAGACAAGCTATTACTCGGGCGATTGCTGATCAAGCCAGAACTATTCGTATTCCTGTTCATATGGTAGAAACTATGAATAAAATTCATAAGATAACAAGGCAATTAACTCAAGAACTTGGGAGGAAGCCTACAGATGAAGAGGTTGCAGAGAAAGTAGGATTACCTGTTGAAAGAGTTAGAGAAATAAGCCTTATGGGACAGGAACCTCTTTCTTTAGAGATGCCTGTGGGAGAGGATGAAGATAATAGATTAGCAGATTTCGTTGAACATAAAGGTTTAAGCCCTGCAGATATTGCTGTCCAGAACTCATTAAAGAATGATATAAATGAACTTCTTAATGAATTGTCTGATAGGGAGAGAGAAATTTTGAAGCTAAGGTTTGGTCTTGTTGACAATCAACCAAGAACTTTAGAAGAAGTAGGTAAATTATTTAATGTCACCCGAGAAAGGATAAGACAGATTGAAGCAAAAGCTTTAAGAAGACTGCGTCATCCAAGTAGAAGTAAGAAAATTAAAGATTATTTAGAAGATTAATTTTAAATTTTTAGGGAGGTGTTTTAAATAGAAAGAGAATACCGTATTAATGAGAAAATAAGAGTAAGAGAGGTGAGAGTAGTAGGAGAAGATGGACGGCAGTTAGGAATTATGCCTATAGAACAAGCATTAAAGATTGCAAGAGAAAGAAATTTAGATTTGGTAGAAGTCGCTCCAAATGCCAATCCACCTGTCTGTAAGATTATGGACTATGGAAAATTCAAATATGAACAGTCAAGAAAAGAAAAAGAGAATAAAAAGAGTCAAAAAGCAATAGAAGTCAAAGAGATTAAGATAAGACCAAATATTGAAGAACATGATTATCAAGTAAAGTTAAGAAAGATTAGAGAATTTCTTGAAAAAGGATATAAAGTTCGACTAATAATTCTTTTTAGAGGAAGACAGTTGATATATAAGGAATGGGGTGATAAACTTTTAGAAAGAATTCTAAAAGATATAGAGGATTTAGGAGGAGCAGAAAAGAAAGGTCCATTAATAGGAACATCTATGATCATAATGCTTGCTCCCAAAAAGCTTATTAAAAAAGCAGTATTGGAGGAGGTTAAAAATGAGTAATAAATTAAAGACAAGATCTTCAGCTACGAAGAGATTTAAAGTAACCGCAACGGGGAAAATTCTTCATAAGAAAGCAGGAATGAGACATAATTTAGGAAAAAAGAGTGGCTCAAGAAAAAGAAGACTTAGTATTCCAGGACATATTAAAGAAGAATGGCACGTTAAAAAAATGATTCCTTACAATTTATAAAGGTAGGAGAGATGAGAGATGAGAGTTAAAGGTGGATATATTACAAGAAGAAGACATAAAAAAATCCTAAAATTAGCTAAAGGTTATAGAGGCAGAAGAAGTAGGATTTTTAAAATTGCTAACCAAGCGGTAATAAAAGCTTTCTATGATGCCTATAGAGATAGAAGAAGAAAGAAAAGAGAATTTCGACATCTTTGGATTATAAGAGTAAATGCCTCTGTAAGAGAATTTGGTCTTTCTTATAGTAATTTTATTTCTAAGTTGAAAAAGAACAATATTAAATTAAATAGAAAAATTCTTGCAGAACTTGCAGTCTCAGAACCAGAGACTTTTAGAGAAATAGTAAATCAAGTTATATAATGGAGATTATCCAGAGTCGTAGAAATGCTGAAATACAAGAGATATTTGAACTTAAAGATAAAAGAAAAAGAAAAGAAAAGGGGAAATGTATTGTTGAAGGTTGGAGATTACTGAAGGATGCGTGGAGAAGTGGGATTTACATACAAAAAGTTTATATATCTAAATCTTTTTGGGGAAAAAAAGATAAAGAATTAGAAAAACTTCTTTCAACTGTTCCATATGCTATTATTGAGGATTCATTAATGAATAAAGTTTCCTTATTAGAAACACCCCCAGGTATTTTGGGGGTGTTGCCTTTATTCTTGAAACCTCGCTGGGAATTAATATCAAAAGAAAAAAATTCTATAGTAATTTATTCAGATGGAATTCAAGATCCTGGAAATTTAGGAACTCTTATAAGATTATCCGAGGGATTATATGTTTCTTCTTTAATCCTATCAGAAGATACAGTAGATCCTTATAATTATAAAGTTATTAGAGCATCATCAGGTTCTATTTTTCGTCTTCCCATATGGATCGCTTCTATAAAAGAGATTATAGAATTTTTTAAGGGATTTCCAGTTATTATTGCAGATCCCTATGGGGAAGAGGTTTATTTCAAATATAATTATAAGAAAGCTTTTCTTTTAATTTTGGGGAATGAAGCTTGGGGAATAAATATTGAAAAATATAGAGAATTAAATCCTGTAAGACTTCGAATTCCCTTAAAAAAAGAGGTTGACTCATTAAATGTTGCAATAGCAGGCTCCGCTTTTCTTTTTGAAGCTCAAAAACAAAGATATGTGGAGGGGAAATTATGAGAGAAGAGGAATATGTTTTAAAAATTGAATATGCAAAAGAAAGATTAAAAAAGGCTGAAAATCTTAAGGAATTAGAAGAGATAAAAAGAGAATATTTAGGAAAAAATAGTTTTTTATCTCATATCCTAAGATCCTTAGGTAAAATGTCCTCCGAGGAGAAAGTATATTGGGGGAAATTAGCAAATCAGTGGAAACATGAGTTAGAATCTCTTTGGGAAGAAGCGGAAAAAAGAATAAAAGTTAGTATTATACAAAAAAGGTTAAAGGAAGAAGAAATTGATGTAACATTACCAGGAAGAAGAAAACCTATTGGGAAATTTCATCCTTTAACTCAAGTTATTGAAGATATAATCTCAGTTTTTAAGGAGATGGGATTTCAAGTGGTTTATGGACCTGAATTGGAAACAGATTATTATAATTTTACAGCTTTAAATATACCTCAAGATCATCCTGTTAGAGAATCACATGATTCCTTTTATGTGGATAAAGAATATTTATTAAGAACTCAAACTTCCCCAGTTCAAATAAGAGTAATGGAAAAGAGAAAGCCTCCTTTAAGAGTTGTTGCTCCTGGAAAATGTTATCGAAGAGATTTTCCTGATGCTACCCATAGTCCCATGTTTTTTCAAATTGAAGGATTAGCAGTTGATTATGATGTTTCCTTTGCAGAATTAAAAGGAGTTTTGACAATTTTTGCCCATCGCCTTTTTGGAAAGGATAGAAGGGTATATTTTATTCCCAGCTATTTTCCTTTTACAGAACCTAGTGCAGAAATGTATGTAGAATGTGGAATTTGTAGAGGAGAAGGATGTAAAGCTTGTGGTAATTCAGGTGTTTTGGAAATCTTAGGATGTGGCATGGTTCATCCTCAAGTCTTTAGAGAGGTAGGAATAGATCCTGAGATATATACAGGATTTGCTTTTGGTATGGGACCTGATAGAATTGCTATGCAGATTTACGGAATAGAAGACATACGACTTTTCTATGAAAATGATCTTAGGTTCTTAACTCAATTTTGAAGGAGGAATTGTAAAATGCTGATCTCATATAGATGGCTTATAGATTATTTAGATCCTATAGATCCTGATGAGATTATTAAAGCATTGAGAAATTTAGGTTTATATGCATCCTATCAATATAAAGATGGAAAATTGAAAATAGGGGAGTCGTGGTCTGAAGTTTTAATTGGAGAGATTAAGGAATTAAAATCCCATCCTACAAGGGATGATCTCTATATATGCAAAGTTTTCAATGGAAAGGATATACTGAATGTTGTTACAGGTGCAAAAAATTTATTTGTTAGAGCAAAGGTTCCTTTGGCTCCTGTAGGGGCAAGGATTAAAGGAGAAAAAATAACATTAAAGTATTTTGATGAAATACCATCTGAAGGTATGTTATGTTCCGAATGGGAATTAGAAATATCCAATGATGCTGAAGGTATTATGATTCTACCAGAAGAATATGAAGTTGGGAGAAAACTAAGTGAATATTTAGGAGATGGTGATTTTCTCCTAGAGGTAGAGATCCCATCAAATAGAGGAGATTGTCTAAATTATTTAGGTATTGCAAGGGAATTATCTGCATATTTTAATATTCCATTAAAAATTCCACCTTTAGAGCTAAAAGAGGATGAAGATTTTATCGAAAATTTTGCTAACGGAGAAATTTTAGATTTTGAACTATGTCCAAGATTAACTTTAAAATTCATTAAAGATGTTAAAGTTGAGAAATCTCCTTTTTGGCTAAGATGGAGATTGGAAAGAATAGGAGTTAGATCTATTAATAATGTTGTGGATATTACAAATTTTATTATGTTTGAGACGGGACAACCACTTCATGCTTATGATTTTGATCTACTAATAGGGAATAAATTAATTGCAAGAAGAGCAAAGTCAGGTGAAAAAATCATATTGATTAATGGAGAGGAAAAGATTCTTGATGAAAGTATACTAGTTATTGCAGATTCTGAAAAGCCTGTAGGAATTGGAGGAATCATGGGAGGAAAGGAAACTGAAATTTCTGATAAAACAAAAAATGTTCTTTTAGAAGCTGCTAATTTTAATCCTATAAACATAAGAAGAAGCGCAAGAAAATTGGGATTAAGAACAGAAGCATCTTTAAGATTTGAAAGAGGAGTAGATATTCATCAAACTCCAAAAATTTTAGAAAGGGCAGGGCAACTTATCAAAGATATTGCAAAAGGAAAACTTATTAGTGGGAAGATAGATATACATAGAGAACTTCCCAGTGAAAATAAAGTTTTTCTAAGACCATTAAGGGTAAATAAAGTTCTAGGAACCGAATTAAAAGAAGAGGAAATTGTTAATCAGCTTTTAAGAATTGGATTCCAAGTAATCTCTCATAATCCTATTTTAGAAGTGAAAATTCCCTCTTATAGACAAGATATAAAAGAAGAGATTGATTTGATAGAAGAAATTGCAAGATTTTATGGTTATAATAATATTCCTACATTGCCAATACAAAAGGGTATAATTGTGGAACCATCCTTAGAAGAAGAGTTGATTGAAAAGAAGATTAAAAATATTCTAACTTCTATTGGATTGACAGAGGTTATTAATTATAGCTTTATATCTCTAAAAGACTATGAAAACTCAGGAATTTTAGATATAGAACCCTTTAATAATTATATATATCTTTCAAATCCATTAAGTGAGGAAAATAGTATTTTGAGAACATCTTTGCTTCCAGGTCTCTTAAAAGTTGCCCAAATAAATTCAAATAAACAAAAGAAAGATATATTTATATTTGAAATTGGAAAGATATTCTTGAAAGAAGACAAAAAGTATAAAGAGGAAAAACACTTAGGAGTTCTTCTTAGTGGAGAATGGTTCCTATCATCCTGGAATATTTCCTCAGATATTTTAAAAGTAGACTTCTATGATTTAAAAGGAATTTTTGAAAATATTTTAGAGGAGATATGGGGAGAAGAATTAAATATAGAAAAAGGTAATTTTACCTTTCTACATCCTGCAAGGCAAGGAATCATCTTAATAAAAGATAAAACTGTTGGTTTTATAGGAGAAGTTAATCCTCTTATTATACAAAACTATGATTTAAGGGAAAGAGTATATTATGGAGAAATAAATTTGGAACTTCTACCTAATATAAAAGAGAGACCAAAATTTAAACCATTACCTTTATATCCAGGTGTAAAAAGAGATTTAGCTCTTTTAGTTCCCGAAAAGATTCCTGCAAAAGATGTGGAGAAATTAATTAAGGAGTCATCAGGAGAAACTCTTTATTCAATAAAACTTTTTGATGTATACCAAGGGGAAAAAATTGAGAAGGGATATAAGAGCTTAGCCTTTTCTCTTTTCTTCTTATCTTTAGATCATACTTTAACTGATAAAGAAGTAGATTCATTAATTGAGAAAATTCTTCTAAAACTTAGGGAAATAGGAGTCTTTTTAAGAGTAAAATGAAAAAAGTCTTAAAAATATTGGAATGGGAGAAAATAGTTAATGAGATTTCAAAATACGCTGAAACTTCACTTGGAAAGGAAAAAATTCTTTCTCTTGTTCCAATAAATGAATTTTTTCAAATTGAAAAATGGCATAAAGAAAATAAGGAAGCTTTTAGAACTATATATGAATTGGGATTTCCTTCTTTTTTAGGCATTAAGGATATAAGGAAATATTTAGAGAAAGGAAAAATTGGAGGAATAATATTTCCAGAAGAGTTTGAAGATATTGTTTCTACTTTAGATACATGGAAGAGAGTAAGAGATTATCAAGAAAAAGCTAAAAATTTAGCTAATAATCTTTGGGGAAAAATTATTCATATTCTATCTCCTCTTTTATCAGAGATAAGAAAATGCATTCAAAATGGAGAGATATTGGATAGTGCTTCTCCTGAATTAAAAAATATAAGGAATAAAATATTTAAAACTCATCAAAAGATAAAAGAAACTGCGGAACATTTTCTTCAAAAGGAATGGAAAAATTTTCTTCAGGAGTCAATAATTACTATAAGGCATGGGAGGTATGTTCTTCCAGTTAAACAGGAGTTTAGAAATCGTCTTAATGGAATTGTCCATGATCAGTCAACATCTGGCTTAACCTATTATATAGAACCTTTACCTTTGGTGGAGCTTAATAATCAATTAAGTATTTTAGAAATAGAAGAAAAGAAAGAGATAGAAAGAATTTTAAGAAGACTAACAACTTTAGTACTTTCACATGAGAAGGAAATTTTAGAAAATTTAGAAATTACTTCATATCTTGACTTTGTTTATGCAAAACTACGATGGGCTGAAAAGTATAAATGTATTTTACCTGAAATAACTGAAAAACCAATAATTATATTAAGAGATGCAAGACATCCTTTTTTAGGAGAAAGAGCTGTTCCCATTTCTTTAGAGGTAGGAAAAAAATTTAACACATTAGTAATTACTGGACCTAATACTGGAGGGAAAACAGTTACATTAAAAACCATTGGACTTTTTATCCTTTTAAATCAAGCAGGAATTCCTGTGCCTGCGAAGGATGGAACTTTTTTAGGAATATTTGATAGAATCTTTTTAGACATAGGTGACGAACAAAGTATAGAGCAAAACTTAAGTACTTTCTCTTCCCATCTTACAAATATTATTGAAATGGTTGAATATTTAGAAAATAATGATAAGAATGAAAATGTTCTTATTTTATTGGATGAGTTGGGGGCAGGAACGGATCCTCAGGAAGGATCATCTCTTGCCTTAGCTCTTCTTGAGTACTTTCATTCAAAAGGTATCATAAATGTTATAGCAACTCATTATCCTCAGCTTAAAATAATTGCCACAAAGTATGAAGGTATGGAAAATGCATCAATGGATTTTGACGAAGAAACTTTAAGACCCTTATATAAAATCAGTTTAGGCATTCCGGGAAAAAGTAATGCATTAAAAATAGCAAAAAGGTTGGGATTATCTCAAAAAATAATAGATAGAGCATATAGCTTTCTCTCATCCAATGAAATTAAAGTTGAAGACTTAATAGAAGAACTCCAGAAAGAAAAACAAAAACTTCAAAAAGAACATGAAGAATTAAATAAAATAAGAGAGAATTTGGAAATGGAAAGAATAAATTTAGAAAAAGAAAAAAGCAAGATTTTAGAAGAAAAAGAATTATTAAGAAATAAAGAGACTAATAAGTTATTGAAGGAAATTAGTCAATTAGAAGAAAGGGTTAAAGAAATTATAAGGAAACTTCAAGAAGAATCTATTTCTATGCAAAATGCTCAGAAAATTCAAAAAGATATTAAAGAATTATCCTTACAGATTCGAAAGAAAAAAGAAGAACAAGAAGAAATATATATTCCTCATATTGGTGAAAAAGTTAAGATTAGAAACTCTAATAAGGAAGGGATTATTTTAGATATTGATGGGGAGAAAGAAACTGCTCTGGTTCAGGTAGGAATTTTAAGAGTAAATGTATCCTTTAAAGACTTAGAAAGATCAACTGAAGAAAAGGATATAATAGTTCCAAGTTTTGTTAAAGTGGAAAGAAAAAAATATGTTCCCATGGAAATTAGCATTAGACAATTGACTGTGGATGAAGGATTAGAGATATTAAAAAAATACTTAGAAGATGCTTTCTTAGCTGGTCTTCCTCGAGTAAGAATTATTCATGGAAGAGGTACTGGAAAATTAAAGAAGGCAGTTCATGAATATTTATCTACTGTTAATTATGTTAAGGAATTTTATACTGCGGATCCTTTAGAGGGAGGTGAAGGGGCGACTATTGTTATTTTAGATAAGCCCTCTTAATTGAGAATAATAAATAGATATTTCTTAAAAAGTTTTATTCCTATTTTTATATTTGGAATTTTTTTATTTACTTCTATACTTATAGTTTCTCCTCTATTTGAGATCATGGATCTTATTATAAGTAGATCTATAGAAATAGTAATTGCTTTAAGAATCTTTATCTTAAAAATTCCTCCATATCTGACCTATACCTTTCCCATGGCGATATTCTTAGCAGTTATATACATAATTGGTCAATTTATTGAAAGAGGAGAGATCACAGCAATGAAAGCTTCTGGAGCAAGCTTATCAAATTTTCTTCCACCCTTACTTATTTTTTCCTTTGGGGTTTTATTTCTTATGTTCTATTTTAACGAAATAATATCTCCTAAGGCTATAGAGCAAGAAAAGATTTTATATCAAAGGGCAATCTCAAAATCAATTCCTATTCCAGATAAAGAAGATGTATTCTTTAAAGATAATAATAATTTTTATTTTTTTAAAAAATTTTCTCCTCAAAATCAGGAGATTAATGATGCTCTTATAATTCAAATAATAAAAGATGATGTTAAAGAGATAATCACAGCAAAAAAGGCAAAATGGTATCTTAATCAAGGATGGATCTTTTATGAAGGAAAAATTTATGTTTTGAATTCTTTTGGAGACATGGTCTTACAGGGAAAGTTTGAAGAAAAAAAAGTGATTTTAAATAGAAATCCAAATCAAATTATTCCGTCAATAAAACCCATAAACGAGATGTCCATATGGGAAATTATTGACCAAATAAGATTATTTCAAGGAAGCGGTATAAGCTTAGTAAATCTCTGGACAGAGTTCTATATAAGATTCGCATTACCCTTTACATGCCCTATTTTTGCCCTTTTAGCTTTAGGTTTAGGCTTACAAACTAAAAAAGGTGGGAGATCTTTAAGTTTTGGTCTTAGTGTTATTACAATTTTTGTCTATTACATAATATTTTCTATTGGAAGATCTTTAGCAAAGGCTGGAATTCTTTCTCCAATTGTGGGAGCATGGCTTGGGAATATTGTTTTCCTATTTGTTTCTTTTATATTCCTGAGAAGAAAACTTTAATAATGATAAGGCTCATTTTTCATGATTTTAAAACTTCTATAAATCTGTTCCAATAATATTAGAAGAGCAAATTCATGAGTAAAGGTAAATCTTGATAAAGATAATAATAAATTTGCAGTTTCTTTAAGATTTTCTGAAAGCCCAAAAATTCCACCAATTATGAAAGATAAACAATATTCTTTTTGTCTTTCATAAAAGATTTTTATTTTATCAGCAAATTCATAAGAATTTAATAAAATACCATCTTTATCTAATAATATAATATAGGAATCTTTAATGTGTTTTTTAATCAATTCCTCCTCCCTTAATAAAGCTTGGGGAGGAGGAAGATTTGTGAGATTTGGAATATTTATAATTTCTATCTTTGAATAGACTTTTATTCTTTTAACATATTCTTCTACACCATTAATAATAAATTCATTTTTTAACTTACCTACTAATATTATTTTTATACTCACTTCAGTAAATATTCTCAGGCATAGGAGAAAGTTGTATTTTTACATTATATTCCTTATCATCTCTTATATAAGTTAAAGTTACCCAATCCCCAACCTTTCTTTTTTGAACCTCTGCCCTTAATTCCTCCATAGTTTCCACAGATTTCCCATCAATTTTAATTATTATGTCTCCCCCAACTACTAATGGTGTATTATCTATGTATATTTGTCTATAACCACCTTTTAGTCCTGCCTTATCTGCTGGACTCCCTGGAACGACTTCAGCTACTACTACGCCTTTTTCAACAGAAAATTTTATATAATTTAAATATTCTTTTTCTATTGCATAACCTCTTATCCCAATCCAAGGATATGTAACTTTTCCTTCCTTAATTAATTTATCTACTATTACCTTAGCCTTGTTTATTGGTATTGCGAATCCTATACCCTGAGCATTGCTTTGAATTGCAGTATTAATCCCAATTACTTCTCCCTTAATGTTCAATAAAGGTCCACCACTATTCCCAGGATTTATGGCAGCATCAGTTTGAATAAGATTTTCCAACCTTACCCCACTTGATTCCACTATTGTTCTATCTAAAGCACTAACTATTCCAAGGGTTACTGTTCTGTTAAGTCCATATGGGTTTCCGATGGCAATTGCAAATTGTCCTGGTTGTAAATTGTCAGAATTTCCTAAAGGTAAATAGGGGAAATTATCGCCGTCAATCTTTATTACTGCTAAATCTGATCTCTTATCATATCCTATTAATCTTCCTTGATATTTTTTACCTTCAGCAAGAGTTACATCAATTTTTCTTGCTCTTTCCACAACATGATAGTTGGTAATTATATATCCTTTAGGATCAATAATAAATCCTGAACCTACCCCTGGAATAGGTGTGATTCCAAAGAAAAAATCCTCAACTAAAGTTACAGTACTTATATTTACTACTGCAGGCATAACTTTATTTACCATGGAGACAATATCTCTTTCAAAGGTATCTAAACTTTTTGGAATATAAACTTCTTGAGTTTGTACAATATTATTATAATTAGATGAAAGATTTTCTTTAGAATTTTCTTTTTTAATTAAATAATATCCTCCCAAAGTTCCTATTAGACCTCCTAATAAAGCTCCAATAATAAATATAGCTAATAAAACCTGCCATACTCCTTTCTCTCTCTTCATGTTTTACACCTCCTTAAAAATTTCTTCTATCTCCCTTGATCTTTCCTCTGCTTTAGATATAGACTCTATAATTACTCCTATTATTCCTTCTGAATATAATTTTTCTAATCCCATTATAGTAGTTCCACCAGGTGAACTTGTTCTTTTTATTAAATCCTCAAAGGATAAGTTTCTTTCTTTAATTAATTCGATCACTCCTAAAAAAAGTTGAAGGGTTAATTCTTTAGCTAAATCATAAGGAATACCCTTTTTAACTCCAGCTAATGTAAAACCTTGAAAAATTAAAGATACAAAAGCTGGTCCACTTCCTGTTAATGCAGTAATAATATTAAAGTATTTTTCAGGAATTTCCCAGATTTCTCCTAAATTTGCAAAAATCTCTTTAACTTTTTTTATATCTTCTTCTGTATATTTATTACCTGTTATAGCAATTGCACCTTTTTTAACAATTAAAGGTAAGTTAGGCATAACTCTAAAAACACTTTTTGATCTACAAAGATATTTTTCCAGATAATTCAAAGGTACACCAGCAGCAATAGATATATATATTTGATCCTCTTTTACCTTCAAAGTAATCTCTTTTAAAACCTCTTCAATATTTTGAGGCTTTACAGAAAGAATTAATATTTTACAATTATCAATTACTTCTAAGTTATTCTCTTTAATATTTATTCCATATTTGTTTTTCAAATAATCTCTTCTTTCTTTAATTGGTTCTGAAACGAAAATTTGAGAAGGGAAATATATTTTAGAATCTAAAATTCCAGAAATTATTGCTTCTCCCATCATGCCTCCACCAATAATTCCTATCATAGAAAGCACCTCTTATTCTCTTATTTGACCTTCCCCCAAAATAATATATTTTGTAGTTGTAAGTTCCTTTAGTCCCATTGGTCCCCTTGCATGGAGTTTTTGAGTGGAAATTCCAATTTCTGATCCTAAACCAAACTCCCCTCCGTCGGTAAATCTTGTTGATGCATTTACATAAACAGCAGCAGCATCAACTTTTTTCAAAAAGGTCAATGCCTTTTGATAGTTATTTGTAATAATTCCTTCAGAATGCTTTGTATTATACTTATTTATATGTTCAATAGCAGAATCTATGGAATCAACAATCTTTATTGCAATAATAAGATCCAAATATTCAGTATACCAATCTTCTTCTGTAGCTTCTTTAATTTCAGGTAAAATTTTTCTTGTTTCTGAGCATCCTTTAATTTCTACTCCAGCAGATTTTAATCTATTATAGATTCTTGGAAGAAAATCCTCTGCAATATTCTTATGTATGAGAATTTTCTCTATAGCATTACAAACTGATGGTCTTTGAACCTTTGCATTAAATATTACTTCTTCAGCCATTTCAAAATTAGATTCTTCATCTACGTAAATATGATTATTTCCAGCTCCAGTCTCAATAACAGGAACCTTTGCATTATCTATTACATATTTAATGAAGCTAGCACTTCCTCTAGGAATGACAACATCAATATAATCTCTCATCTTAAGAATTTCTTCCACAACTTCATGCTCAGGTGATTCAATTACCTGAATCACATCTTCAGGAATTGTTGTTTCTTTTAATGCATCTCTCATTATTTTTCCCAGAATAATATTAGAAAATAATGCATCAGCACTTCCTCTTAATACTATAGAGTTTCCAGATTTAATTGCTAATATGGCACCATCTACAGTCACATTTGGTCTCGCTTCATAAATTAAGAAAATTACTCCCAGGGGGACTCTCATTTGTCCTACTAAGATCCCATTAGGTCTTTTTTGCATGGATATAACTTCTCCCACAGGATCAGGCAGTCTAATAACATCTTCTATACTTTTAATAATATCTTTTATTCTTTTTTCATTTATAAAAATTCTATCTAGTAAAGCTCTACTTAATCCTTTTTGTTTTCCTCTTTCCATATCCTTTGTATTTTCTTCTAATATTTTTTCCATATTCTTTTCTATTTTTTCTGCAATTTTTTCTAAAGCTTTATTCTTTTCTTTAGTACTTGTTAAGGCTAAAGTATAGCTTACTAATTTAGTCTTCCTTAATTTTTCAATATAATTCTCCATAATTATCACCTCATTTATTCAATTTCAGATTCTTCTAAAACTTTTATTACCTCTATATATTCTTCGTCTGGGACAATTAAGTACACAGGAATTCCTCGTCCCATATATATGGGATCAGTGTATGGAATTGCAGAAGAAATAAGTCTTGGATGGAAGCCCTCAGATTTTAAGAACTCTTCTACTAACTCACCTATTATATAATTAGGTAAGACTTTTACTAATTTCCAACCATTAGGAGGAGTAAAATTATCTTTGAACAATGTCTTTCACTATAGGGAAAAATTTGTCCGGAGATTTCCGTTGAATTTTTTTATCTAAAAGTCTTATAAATATAAAACTAAGGCTTATTCCCAAGATTCCTAATACTAAACCTAATAACTGAGGATCTTTATTCAAACTATTACTAATAACAAAATATCCAATGAAAACACCAAGAAGAAAAAAGAGCAGAGGGATGATATAAATTAATAATGTAGCTTTATAGTATGAAGATCTTGGAATTTCTATAGATACTATATCTCCCACATCCGCAGAACATTGATTTATTGCTTCTAATAAAAATTTTTTATTATTCCCTCTATGACATAAAGAGCATGAGACACATAAAGGTGAAGGAGTTAATTCAACAGTAACTATATTTCCTTTTTTATTTATTACTTTACCTATCTCTTTCATATTTAAATTTTATGGAGCCGGAGGCCGGATTCGAACCGGCGACCTGCCGATTACGAATCGGCTGCTCTAACCTGCTGAGCTACACCGGCTTTTAAATTTTAGTATTAATTATAGATTTCTATTAACTCTTATGTCAAATATTAGATGGTTTAGGTTTTATGAAATAATGGCGGGGTCGACGGGATTTGAACCCGCGGTCTCCTGCGTGACAGGCAGGTGTGTTAAACCGGGCTACACCACGACCCCTTTGTTAAGCATTATACCAGAATTTTTAAAAAATTTCTATGAAGAGTAGAGCGGAATTTGAATTTATATCTCTACCTATAAATAAGGTATAAAGTTTTCAATTCCTCTACTCCACATAGCATAAATATCATAATAGAAAGATAAATTTTTGTCAAGTTCTGATCGGACCGATCGAGCAGATAGGTATGGAGATAGGTACCAGTATAGTAATAGTAGAGAGAATAGAGAAGGAAGAGAGAAAGAAGAGGTAAAGAAAATAGAAAGGATTGAGGCTGCCCTCTCAATCCTAAATTTGCAAGAGAAACTGTAAGAAAAGTCTTAGAAAAAAATAATGGAAATGTCTCTAAAACTGCTAAAATCCTTGGCATATCAAGAAAAACAGTAAGAAGAGCAAGAGATGGTTCTTTATCTGATCTATCCAAGAAAC